>DATBEM010000080.1:0-11908 GCA_036276115.1 Trebonia sp.
CCCGGTCCCGGCCGCCGGCCTGGCGTGGGCAGCCGCTCGCGCCGCGGCCTGGATCGCCCCAGCCGAGGCGGCGGGCGGCCCGGCCCTCGCGGTCCCCGGCGAGCTGGCCCGGCCCTGGCTGGCCCGTGGGGACGACGGCGCCGACGGCGCCGGCGACGAGGTCCTGCGCGGCTGGGGCGCCCTGCTCGCGGGCGTCCTCGCGACCACCCTCGACGTGGCCGAGTCACTCGACCCGGCCGGGCAGGGCCGGCTCAGCTTCCAGGGGCTGGGCTCGCTCGCGGCCGTCCGGCTGTTCCTCGCCCGGGCCGAGGGCGGCCTGCCGGTCACGGCCGTGCGCGACCTGATCGCCCGAGGTGCCGTCGGGGAACTCGGGCTGTCGCGGGTCCGCCGGCAGCTCGACGCGCGGGCGCGGACCGCGGCCGACCCCGTGCGGGTGCTGCTGGACCAGCTCACCGCGCTGCGGGCGATCGAGCCCTCGCCCGCCGGGGAGGACCGGGTCCGGCTCACGCCGCTGGCCCAGCGCGCCCTCGGGATCGAGCTGGCCGCCGCCCGGGTGCAGGTCACGGCCGTTCCGGACCGTCCCGGCCGGATGAGCGCGGCGCAGCTGGTCGCCCTGGACGGCGGCCTGCTGCCGGCCGAGCTCGGCGAGCTGGCGCGGCAGTGGGCCGCCGCCCGCGGCCCGCGCGCCGCCGGGGCGGAGCTCCTCGGCTACGCCGCCTCGGCCGGCGCCGCCGCCCGGCTGGTCGCGATCGGCTTCGCGCGCGGGCTGGGCGAGGGGGCCGCGCCCGCCTGGCGGGAGGCGCTGTCGGCGCCGGAGGTGCGGCCCTACGCCCGGATCGAGCTCAGCCGGATGGCGAGCGAGCTGGCCGGCAGCACCGTCCCGCTGGTCACCGAGCCGGGGCCGGACGACCTGACCTGGCTCGCGACCGACCTGCTGGCGCTGGCCTGCGGGGAGGACGACCCCGATCCCGACGACATCGCGCGGCAGTTCCGCGAGGCGGTGCCCGCCGGCCAGGAGGAGTGGATCTTGCGCCTGATGTCGCTCGGATCGCACCCCGACGTGGTGCGGGTCCTGACGATCCTCGGCCGCCACCACCCCGACCGGCGCGTCGCCCGCGACGCCCGCCGGGCCGCCCAGCAGGCCGCCGCGCACCGCGCCGGCCGGGGCCGCCAGGCTTCGGTCATGGCGCCCACCGCACGAGCCGGGCGCTAGTAGGCTCGCGGCATGGCGCATGACCACGGCCGGCCCGGCCGCGACCTCCCGGGCCACGACCACTCCGGCCACGACGGCCACGACCACGACCACGACGAGCACGGTGACGAGCTGGCGGGCGACGGGCAGGAGTGGGCGGACGACGACGAGTGGGACCCCGGTGAGGAGGTCGGCCTCAAGGAGGCGTTCGGCCTGCCCGACGAGCTGCCGCCGCTGCGGCTGCCCGGGGACGCGGACCTCGCCGCCGCCGCGCGCGCCATCCCCCTGATGACGGAGCTGGCCGCGCTGGCCGCCTGGGCCGGGGAGGACGGCCGTGATGTCGATGCGGACGCCGAGCTGGCGGTGGCTGACCAGGAGGCCGCCCGGCAGGCGGCCGGCGTCACCCCCGAGCGGTTCGGCTACCTGTGGAAGTACGCCGGCGCGGTCGACTGGATCACCGAGGCCGAGGAAGGCCGGGTAACCGCCGGCGAGACGGCCCAGGAGTGGGACGCCGACGACGAGGGCGCGATCAACGCGTGGTCCGCCACCTTCGCCGCCGTCTTGACCGAGGCCATGTGCGTCGCGTCGGCGGGGGCGCAGTCCCGCCCGGCCGAGGTCGACTTCCACGTTCCCGGCGCCAGCGTCGCGCTGCTGTTCTTCATGGCCCGCCGCGAGGGGCTGACGCTGGAGGAAGTCAGCGACGTGGTGGCCGAGAGCGCCCTGTCGGACCTGCCGGCCTCGGCGGCGAAGGCCTGGGCCGCGTTCACCCGCGAGCACGGTGACCCCGCCGTCGCCCTGCTGGACCAGCTGACCGAGGTCGGCGCGCTCACCGTCCCGTCCCCGGAGGACGGCGCGGTCCGGCTCACGCCGCTGGCCCTGCGGGAGATGCGGCTCCAGTTCACCGACGCCGGGGTGGACGTGCCGCTGCTGCCCGACGACTACGCCGAGATGACGGCCGCGCAGCTGGTGGGGCTGGCCGACGGCGTCCCCGACGACGAGCTCGACGTGGAGACCGCCGCCTGGCTCGCCGCCCGCGCCCCTGGTGACGCCGCGACGGAGCTGCTGGAGGCCGCCGCCGCCGGCGACGCCGCCCAGCGGCTGATCGCGGTGGCGATCGCCACCGACCTCGGCGCCGCCGCCGAGCCGGCCTGGCGCGAGCGCCTGCACATGCTCGAGCTGCGCCCGTACGCGAAGATGGCCCTGGTCAAGGCGGGCGGCCTGGAGGACGCGGCGGCGCTCCCGGCCGAGCTGGAGCCGGACGCTGACGACCTGTCGTGGATGGCGACCGACCTGCTGGCGATCTCGTGCGACGACGAGGACACCGACGCCGACGAGCTGGCGGAGGCGTTCGCCGAGGCGATGCCGCCCGACGGCGAGCCCGGCCCGTTCCTGGACCTGCTGTCGCGCGGCCCCCACCCGGACGCCCTCCTGGTGCTGGGGCACATCGGCCAGTACCACCCGGACAAGGCGGTCGCCAAGGAGGCCCGCAAGGTCGCGTACAAGGCGTCCATGCGCGAGTCGGCCCGCCAGCGCTCGGCCACCTAGGGCGCCCGGCCAGTTCAGCCCCCGGCCGGCCGCCCCCCGGCGGCCGGCCGTCGCCGTTTACGGGCGCTGCCGTTTACGGGCGCTGCCCGCCGGCGCCGCCTACGGGATCAGCAGCAGCTTGCCGGTCGTGCGCCGGGCCGCGAGGTCCTCGTGCGCGCGGGCCGCGTCGGCCAGCGGGTACTCGGCCCCGACGCGGACGCCCAGCTCGCCCCGCTCGACCCAGCCGAGCAGCTCCCCGGCCCGCCAGCGCAGCTCCTCGGGGTCCGACACGTAGTTCGCCAGGGTGGGACGGGTCAGGAAAAGGGACCCGCCGCTGTTCAGCCGCTGCGGGTCCAGCGGCGGCACCGGCCCGCTGGCCGCCCCGTACAGTGCCATGAGGCCGCGCGGGCGCAGCGCCAGCAGCCCGTCCTCGAACGTGGCCGCGCCGACGCCGTCGTAGACCACGTCCGCGCCGCGCCCGCCCGACGCCGCGGCCACTGCCGCCACGAAGTCGCCGTAGCCGACCACGCGGTCTGCCCCCGCCTCCCGGGCGAGGCCGGCCTTGAGGCCGTCCGGGCCGCCCGAGGTGGTCGCCACCACGATCCCGCCGAGCCGCTTGATCATCTGGGTCAGCAGCAGCCCGACCCCGCCCGCGGCGGCGTGCACGACCGTGACCGTCCCCTCGCGGACCTCGAACGTGCTGCGGCACAGGTAGTGCGCGGTCAGTCCCTGCAAGATGACGGCCGCCGCGACCTTCGGGTCCACCCCGGCCGGGACGCGGACCGTCTTCGCCGCCCGCACCGCGACGAGCTCGGCGTAGCTGCCGCGCGCGTCCCACCAGGCAACGGTGTCACCGGCGGTGAGGCTGGTCACGTCCGGGCCGACCGCGACCACCGTCCCGGCACCCTCCGCGCCCGATACGTAGGGGACCGGGGTGGCGTAGTTGCCGGCCCCGGTCCGCTCGTAGATGTCGCGGAAGTTCACCCCGGCCGCCGCGACCCGGACCACGACCTCGCCGGCGCCCGGAACTGGGTCTGGCCACTCGCCGGCGCCTAGTACTTCCGGCCCGCCCAGCCTCTCCACGACGACCGCTTGCACCTGCGAACCACGTCCCTTCGAAGGCCCGACCAACATCCGCCGCCCCCCATCTAACCACCGCATTACCGGCGCGCGGCGCCCGTGATCCCTGACACGGGGGTCGGCTAACGCGACCTGGCCCGCGTCACGCCGAGGATGATCGGCCGTACTATCGGGTAATTCACCAATCTGGCCCGCACAGCACATGAGGAGCGCAGCGACGTGACATTGCTGGAGCACATCGACGGCCCGGAGGACCTGAAGGAGCTGAGCCAGGACCAGCTGTCCGCGCTGGCCACGGAGGTCAGGGACGTCCTGGTGGAGACCGTGACGAGGACCAGCGGGCACCTTGGCCCCAACCTCGGGGTGGTCGAGCTCACCATTGCCCTGCACCGCGTCTTTAGCTCGCCAAAGGACCGGATCGTCTTCGACACCGGGCACCAGTCCTATGTCCACAAGCTGCTGACGGGCCGCTACCGCGATTTCCACACGCTGCGCCAGCCGGGCGGCCTGTCCGGCTACCCCAGCCAGCGCGAGTCCGAGCACGACCTGGTGGAGAACTCGCACGCCTCGACCAGCCTGTCCTGGGCCGACGGCATCGCCAAGGCCTACCGGCTGCGGGGCGAGAGCGACCGCACCGTCATCGCCGTCATCGGCGACGGCGCCCTCACCGGCGGCATGGCCTGGGAGGCGCTGAACAACATCGCCGTCGCCAAGGACTCCCGCCTGGTCATCGTCGTCAACGACAACGGGCGCTCCTACCAGCCCACGATCGGCGGCCTGGCCAGCCACCTGGCCACCATCCGGGTCTCCCAGCGCTACGAGCACGTGCTGGACTCCATCAAGACGACGGTCACCCGCACCCCGCTGGTCGGCAGCCCGCTGTTCGGCGCGCTGCACGGGGCCAAGAAGGGCCTCAAGGACTTCCTCCAGCCGCAGGTGCTGTTCGAGGACCTGGGCCTGAAGTACCTCGGGCCGATCGACGGCCACGACGAGGCGGCGCTCGAGCGCTCCCTGCGCAAGGCGCAGGAGTACGGCGGCCCGGTGATCGTGCACGCGATCACCCGCAAGGGCTTCGGCTACCTGCCCGCCGAGCAGGACCAGCAGGACCAGATGCACCAGGTCCCGGCCCGCCCGGCCGTCGCCCCCGGCGGAGGCGCCAGCCCCGCCAAGCGCGCCTGGAGCGACGTGTTCGCCGACGAGATGGTCGCCATCGGCAGCCGCCGGGCCGACGTGGTCGCGATCACCGCCGCGATGCTGCACCCGGTCGGGCTGGCCCCGTTCGCGGCCGCGTTCCCCGACCGCGTCTACGACGTCGGCATCGCCGAGCAGCACGCGCTGACCTGCGCTGCGGGCCTGGCCCTGGGCGGCATGCACCCGGTCGTCTCGCTGTACTCCACGTTCCTCAACCGGGCCTTCGACCAGCTCCTCATGGACGTGGCCCTGCACCGGCTGCCGGTCACCGTCACCCTGGACCGGGCGGGCGTCACCGGGCCTGACGGCGCCAGCCATAACGGCATGTGGGACGGGTCGATCCTGCAGGTCGTCCCCGGCCTCAAGATCGCCGCCCCCCGCGACGGCAGCCGCATCGCCGAGCTGCTGAACGAGGCCATCGACGTGTCCGATGGCCCCACCGTGCTGCGCTGGCCCAAGGGCAGCGTCGGCACCGAGGCCCAGGCGATCGCCAAGCTCGGGACGATGGACATCCTCGCCCAGCCCGCTCCGGGCGAGGCTCGCGACGTGCTCCTGCTCGGGGCCGGCCCGATGGCCGTCACCTGCGTCGAGGTCGCCAACCGGCTGCGCACCCAGGGCATCGGCGTCACCGTGGTCGACCCGCGCTGGGTCAAGCCGGTCGACGAGGCCGTGGTCGCGGCCGCCCGCCAGCACCGGCTGGTCGCGGTGGTGGAGGACAACGGCCGGTCCGGCGGCTTCGGCGACGCGGTCTGCCGCCTGCTGCGCGACCACGACGTGGACGTCCCGGCCAAGACGTTCGGCCTGGCCCAGGAGTTCATCGACCACGGCGAGCGGGCCGACATCCTCGCCGCCGCCGGGCTCACCCCGCAGCACCTGGCCCGCCAGATCACCGAGGCGGTGGCGCTGCGCACGCCCGAGCAGTCCGACCCCGCCCAGCCAGAAGCGGACCGCAAGCCCTCCCCGGAGGGCCGCGTCAGCGAGTAGCGTCAAGGCAAAGGGTCGCGGGGAGAACCGCTTCCCGCACACTGCGCGAGGTTTGACGATGCTGCGAGTGGCCGTGGTCGGCTCCGGGCCGGCCGGTCTTTACACCGCCGAGGCCCTGGTCAAGCAGGCAGCGGCGCTGCCAGTGGCGGCCGCCATTCACGTTGACGTGCTCGACCGGCTGCCCACCCCGTACGGGCTCGTCCGCTACGGGGTGGCGCCGGACCATAAGTCCATCAAGTCCGTCGCCAACTACCTGCGCCGGGTGCTCGAGCACCCCCACGTGGAGTTCTTCGGCGGCGTCCACCTGGGCACCTCCGTCACCCGGGCCGACCTGCTGGCGGCCTACGACGCGGTCGTCTACGCGACCGGCGCCATGCGCGATGCCCGCCTGGCCATCCCCGGCGAGGAGCTGCCCGGCAGCCACGCGGCGACCGACTTCGTCAACTGGTACTGCGGCCACCCTGACGTCGCCCCGGACGCGTTCACCCTCGACGCCGAGTCCGTCGCGGTCATCGGGGTCGGCAACGTCGCCGTGGACGTGGCCCGCATCCTCGTGCGCGACCCGGCCGAGCTCGCCCACACCGACATCCCCGAGCCGGTGATGGACGCCCTGCGCGCCAGCAAGGTCCGCGAGGTGCACGTCATCGGCCGCCGCGGCCCCGCCCAGGCTAAGTTCACCACCAAGGAGCTGCGCGAGCTCGGCGACCTGCCCGGCGTGACCGTCAGCGTCGAGCCGGGCGAGCTCGACCTCGACGCCCACGACCCGTCAGGCGCGTCGGCCCTGCTGGCGACCTCCGACCGCCGGGTCCGCGGCAACCTGGTCGCCATGCGGAACTGGACGTCCGCCCTGGGGGCGGCCGGGCGGTCACTGCGGGTTCGCTTCTGGCGCCGGCCGATTGAGATCACCGGCATTGAACGGGTCGACTCCCTGCTGCTAGAGCGCACTCACATGCAAGGGGACGGGACCTTCGGCGGGACCGGCGAGCTAGAGTCGCTCGGCGTGCAAATGGTCCTGCGGTCCGTCGGCTACCAGAGCGTCCCCCTCGACGGGGTCCCGTTCGACGAGCGGACCCGGACCGTGCCCAGCGCCGACGGCCGCGTCCTGGACGCCGAGGGCCGGCCGCTGCCGGGCGAGTACGTCGCCGGGTGGCTCAAGCGCGGCCCGACCGGGGTCATCGGCACGAACAAGGCCGACGGCGCCCAGACCGCCCAGGCCGTCCTCGCCGACCTGGCGGGCGGGCCCGACGTGGGCGTGGCGGAACTGCCCCGGCCGGGCCTGCTGCGGCTGCCGTCGGTGGCCGCGCCCGGCGAGGTGGCCGCCTCGCCGCTGCCGGCGCTGCTGGCCGCTCGCGGCGTCCGCCCGGTCACCTACGACGACTGGCTGCGGATCGAGGAGGCCGAGTCCGCCCTGGCGATGGCCCTCGGCCGGGGCGAGCGGGTGAAGCTGCCCGACTCGGTCGCCGTCTGGGGCACCTGCCTGCCCCCGGCCTAGCGCCTCCACCGGCCTAGCGCGTGCACTGTCCTAGCGCCTGCCCCTGACGCAGCGCGTGCACTGTCCCTTTAATCCGGTACTGGTTACGCAGAGTACAGGCCCGCCCGGCCCCGGCCGGGCGGCGTCGGCCGTGGCCCGGGCCAGAGAGCGATTTTCTGTCCGAGTTGCGGTCTTGCGGTGATCGCTACTATCCGTGAGAATGTCACTACCCCTCCGCATCATAGAGGCAGGAGCGGCCCCGTCAGCGACGACGAGCTCCGGTGGTACACGACGGGACGCGCAGCGATTGGGGTGCGGCATGCAGGACCTTGACGGTTACGCCGGCGACGACGGCGGGCGCCTCGCGGGCTCACCCGGCCGGCTCGATGACGAGCATGACGACTGCGAGCACAGTGCGCACGAAGACCACGGCGCTCACGAAGACCACGGTGCCAGTGAGGGAGACGGTGCCAGCCAAGGAGGGCACCGGGCCGCCGATGAGCACCGCGACGACTGGGCCGGGGCCGCGTTCGCCCCTGGCCCGGCCATGGAGCGCATCATGCTGGCCGAGACGCTGGGCCTGGCGATGGCCCGGCGGGCGGCCGACATCCTCGACCGGCACCGCGACGCCCTGACCCAGGCGGCCCTGGCCCCCGACGAGGGGCCGGACGTCGTCGGGGGCGAGTTCGCCCGCGACGACGCGGTGTTCACCGCCGTGCTCGACGCCGCCAACGAGTGCCTGGGGCGCTTTGACTCCCGGCCGCCGGCCGACCGCTGGTGCGACGCCCTGCTCTCCCTGCTCGACCTGGCCCGGCACGGCCCGGCGGCCGGGTAGCCGCCCGGTCACCCATCCGGGTCAGCCGATCGGTTGATGCGGCGAGGCGCAAGGCTGGCCGCTTGGCCGATGTGGCGGGCGCCCCGGCCCGGCCAAGATGGGGTCATGGCAGAAGTCATTAAGGTGCGCAACCTGCACAAGGAGTACGGGGCCACGGTCGCGGTCGACGACGTGTCGTTCTCGGTGCAGGAAGGCGAGATCTTCGGGATCCTCGGGCGCAACGGCGCGGGGAAGACGACGACGGTGGAATGCGTCGAGGGGCTGCGGGCGGCCGACCGGGGTGAGATCAGCGTGCTCGGGCTGGACCCGCAGCGGGACCGCGCCGAGCTGACGCAGCTGCTCGGGGTGCAGCTGCAAGACAGCCAGCTGCCGGACAAGCTCACGGTGGCCGAGGCGCTCGACCTGTACAGCGCGTTCTACCGCGCGCCGGCCGACTGGCGGGCGCTGCTGGAGCTGCTCGGGCTGGCGGAGAAGGCCAGGACGCCGTTCAAGAAGCTGTCCGGCGGGCAGAAGCAGCGATTGTCGATCGCGCTCGCGCTGGTCGCCAACCCCCGGGTGGCGGTCCTGGACGAGCTCACGACCGGGCTGGACCCGCAGGCCCGGCGCGACACCTGGGAGCTGATCGAGGGCATCCGCGACCGGGGCGTCACGATCGTGCTGGTCAGCCACTTCATGGAGGAGGCCGAGCGGCTGTGCGACCGGGTGGCCCTGATCGACGCCGGCCGGGTGGTGGCAATCGACTCGCCCGCCTCGCTCGCCGAGCAGGCCCAGGCCGAGCAGCGGATCGCGTTCCGGCCGTCGGCGCCGTTCGAGGACGGGCTGCTGACCAGCCTGCCGTCGGTGCACGGGCTGACCCGGCGGGGCGAGGTCGTCACCGTCACCGGGGGCGCCGACGCGCTGCTGGAGGTCATCACCACCTTGTCGCGGGCGCAGATCACCCCGCAGCGGCTCCGGGTGGACCAGGGGAACCTGGAGGACGCGTTCCTGGAGCTGACCGGGCACCACGCAGTGAAGGAGCAGGTGCGATGAGCGTTGCTACTCGGGCTTCGGCCGCGGCGTCCGCGGGGGCGGCGCCGCGGCGGTCGGCCCTCGGCCAGCTGGCTCGGGTTGAGCTGAAGCTCTTCCTGCGCGAGAAGGTCGGGCCGGTGTGGGGGATCGGGCTGCCGATGCTGCTGCTGGTCATCTTCGGCTCGATCCCCGCGTTCAAGAAGGAGCTGCCCGGCTCGGGCGGTCTCACCACCCTGGACACCTACGTCCCGATCCTGATCCTGCTGTCGCTGGGCCTGCTGTCGCTGGTGGCGATGCCGCTGACGATCGTGAACTACCGCGAGCGGGGCGTCCTGCGCCGCCTGCGGACCACCCCGGCCGGGCCCGTGCGGGTGCTGGCCGCCCAGCTCATCGTGTACCTCGGGATGGCCATCGTCACGGTCGCCCTCATCGTGGCGGTCGGCCGGCTGGCCTACGGGGTGCCACTGCCCCGGCAGTTCGGGGCCTGGCTCTTGTCGCTCGTCTTCGCGGTCGCCGCGCTGCTGGCCATGGGCCTGTTCGTCGCCGCCGTGGGGCCCAACCCCCGTGCCGCCGGCGCGATCGGGTCGCTGCTGTTCTACCCGCTGATGTTCTTCTCCGGCCTGTGGCTGCCGATCCCGGCGATGCCCGCGGTCTTGCAGCACATCGCCCACGCCACCCCGCTCGGGGCCGCCTGGGAGGGGTTCCAGCAGGCCATCCTCGGGCACTGGCCGCCCGTCCTCGGCCTGGTCGCGATGGCGGCCTGGGCCGTAGTGTTCGCACTAGCGGCGGCCCGGTTCTTCCGCTGGGACTGACCGGCGCCGGGCACTGCGGTCGGCGGCACTGCGGCCGGCTGGCCCCGGGCAACCGGGGCCCGCCAGCGCGGACCGGGCGACCACGCGGCGCCGGCAGGCCACAGTGCGGGCAGGGGACAGTGCGGGCAGGGGACAGTGCGGGCAGGGCCAGGACACGGGCTGGCAGGCAAGGTCGGGCGAGAGGACGGAGGCAGGCGATGGCCGGGGATGGGTGCAACGGGCAGGCGCCTGGCGTGACGGACGAGTCGATCGACCCCGGGACGCAGCGGCGGCTCGACGCGTGGGAGGGCCGCGAGTACCGCACGTTCATGGCCGTGCCCTACGTGATGCTGGGGTTCTGCGCCCTCCTCACGCTCCTCATCCGCTCCAGCCTCGGCGGCCGCTGGGGGCTGGACCTGGGGCTGATCGCGGGGGCGGCCGCCTGGCTGGCCCTGTGGGACCTGGCCGTCCCGTCGTGGCGGGAGCACCCCCGCCGGTCCCCTCTCGCGCAGGCCGTCTTCTTCATCGTGCTCATCGGCTTCATGCTCACGATGATCCTGGCCGACCCCTGGTTCGGCTTCTTCACCTTCACCGGCTACTTCTACGCGGGCCGGCTCCCCTACGCCGCCTGGCGGATAGCCGGCATCGCGGCGGTGGCCGTGCTCACCGGGACCTCCCAGGCCGGCGGCTTCTCCACCCTGACCAGCGGCGGGGCCGGGGCGGCGGTCTGGACTGGCGTGGTCGCGGTCAACCTGGCTGTCGCGGGCGGGTTCAGCTGGTTCGCCTGGGTCGGCGACGTGCAGCGCAAGCGGCGCTCCCGGCTGGTCGAGGAGCTGAGCGAGGCCAACCGGCGGCTGGAGGCGACCCTGGCCGAGAACGCCGGGCTGCACGAGCAGCTCGTCGTCCAGGCGCACGAGGCGGGCACCCGCGACGAGCGGCAGCGGATGGCGCGCGAGATCCACGACACCCTTGCCCAGGGCCTGACCGGCATCATCACTCAGCTCCAGGCGGCCGAGCAGGCGGCTGAGGACCCGGTCGAGCGGCGGCGGCACTTCGACGCCGCGACCCGGCTCGCCCGCGACAGCCTGTCCGAGGCCCGCCGCTCGGTCGGCGCCCTGCGGCCCGAGCCGCTGGTCGACGCCCGGCTGGCCGACGCGCTGGCCAGCGTGGCCGAGCGCTGGACGGGCCTGCAGGGCGTGCCGGTCGAGGTCACCACGACTGGCACCGCCCGCCCGCTGCCGCCCGAGGCCGAGGTCGTCTTGCTCCGGGTAGCCCAGGAGGCGCTGGCCAACGTGGCCAAGCACGCCGCCGCCACCCGGGTCTGGCTGACCTTGTCCTACATGGACTGCGAGGTCGCCCTGGACATCCGCGACGACGGCCGCGGCTTCGGGGCGGCCGTCGCGCCCGCCGTCAGCGCTGGCCTGCCCGTCGTGACTGGCCGGGGGCCGGATGGCCCGGCGGTAAACGGGGTAGCCGCGCGCGGAATGGCCGCCGGCGCCGGTGCGTACGGGGCGGCAGCCGTCTCGTCCGGCCGCGAGGGCGGCTTCGGCCTGATGGCGATGCGCCAGCGCGTCGAGGGCCTGGCCGGGACCCTCCAGGTGGAGTCCGAGCCCGGTAACGGGACCGTCATCTCGGCCTGCGTCCCCGCCCGGCTGGCCGCCCGCCCCGCCCCAGCCACTACCGCCCCAGCCACTACCGCCCTAGTCGGCACCGTTCCGGCTGGCACCGTTCCGGCTGGCACCGTTCCGGCTGGCACCGTTCCGGCTGGCACCGTTCCGGCTGGCACCGTTCCGGCTGGCACCGTTCCGGCTGGCACCGTTCCGGCTGGCACC
>DATBEM010000081.1:0-20441 GCA_036276115.1 Trebonia sp.
CCTGACCTACCTGGAGAAGGTCCGGGAGGGCAGCGTCATGACCGCGAGCGGCCGCCCGATTCCCCAGTCGGACCAGATCCCCGGCTTCTGCTACATCATCTCGGACCTGACGCCAGCCATGAAACGACGCTGCAAGCAGGCCAACCTCCGGATGACACAGGATTCCTGCGGCTACTTCGGCTACAACGAGGGGTACAAGGCATACATCGAGGTCCTCTCCTTCGACCGCCTCCTGAACCTGGCCACTGAGCGGAATCGCGCCTTCTTCGACCGCCTCGGCCTGCCTGGCAGCTAAGACAGCGAGCCATTCCAGCCGATCCGTAGGCGACTCGTGGCGGCGCCAGATGTCAGCGAATATCATTACGCGCCAGAGAAGTGCTGAATCTACTACGTTTTCGTACTACTGTCCTGGCTATGCAGGGTGAGGTGGGGACGCTTACCGCGGGCCGGTACCTGCTGGCCGAGGTCGTCGGCCAGGGAAGCATGGGCCGGGTCTGGCGCGGTCATGATCAGCTCCTGGACCGGGTCGTAGCGGTAAAGGAGATTATCCTGCCGTCCAGTCACCAGGCGAGCGCGCGGGACTGGTGGCGCGGACGATACGGGTGGCGCAAGCGGCGGCCCGGCTCGACCATCCCGGCGTGATCACGATCCATGACGTTGCCGAGCATGAGGAATCTCCCTGGATCGTGATGCAGTTCGTTGCCGGGACATCGCTACGGGCCAGGATCGAGCGCGAGGGGCCCCTGCCCTGGCAGGCCTTGCCGTCCTGGGCCTTGCTGTCCTTGGACTTGCTGTCCTTGGACTTGCAGAGCGCCGCCTTCGCCTGCTTGCTGACGGCGTCGGCTATCGCCTGCTGCCGCTCGCTGGTCAAGGCGGCGGCGCTACGTGCCGCCGCGCCCGGACGCGCCCGCGCCGGGCCTCTTGGCGTCACGGTCGTTCCTCTCGACCGGCAGAATGCTTATCCCTTCGCCCCGGAAAGCGTGGCGAAGACGCAGACAGCGAGGACGAAGGCGAGCGCATGCTGCCTTCCGCGTTCCCCGCGCGGGTCACCGACCGATCCGAGCATTTCCAGGAGGCTTGAGATATCCGCATCCGCCTCGGATGCGGGAGTCGCTACGGAAGCAGAGCTTTACTGTGCGCGCGAAGAATGGGAGAATAGCAATTGGTGGCCTTCTCTTCATGGATTCTTGGTTGTGTGGTAACAACAATTATCCACGAAAAAGAGAGGGCCATCTTCTGTTTACTCGGGAAGCCTCAGGCGAATTGGCCGCAGTGCTGCGGTCCGCGTCCACGTCGAATCGACCGAGCACGCCGTTGCGATGCATAAATTTCACATAACGAACAAAGCGCGTGAATAACCCTCCTTCTCGCTACCATAATAGGGTTCTGCGTCGATGTGGCCAGGATTCCACGGAGTCCTTCATCCTGGTCGTGGCGGCACGGTCACGGTTTGCCAGCGGTGCGGCGTGTTGCCAATGGAGATGGCAAAGGCCCCGGTAGTCGAGGCGGTCATCACGTAAGCTCTAGCGCCACCGGCGATCTGATCGAGCTGGCCGGGGTCGGCATGCCCCGCTAGTACTCGCATACCTGTGCGGGGCCAGAGGCCGCCAAGCAAGGTGCTGCGGGTCACTACCCTCCACGGCCCGGCGCTACATCCGGGAGACCGTAGGAGCAGCATGAAAGAGGCTCACGGTTGCGGACTTTCTGGTGAAATACCGTACCCGCCATGCGCCGCTGATGGCACGATGTGCATGTGGCACTCTTCAGCAGACGACCTCGGGGAGTCGTGCCGTCCTCGGTTATCGCATCACTGGCTGAGTACGGCCGTGCGGTCATCACCGCGAAACGGTCGCGGGCTCTGATGACAGACCCGCGATTCGACTGGGAGTTCATGTTGCCGGTCATGCTCGCCATGATCGGCCCGCAGCGCGACCAGGTCATCCAAGAGGTCTACGACGGTGCACTGACGGACGCGGACCGCGCGATGGCCACGGTCGGCGCTTACAAGCTACTTGCGGAGTATGACGGCAGCCTGCCTGACCATCGGTTCATTGTGCTGCAAGATGCCTATCTCGACCTGATGCGCGACATGGGGTTCCCGAGCGGCGACTTGACCGGCTATGAGGCGAGCCGCTGGATCGCGACGCACGGAGACCTGCGCTCCAGCTTCGACCGCAGATAAGCGGGCCTTGTGAATCCGTGGATCATCCGGCAGGTCATATCGGTGTATGAGGCACACATGATGCGGACCCATCCGGCGTCATGAGCAGGGATGCGGCCTCGTAACAGGGCAAGACCAGGCCACTCCAAGTCGACTGCCACTACTAAGTCATTCCCAACGAAGGCGGGCCGCCGGTATTGGCGAGAAATATTCGTCATGGAGACGTTCGCGGACGTGTGCCGGCCCGTCGGCGAAGGCCCTTACGCGTGCCCCTGCTGCGGGTTCATCACGCTCCCGGAGCGGGGCGGCTTCGAGATCTGCCCGGTGTGCTTCTGGGAGGACGACGGCCAGGACGACCACGACGTTGACGTCGTCCGGGGCGGCCCGAACGGGCGGCTCAGCCTCACGGCCGCCCGGGCCAACTTCCGCGCCCTCGGGGCGAGCGACGAGCGCAGTCGGCGGTTCACGCGCGATCCGCTGCCCGGTGGGCACCCGGGCTAAATCCGCGACTGTGAGGGATGTCTCGCCGGTGCGGGAGCGGCTCCATCCTGGACCGGCCGGATGGCGCTGGCTACAGTTTGACCAGTGCTGGCTCGGCCGCTGAGCCCGGGCGGAATGCTCGCGAGCCGAAGACCTGCCAGCTCGCGAGGAGAGAGATGAGCGAGGCAAGCTGGCAGGAAGCCGATGAGCTGACGCTGGCCGCTGAGTTCCCGGCGGCCACCCGTGAGCAGTGGCAGCGGCTGGTAGCCAAGGTGGTGGGCCGGGCGAGCGACCCCGGTGACGCCCCCGAGCGGGAGCTGGTCACCGTCACCGCCGACGGCATCGAGATCGAGCCTCTTTACACGGCCGAGGACGCCAGCGCCGAGGCGGGCTACCCGGGGCAGGCGCCATTCACCCGCGGGCGCACCGCGGCGGGCAACCGGGGCGGGTGGGACATCCGCCAGCGGCACCATCACCCCGACCCGGCGGCGGCCCGCGAGCAGGTCATGGAAGACCTCGAAGGGGGCGTCACCTCGCTGTGGCTCGGCCTGGGGGACGACCAGATCCCGCTTGGCGCCCTGCCTGACGTGCTCGGCGAGGCATACCTGGACATGGCCGCGATCGTGCTCGACGCGGGGGCCGAGTTCACCACTGCGGCGGAGGCGTTCCTGGCACTGGCCGCCCGGCGCGGCGTGCCCGCGAGCGCGCTTACGGGCAGCCTGGGGGCCGACCCGCTCGGGGTGCTGGCCCGGACCGGCCGCGCGGCCAGCCTGGCGGATGCCGCCGCCCTGGCCGGGCGCTGCGTGGCGGAGCTGCCGGGGATGCGCGCGATCGTGGTGGACGCCCTGCCCTGCCACGAGGCCGGCGGGACCGATGCCCAGGAGCTCGGCTACGCGCTGGCGGCGGGGGCCGAGTACCTGCGGGCACTGCGGGGGGCCGGCATGGGCGGCCCGGCCGCGGCCGGGCAGCTGGAGTTCCGCTACGCCGCGACCGCCGACCAGTTCGCGACGATCGCCAAGCTGCGGGCCGCCCGCCGGGCCTGGGCGCGGGTCATCGAGCTGTGCGGCATCGGCGCCAGCGCGGGCGGGCAGCGGCAGCACGCGGTGACCTCCTGGCCGATGCTGACCCGCCGCGACCCGTGGAACAACATCCTGCGGGGGACGCTCGCGTGCTTCGCGGCGGGCGTCGGCGGCGCCGGCGCGATCACGGTCACGCCGTTTGACGCCGCGGTCGGCCGGCCCGACCGGCTCGGCCGCCGCGTGGCCCGCAACACCCATGCCCTGCTGGCCGAGGAATCCCACGTCGCCAGCGTCCTGGACCCAGCGGGCGGCTCCTGGTACGTCGAGGAGCTGACCGGCCAGCTCGCGGCCCGCGCGTGGGCGCGCTTCCAGGACATTGAGCGCCAGGGCGGCCTGCGGGCCGCCCTGGCCAGCGGTTACGTCGCCGGCCAGCTCGCGGCCAGCCGCCAGGCGCGCCGCGATGCCCTGGCTCGCCGCCAGGAGGCCATCACTGGCGTCAGCGAGTTCCCCCTCGTGGGCGAGTCGCTGCTCGGCCGCCCGCCGCGCCCGCAGGCCAGGCCGCCCGGCGGGCTGCCCCGGGTCCGGTGGGCGCAATGGCACGAGGAGCTCCGCGACCGGGCGGACGCCCACGCCCGGGCGACCGGTTCGCCGCCGACGGTCACGCTGGCGCGGCTGGATGACTCCCGCGCGAGTGCCGCCCAGGCCGGCCGGGTGGCCGGCCTGCTCGCGCCCACCGGGATCGCCACGGTCACGATGGACCGGGGGGCATTTCACGGGTCCGCCCTCGGCCCGGCCGTCATTGTCTGCGGGGACCCCGGTGAGGACCCGGGCGCGGTCCGGGCGGCGGTGGACGAGGCCCGGGCGGCCGGCGCGGTCACGGCCACCGGGGCGGACGAGGTGCTCGCCGGCGACGTGGACGTGCTGGCGCTCGGCGGCCAGCTGCTGGCCGCGCTGAAGGTGGCGTGATGACAGGCGACGTAACCAGCGGTACTGGAACAGAAGGCGCGGGGACCGGCGACCCGGTGACGGCCGGCTGGGCGGTTCCCGACTTCAGCGCGGCCGGGCTGGGCGAGCCGCCGGCGGCCGGCCCGCAGGACGAGAAGCGCTGGCGGGCGGCGCTGGATGAGGAGCAGGACTGGCTGACGCCTGAGGGCATCGCCGTCAAGCCGCTGTACACCGGGGCTGACCTGGCCGGGCTGGACTTCCTGGACACCTACCCGGGCGTGGCCCCCTACCTGCGCGGCCCCTACCCGACGATGTACGTGAACCAGCCGTGGACGATCCGCCAGTACGCCGGGTTCTCCACCGCCGAGGAGTCCAACGCGTTCTACCGGCGCAACCTCGCGGCCGGGCAGAAGGGCCTGTCGGTCGCGTTCGACCTGCCGACCCACCGCGGCTACGACAGCGACCACCCCCGGGTGACCGGCGACGTCGGGATGGCGGGCGTCGCGATCGACTCGATCTACGACATGCGGCAGCTGTTCGACGGGATCCCGCTGGACCGGATGAGCGTGTCGATGACCATGAACGGGGCCGTGCTGCCGGTCTTGGCCCTGTACGTCGTCGCCGCCGAGGAGCAGGGCGTCGCGCCGGAGCAGCTGGCCGGGACCATCCAGAACGACATCCTCAAGGAGTTCATGGTCCGCAACACCTACATCTACCCGCCCGCTCCGTCGATGCGGATCATCTCCGACATCTTCGCGTACACCTCGCGCCACATGCCGAAGTTCAACTCGATCTCGATCTCGGGCTACCACATCCAGGAGGCCGGGGCCACGGCCGACCTGGAGCTGGCGTACACGCTGGCCGACGGCGTCGAGTACCTGCGGGCCGGCGTGGCCTCGGGCCTGGACATCGACGCGTTCGCGCCCCGGCTGTCGTTCTTCTGGGCGATCGGCATGAACTTCTTCATGGAGGTGGCGAAGCTGCGGGCCGGGCGGCTGCTGTGGGCGAAGCTGGTCCGGCCGTTCGGGCCCGAGAACCCCAAGTCGCTGTCGCTGCGGACGCACTGCCAGACCTCGGGCTGGTCGCTGACCGCCCAGGACGTCTTCAACAACGTCACCCGGACCTGCATCGAGGCGATGGCCGCGACCCAGGGCCACACCCAGTCGCTGCACACCAACGCGCTGGACGAGGCGCTCGCGCTGCCGACTGACTTCTCGGCCCGGATCGCCCGCAACACCCAGCTCCTGCTCCAGCAGGAGTCGGGCACCGGCCGGGTCATCGACCCGTGGGGCGGCAGCGCCTACGTCGAGCGGCTGACCTACGAGCTCGCCCGCCGCGCCTGGGCGCACATCGCGGAGGTCGAGGCGGCTGGCGGCATGGCCCGCGCGATCGAGGAGGGCATCCCCAAGCTCCGGGTGGAGGAGGCCGCCGCCCGCACCCAGGCCCGGATCGACTCCGGCCGGCAGCCGGTCATCGGCGTCAACAAGTACCCGGTCGACGGCGGCGACGACATCGAGGTGCTCAAGATCGACAACCGGGCGGTTCGCGCCCAGCAGCTCGACAAGCTGCGCCGGCTGCGCGCCGAGCGCGACGAGGCCGCCTGCCGGGCCGCCCTTGACCGGCTGGCGGCCGCCGCGGCCCGGCCCGGCGGCAGCGCTAGCGACGGGGCCGGCGACGGCGCGGGCAACCTGCTCGCGCGGGCCATCGACGCGGCCCGGGCGAAGGCCACCGTGGGCGAGATCTCCGACGCGCTGGAGCGGGTATTCGGCCGCTACACCGGCCACATCCGTACGATAAGCGGCGTGTACCGAGAGGAGTCGGGGTCGACCAGCGGCATCGAGCGGGTCCGCGTCGCGGCGGCCGCGTTCGAGCGGGCCGAGGGGCGCCGCCCGCGGATCCTGGTCGCCAAGATGGGCCAGGACGGCCATGACCGCGGGCAGAAGGTCGTCGCCAGCGCGTTCGCCGACCTCGGCTTCGACGTGGACGTGGGCGCGCTGTTCCAGACCCCGGACGAGGTGGCCCGCCAGGCCATCGAGGCCGACGTGCACATCGTCGGCGTCTCCTCGCTCGCGGCCGGGCACCTGTCCCTCGTGCCCGCGCTGAAGGCGGCCCTGGCGGGCGAGGACCGCGGCGACATCATGGTCGTGGTCGGCGGCGTCATCCCGCCGCAGGACTTCGACGAGCTGCGGGCGGCCGGGGCGGCCGCGATCTTCTCGCCCGGCACCGTCATCCCCGACGCCGCCTACGACCTGCTGACCGAGCTGGCCGCCCAGCACCACTTGACCCTGTGATGGCGTGGTGAGCGGCCCGCCGGACGCGGACCGCTACGCGGAGCCGGTGCTGGCCGGCTCCCGGGGCGGCATCGCCCGCGCGATCACGCTGGTGGAGTCCAGCCGCCCGGATCACCGGGCCCTGGCCCAGCACGTGCTGAACCGGCTGCTGCCGCACGCGGGCCAGGCCCGCCGGGTCGGCATCACCGGCGTTCCCGGGGTGGGGAAGTCGACCTTCATCGACGTGCTCGGCGGCCTGCTGATCGACCGCGGGCACCGCGTCGCGGTCCTGGCCGTCGACCCGTCGTCCACCCGCAGCGGCGGCAGCATCCTGGGCGACAAGACCCGCATGACCCGGCTCGCGACCGACCCGCAGGCTTTCGTGCGCCCGTCGCCGACGGCCGGGACCCTGGGCGGGGTGGCCCGCGCGACCCGGGAGTCGCTGGTGGTCATGGCGGCGGCCGGCTACGACGTCCTGCTGGTCGAGACCGTCGGCGTGGGCCAGTCCGAGACCCTGGTGGCGGAGATGACCGACACCTTCCTCCTGCTCGCGCTGGCCCGTACCGGCGACCAGCTCCAGGGGATCAAGAAGGGCGTCCTGGAGCTGGCCGACATCGTGGCGGTGAACAAGGCCGACGGCCCTCATGCCGATGAGGCCCGCCGGGCCGCCCGCGAGCTGACCGGGGCGCTGCGCCTGCTCGGCAAGCCCGCCGACGGCTGGGCCACGCCCGTCGTCACCTGCAGCGCTGCCACCGGCGACGGCGTCCCCGAGGTGTGGGACCTGGTCGCCCGGCACGAGCAGGCACTGCGCGACAGCGGCGAGCTGGACCGCCGCCGCCGCGACCAGCAGGTCAGCTGGATGTGGTCCCTGGTCCGGGACCAGCTCCTGGACCGGCTGCGCGACAGCCCCGGGGTCCGCGCGATGACGCCGGAGCTGGAACACGGCGTCCGGGCCGGCACCCTCACCCCCGGCCTGGCCGCCCAGCAGCTCGTCGCCGCGTTCCTGCCCGGCCCCGGCGATGGGGGCGATCCCGTCAGCCGAGGGTGAAGGGATCGCGGGTGCCGCCGGTGAGCTCGACCCAGATCGCCTTTTCCTCCAGGTACTCGTCGATGGCGTGGACGCCGTTCTCGCGGCCGAGGCCGGAGTGCTTGAACCCGCCGAACGGCACCGACGGGGCGACGACCCGGTAGGCGTTGATCCAGACGCTGCCGGCCTCGATGCGGGCGGCGACCCGGTGGGCGCGGTGCACGTCCTTGGTCCAGACCGCCCCGGCCAGGCCGTAGGGGGTGTCGTTGGCCAGCTTGACCGCCTCGTCCTCGCTGGTGAAGGCCAGCGCGGCCAGTACCGGGCCGAAGACTTCCTCCCGGTACACGGTGGAGTCGGGAGTGATGCCGGTCAGCACGGTCGGCCGGACGAACAGGCCGCCAAGGTCGCTGTCGGCGGCGCCGCCGCAGGCGACGGTGGCGCCCTCGGCCCGGGCGGCCTCCAGGTAGCCCGGCACCTTGGCGTACTGGGGCGCGTTGGCGACCGGCCCCATCTGCTGGGCCTGGCGGCCGACGTGGTCGTGAGCACCTCCTGCTCGCTGCTGCACGTGCCGCTGGACCTGGCGGCCGAGGCATCGCTGCCGCCGGAGCTACTTCGCCGAGCAGCTCGACGGGTACGCCGCCACGAGCAACGGCTGGGTCCAGTCCTACGGCACCCGCTACGTCCGGCCGCCGGTCCTGCACGGCGACGTCGCCCGGCGCGGGCCGATGACCGTCGGCTGGGCCGCCTACGCGCAGTCGCGCACGAGCCGGCCGGTCAAGGGCATGCTGACCGGGCCGGTCACCATGCTCGCGTGGTCGTTCGTGCGCGACGACCAGCCGCTGGCCGAGACCGCCCGCCAGGTCGCGCTCGCGGTGCGGGACGAGATCACCGGCCTGGAGGCGGCGGGCATCCGCGTCATCCAGGTGGACGAGCCGGCCATCCGCGAGCTGCTGCCGCTGCGGCGGGGCGCCCGCGAGGCGTACCTGGACTGGGCGGTCGGCGCGTTCCGGCTGGCCACGGCGGGCGCGGCCGACGCGACCCAGGTCCACACGCACATGTGCTACAGCGAGTTCGGCGAGATCATCGGCGCCATCGAGGCGCTCGACGCGGACGTCACGACGGTGGAGGCGGCCCGCTCCCGGATGGAGCTCATCGCCGACCTCACCGCCGCGGGCTTCGCCCACGGGATCGGGCCCGGGGTGTGGGACATCCACTCCCCCCGCGTCCCCGATGTCGCCGAGATCGCGGAATCCCTGTCCCTCGCCCTGAAGGTGACCGGCCCCGGCCGCCTGTGGGCTAACCCCGACTGCGGGCTGAAGACCCGCGGCTACGCCGAGACCGAGGCCGCCCTGCGGAACCTGGTCACGGCGACCCGGGAGGTGCGGGCCCAGATCGCCCGGCCGCCAGCAACCGCCTGACAGCCCCGCCCGGGGACGGCTCGCCGTCCCCGGGCGGCGATCGCCGGTGAGCGCCGCCGGCCAGCGGGGCGGGCTAGCGCGGGACCTTCGCCATCCACCAGTCGGCGGTGCCCCGCTTGGCGTTGCGCCGCTTCCAGCGGTAGTTGCGGGTGCCGCCGAGGATCACCAGCCCGGCGCTAGCGAGGAACGGGATCCCGACCATGAGCTCGGTGATGAGGCGGTCGGTGGGGTTGTTGACCACGGCGCCGGCCGGGCTGCCGGGGTTCAGGTAGACGGTGACGTGGCTGCCGTCCCCGCCCCCGCTGCTATCGTCGACCGTGTACGACTGGCCGTGCCAGGTGTAGTAGACGATCCCGTTCTGCTCGGTCCCGGAGGCCGGCTGGCCGGTCCACATGAGGCCGTCCACCTGCAGGGACAGCAGCGCCGAGAGCAGCGCCAGCGCGAGCAGGACGCCCGCCCCCGCGAGGTACAGGCCGGAGCCGTCAAACCATTCCCGAATCCGTCCAATCACCCTCCCATTATGACTCGTCGGCCCAGGTGGCCGCCATGACCTCCGGCGCGGCCGGGACCAGGGCCGGTGAAAGGCGTCGCCGCCCGCGATAGTGGGAAGCTGTAACCGTATGTGCACGGAGGAATGCGGAAATCGATGTACCGCTGGATCGCGGTAGCGGCCGCGCTGGCCGGGGCGCTGCTGTTCGGGATGTCAGCCGTGGCCGAGCAGCAGGGAACCAAGCAGGTCAAGACCAGGCAGGCGCTGTCGCCGCGGATCCTGCTCGACCTCATGCGGCAGCCCGTGTGGGTGGTGGGGGTCGGCGGGCTCATCGCCGGGTTCGCGCTCCAGGTGACGGCCCTGCACTTCGGGTCGCTCGCGCTCGTGCAGCCGCTCCTGGTCGGTGACCTGGTGTTCGCGGTGCTGATTGGCGCCTACCAGCGCCGCCGGGGCGACGTGGTGGTCTTCGCCGGGGTGGCCGCCTGCACGGCCGGGGTCGTCGGCTTCCTCGCCGTGGCCAAGCCGTCGGGCGGCCACCCGGACGACAGCCTGGGCACCTTCCTGCCGCTGGCGGCCTGCTACTGCTCGGCCGTGGCGGTCTGCCTGGTCATGGCGTACGGGCACCGGGCCCTGCGGCCGCCCGCGCTCGCCCTGGCCACCGGGATCAGCTACGGGACGACGGCCTTCTTGATCAAGTTGCTGACCACTGACGCCAGCGTGGCCCACGTCTTCACGACCTGGCCGCTGTACGCCGTCGCCATCGTCGCCCCGCTCGGGTTCGTGCTCAACCAGGACGCCTACCAGCGGGGCACGATGGTCGCCCCGGTGCTGGCGATCATCACCATCACCGACCCGCTGGTGTCCATCTTGCTGGCCGGGGCGCTGCTCAGCGAGCGGCTGGCCCACAGCCCGCCCGCGATCGCGGGCGAGGTGGTCTCGCTCGCCCTGATGATCGCGGGCGTCTTCGTCGTCGCCTACCGGTCGCCCCAGGCGAAGCCAGCCCGCTAGCGGGCCCGCTCGCGGCCCGCGGCGAAGAAGCCGGCGACGGCATCGCGCCCGTCGAGCTCGCGCAGCGGGACGGCCGCCCCGAAGGGGGCGTTCCAGAACGGGTCGCCCGGCGGCACCTGGCCGGCGCCCACGTAGGCGTAGGGCTCGCCGATGTAGCCGTCGCCCGGCGACACGCCGTAGTTCACGTCCGCCACCCGGATCGCCACGTCGAAGTGCTCCGGCCACAGGACCGGCACCTCGCCCGGCGCGAACGCCACGAGCGCGTCATGGCCGAGGCCGAGCGCGCCCAGGATCGTGGCGGCGTCCCCAGCCGGGAGCTCCAGCCGGTCGTCGGTCCCGGCCCCCGTCCCGTCCTCGTACACGCCCTCGGGGGCGCCGGCGGCGATGCCGAGGCGCATCCCGAGCGACCGCGCGCTCTGGCCACCGATCTCGGCCCCCTGGTCGCCTGCCTCGACCCGTGCGCCCCGGACGCGCACGTCCGGCTCCAGCACGGTGGCGAAGCCGCCTGGTACCACCCGCAGCCGGATCTTGCCGGTGGCCCGGTGCTGCGGCCCCGCCAGCAGTAGCTCGGCCACGGCATGCAGGCTGCGGCGCGCTACCGCCAGTCCCTCGTCGTCGCTCATGAGGTCATTATCGGCCCCGGCCGGCCCGCGATGCGGCGCGGCCGGGCCCGGCGCTCATGCCGCTCCCTCCAGGGTGAGCAGGGTGGTCTTGGCGGCGGGGCCGCCGATGTAGCCGCCGGGGGTGCCGTCGCCGCGCAGGACCCGGTGGCACGGGACCACGACCGGCAGCGGGTTGGTCGCGCAGGCGGTGCCGACCGCGCGGACCGCCCGGGGGTTGCCGGCCAGCTCGGCGACCTGGACCAGGCCGCGGGGCGTGGCCGCCAGCAGCAGCGTCCCGACGGGGGAGTCGACGGTCGTGTAGGCGACGTCGAGCAGGCCCTCGGCGTCGGCCGGCCGCTCCAGGCCGCGATGCGGCCGGGTGGGGGCGGCGCTGTCGCTCGGCGTAGGGCAGGCCGGCGATGTAGTGGCAGGCGACGGCCTGGCGCTGCCTGATGGGGGCCGGGACAGGCCCGTGCCCGGTTAACTCGCGGATCTGTATCCGGATTGTTCTCAGGAAGCGTGGTGGGTGTCCGCAGGCTACGGCATCATCGGGCCGTGGTCTTTACCAGATCTGAACTGCGATCCATTGGCCTGACGGTAGTGGTGGTCGCCGCCGCGGCCGCGACGTACTACGCGAAGGTGGGCGGGAGCGTCGCGCCGTTCGTCATCTCCGGGGTCGCCCTGGCGCTGCTGGCGAGCCTCGTTGGCCGCAGCGTCGAGGCCATGGGCGACCGGCTGGGAGCCGGGGCGATCGGGGTCGTGCAAAGCGCGCTGGGCAACCTGCCCGAGCTGTTCGTGGTGCTGTTCGCGCTGAAGAGCAAGCTCTACGACGTGGCCACGGCGACGATCGTCGGCTCGATCCTGGCGAACGTCCTGCTGGTCCTGGGCCTGGCGTTCGTTGTCGGCGGGGCCAGGAACGGCGTCCAGCAGTATGACCCCAGGAGCGCCCGCCGCGTCTCGCTCATGCTCTTGCTGTCGGTGGGCGCGCTGGTCATCCCCGCGCTGACTTCCCTGCTGCACACGCCGGCGGCCGGGCACGAGCGGCCGCTGTCCATTGCCGTCTCCGTCCTGCTGCTCATCTTGTTCATCGCGTCCCTGCCCGAGTCGCTCAAGCGGACTGAGGCCGACGGTGGCGCCGAGGCGGGCACCGCCACTGGCGGAGTCCCCGACCCGGGGGAGCACCCGGCCAAGGCGGAGGGCTGGCCGCTGTGGCTGGCGCTCACCATGCTCGCGGTGGCGGGCGTCGCCGCCGCGTTCGTCTCCGACTGGTTCGTGGGCGGCCTCACGCCCGCGATCACCGCCCTGCACATCTCCCCGGAGTTCGCCGGCCTGGTGATCGTGGCGATCGCGGGCAACGCGGTAGAGAACGTGGTCGGCATCCAGCTGGCATTCCGCAACCAGGCGGACGCCGCGCTGCAGGTGATCCTGCAAAGCCCGGTGCAGATCACGATGATGGTCGCGCCGATCCTGGTGCTGCTGTCGCCGGTCGTGGGCGCGTCGTTCACCCTGGTGCTGCCGCCGTTCCTGCTCGTGGCGCTGCTGCTGGCCGCGGTGATCGCCGTGATCACCGTGTTCGACGGGGACTCCAACTGGCTGGAGGGCGCCGCGATGCTCACGCTGTACGCGATGATCGCGACGGCCTTCTGGTGGGGCTAGCAGGGGGCACGGCCGCGCGGCGGGGGCTGAGCGACATCGCGCTCGCCACGGCCACGGCCAGCAGTACCAGCGCGAACGCCACAGTCTGGGGCCAGCCGCCCCGGGCATAGAACACCCCGCCGACGGTGCCCGCCACGCTGCTGCCGGCGTAGTACAGGCACAGGTAGAGGGCCGACGCCTGCGCGGGGGCGACCTTCGCCCGGCCGCTCACCCAGCCGCTGGCGACCGAGTGGGCCGCGAAGAACCCGGCCGTCACCGCCACCAGCCCGGCCACGATGCACGCGAGCGACGCGGGCAGCGTCAGCGCCACCCCGCCGATCGCGACGACGACGCCGAGCACCAGGACGACGCGCCGCCCGGCCCGGTCCGCGAGGCGCCCGGCCGCGGTCGAGGACCAGGTGCCCGCGAGGTACACGGTGAACAGCGCCCCGATGGCGGAGGCGGGCAGGCCGAACGGCGACGCGCTCAGCCGGAAGGTCAGGTAGTTGTAGACGGTCACGAACGCGCCCATCAGGGTGAAGCCGATGAGGTACAGCCGCAGCAGGCCGGCGTCGGCCAGGTGGCGGCCGAGGGTGGCGGCCAGCGCCCGCGGGCGCGGCGGGACCGGGGTGAAGAACCGCGACCGGGGCAGCGCCACCGCGAACGCGACCGCGCAGGCGAGGGCGGCCCCGCCCACCCCGGCCAGCGCCACCCGCCAGCCGCCGTGGTCGGCCAGCACCCCGGCGATGACCCGGCCGCTGAGGCCGCCGATCGCGTTGCCCGCGATGTACAGGCCCATCGCATCCCCGGGTCGCCGGGCCGTAGCCGGGCCGGGCCGGGCGCCCGGGTGATGTCGTCTGGCACCCTTCCGAGGCGGTCATCTCGCACCCTTCGAAGCTAGGCGCGGCCCCATTCATACTTCCAATACCTTGATGGCCGAGGACTGATTCACCGGTGAATGAATGCGGCCCATGCCAGCGGGGTGACCGGATCGGCCCGCTCCGGGACCTGATCGAGCCTTCACCACCCGGCCCGGAGCGGGCAGGGTGGGAAGCATGACTCGCGCCCTCCTCGTGATCGACGTCCAGGAATCGTTCCGCGCCCGCTCGCTGTGGCAGGCCATCTCCAACCCCGGCATCGCCGGCGATGTCGCCCGCCTCGTCGAGGGCGTCCGCGCCCGGGGTGACCTGGTGGTGTGGGTGCTGCACACCGAGCCCGGGACGGGGACGGTGTTCGACCCCGGCCGCGGGCACGTGCGGCTGATCGAGCCGCTGGCGCCGGCGCCGGGCGAGCCGGTCCTCACCAAGACCTCGCACAATGCCTTCACCACGACGAGCCTGCAGCAGGTGCTCACCCAGCGCGGCATCACCGAGGTCGTGGTCTGCGGCATCCGGACCGAGCAGTGCTGCGAGACCACCGCCCGGGTCGCGTCCGACCTCGGCTACGCGGTGACGTTCGTGACCGAGGCGACGGCGACCAACCCCATCGCCCATCGCGATGCCCCGGCGGGCCAGACGGTGGCCGAGCTGCTGGCCGACCCGCGCACGCTGCCCGCTAGCGCCGTCATCGAGCGCACCGAGTACGCGCTGGCGGGCCGGTTCGCGACGATCGCCACGATCACGGCCGTGGCCGGCCACCCGGCCGCGGCCGCAGGGGGCGCGCTACGCTGACCAGATCGTGACCAAGGTCGTCTTCCTGCTGGCACCCGGGCTGCACCTGCTGGACCTCGCCGGGCCGGCCCAGGCGCTCGGGACCGCGGCCGACCTCGGCTGCGGCTACGAGCTGAGCTACGTCGCCGAGCAGGAGGACGTTCCCACCGCCCAGGGCCTGCCCGTCCGGGCTGTCACCGGCTGGCCCGTGCTCGGCCCGGGCGACCTCATCATCGTGCCCGGCTGGCGGGCGTCAGCCCGGCTGGCCGCCCCGCCGCTGGCCCGGGCTCCCTTGCCGGCCTCGCCGCTGGGGCCGGCTCTGCCGCTGAACCCCGACACGCTGGCCCGCCTCGCCCGCCACCACGCCGCGGGCGGCCTCGTCGCCAGCATCTGCGCCGGGGCCGACGCGCTCGGGCGGGCCGGGCTGCTCGACGGCCGCCGCTGCACCACCCACCACGATATTCAGGAGGAGCTCGCGCGGCGCTACCCGCGGGCGACCGTCGTGCGGGACGTGCTCTACGTCGTCGACGGCCGCGTCGCCACCTCGGCCGGCATCGCCAGCGGCATCGACCTGGCCCTGCACCTGATAGCCGTCCGGGACGGCCCGGCGATGGCCGCCCGGGTCGCCCGGGAGATGGTCGTCTACGCCCGCCGGAACGGCGACGAGCGGCAGGCGAGCCTGCTGCTCCGGCACCGCAACCACCTCAGCGACACCGCGCACCGTGCCCAGGACCACATCGAGGCCAGCTTCGCCCGGCCGCTGCCGCTGGCGGACATCGCCCGGGCCTGCGGCGTCAGCGAGCGCACCCTCACCCGCCGGTTCGCCGCCGCGACCGGCCGCACGCCGCTGCGCTACCAGCAGGAGCTGCGGCTGGAGCGGGCTGAGCACCTGATCGGCCTGGGCGCGACGGCCGAGTACGCCGCCCGCGCGGTCGGCTTCGCCGACGCCCGCATGCTCCGCCGCCTGCGTGCTCGCTAGGCCCGCGAGGGGGGAACAAACCGTAGAAGTTTCCTGATCCCTTAGGTTCGACTTTAACTAAGTCTTGAACAAAGTCGAGCGCCGATGTTCCATCAAGGAACGAGCCTGCCGCGCCCGTGGCGGGCCGATGGGACAGGAGGCGCAATGATGAGCCATAGTCCAGCGACGCGGACGGGTCCATCCCCGTTCGGACTGCTGCGGCGGTTGCGGAGCGCGGCGCTCAGCGCGGTGCTGCTCGTGGCCGGCTGCCTGACGGTGGTTACGTTCTCGGCGGTCGTGACCGCCACGCAGGCGAAGGCCGACACGGTGCCGGCCGCGCCAGCCGGGTACACCACCGTGTTCTCCGACAACTTCGCGGGCGGGGCGAACACCGCCCCGGCCGCCTCGAACTGGTTCTACGACATCGGGACCGGTTACGGGACGGGGGAGAAGGAGAACACCACCAACTCCACCAATAACGTCTACATCGACGGCAACGGCCACCTGGTGCTGAAGGCGATCAGCAACGGCGGCACCTGGACGTCGGGCCGGATCGAGTCCACCCGCGACGACTTCCAGGCCCCGCCCGGCGGCAAGCTGGAGATGACCGCCTCGATCGAGCAGCCCAACCCGGCCAACGGCACCGGCTACTGGCCGGCGTTCTGGGCGCTCGGGTCGCCGATGCGAGCCGGCGGCGGCTGGCCGCAGTCCGGCGAGATCGACATGATGGAGGACGTCAACGCGTCGAACGGCGCGTCGCAGACGCTGCACGACTCGGCCAACAGCCCCGGGCACGCGATCATCCCCTGCCCGAACACGGCGTCCACCTGCCAGACCGGGTACCACACCTACTCGGTCATCATCGACCGCACCAACACCAGCGCCGAGACCCTGCAGTTCCTGATGGACGGCACGGTCGAGTCCACCATCACCGAGGCCTCGGTCGGCACGGCGGCCTGGCAGGCGGCCATCGACCACGGCTTCTTCATCATCTTCGACCTGGCCATGGGCGGGAACTACCCCGACCCGCTGTGCAACTGCACCTCCCCGACGAGCGCGACGACGTCGGGCGGGAGCATGAGCGTCGGCTACGTCGCGGTGTACGAGTCGGGCGGCAACTCCACCCCGACCGGGACCGCCACCGCCACCGGCGAGTTCACCAGCGGCGGGACGTGCCTGGCCAACCAGGGTGCCCTCAACGTCTCCGGCAACCCCGTGGTGACGGCCAACTGCGACGCCGACCCGGGCGAGGAGTGGTCGCCCTACACCGACGGCACCGTGCACGCCCAGGGCGGCTGCCTGGACGTGGTCGCGGCCGGCACGACCAGCGGCACTACCGTCGACTGGTATCCCTGTAACGCCACCAACGCGCAGAACTGGACCCATCAGGCCAACGGCGAGGAAGTCAACCCGAACTCCGGGCTCTGCCTCACCGGCGGCGGGGCGGGCACCCGGCTGACGATCGCGACCTGTACCGACGCCGCCAACCAGCAGTGGACGCTGCCCAGCGGCGGCGGGGGCGGCACCAACACCGTCTCGGTGACCAGCCCCGGCAGCCAGACCGGCACCGTCGGCACGGCCGCCAGCGTCCAGGTCCACGCGTCTGATTCCGCCTCGGGCCAGACGCTCGCCTACAGCGCCACCGGCCTCCCGGCGGGCCTGTCGATCAGCTCCTCCACCGGGCTGATCTCCGGCACCCCGACGGCCGCGGGCACCAGCAGCGTGACCGTCACCGCCCGGGACGGGACCGGGGCGACCGGTACCACCACGTTCAGCTGGACCGTTAGCTCCAGCGGCGGCGGCGGCACCTGTGGCACCGCCAACGCGGCCCTCGGCGCGCCGACGACCGCGTCCTCGATGGAGAACGCGGGCACCCCGGGCGCCGACGCGACCGACGGGAACGCCGGGACCCGCTGGTCCTCGGCGTTCTCCGACCCGCAGTGGCTGGACGTGGACCTCGGCTCGGTGCAGAGCATCTGCAAGGTGTCGATCAACTGGGAGACCGCCTACGCCACCGCGTTCCAGATCCAGGTGTCGAACGACAACACGAACTGGACCTCGATTTACTCGACCACGACCGGGACGGGCGGCAACCAGACGCTGAACGTCACCGGCAGCGGGCGGTACATCCGGATGTACGGCACCGCCCGGGCGACCCAGTACGGCTACTCGATCTGGGAGTTCGCCGTCAACACCACCGGCAGCGGCGGGGGCGGCACCTGCGGCACCGCCAACGTGGCGCTGGGCAAGACCACGACCGCGTCCTCGACCGAGAACGTGGGCACCCCGGCCGCTGACGCGACCGACGGGAACACCGGGACCCGCTGGTCCTCGGCGTTCTCCGACCCGCAGTGGCTCGACGTGGACCTCGGGTCCACCCAGAGCATCTGCAAGGTGAGCCTGAACTGGGAGACCGCCTACGCGACGGCGTTCCAGATCCAGGTGTCGGCCGACAACACGAACTGGACGACGATCTACTCGACCACCACCGGGACGGGCGGCAACCAGACGCTGACCGTCACCGGCAGCGGGCGGTACATCCGGATGTACGGCACCGCGCGGGCCACCCAGTACGGCTACTCGATCTGGGAGCTCGGGGTCAACACCCTGAGCTAAGCCGGTAGCGGGCTCCTGAGCCTGGTCACCACCGGGCTGCCCCGCCAGGGCAGCCCGGTCAGGTGGCCGGGTCCAGCGTCCCGTTCAGGAACGACTCCATCGGCAAGGTGGCGGCCCCGAGCGCCACCGCCCACGGACCGAGCTGGCCGAGCTCGATCGAGGTGGCGGCGAACGGGTGGCGCAGCGAGTGCGCCTTCGTCGATTCCCGGATGGCGGGCAGCAGCGTCCCGCTGAGCTGCAGCCCGGCCCAGCCGCCGATGATGACCCGCTCGGGGTTGAGGAGGTTTATCAGGCTGCCGATGCCCGCCCCGAGGTACTGCGAGGTCTCCTCCAAGATGGCGGCGGCCAGCACCGACGTGTCCGCCGCGGAGATCAGCTCCGCCAGCGCGGCCTCCTGGTCGCCCCCCGCCATGGGGCGGCCGTAGCGCTCCAGGATCGCCTCCGCGCCCGCGTAGGCCTCCAGGCAGCCGGTCGACCCGCACCGGCACCGGCGGCCGTTGGTGACGACCGTGATGTGCCCGAACTCAGCCGCGCTGGAGGTGACCCCCCGATAGGTAGCGCCGCCGGAGATGAGCGATGCCCCCACGCCGGAGCCGACCAGGATGACGACGGCGTTCCGGGCACCGCGGCCGGCCCCGAACCACAGCTCGGCCTGGCCCATCGTCTTGGCCCCGTTGTCGAAGAACATCGGGCAGTCCGGGGCGCTCAGCGGGCCGCTGCGCAGCATGCGCTCCAGCGGCACCGCGTCCCAGTTGTAGGTCTGGCCGTGGACGAGCACCTCCGGTCCCCGCTCGATGATGCCGGGCACGCCGATGCCGACGCCGAGGATCGCGTCCGGGTCGACGCCGCTGTCGGACAGGACCGCGTCCAGGCCGGACAGGATCTGCGCGACGACGGTGTCCACCTCGTGCCGGTACGGGTCCAGCGGGTACTCGGCCTTGGCCCGCTCGGTCATGGCCAGGTCGAACAGCTCGACCCGGGTCCGCGTCTCGCCGACGTCGACCCCGATGACGTAGCCGTAGCCGGGGTTCATGCCGAGCATCGCCCGCGGCCGCCCGCCGTCGGACTCCGCGAGGCCGGTCTCGATCACGATGCGCTCGTCGAGCAGCTCGCGGATCACGTTGGTCACCGAGGCGGCGCTCAGGCCCGTCGCCACGCTCAGGTCCTGGCGGCTGCGCTCCTGGTACAGCAGCGACTGGGCGAACTGCGGGCGCGCCGGGGCCGACTGGCTCAGGTACAGCGACCACAAGACCGCCGCCCGGTTATCCCGCCGCAGGTCACGCACCGTTCCACGTTTAAGGTCCCGCATCTCGCCCCCCTCGTTCCCGTGACGGGAACACCCTAGCCTTTGACCGGTTCTACCCCCTTGACCGCTGGTTTCGCCAGGGTTACGTTGCGACTTGAAATAAGTCACACCAATAAGTGGCTCATCCCGGAGGTCAACGTTGAACGCTCGGACCCTGCTCCATCGATCGCACCGGGGGCGCGCCAGGCCGGCGCCTGCCGCCGCGCGCGGGCTGCGACGCCCGGTGAGCCTGCTGGCCGTCGCCGCGCTCGCCGCGTCCGCCCTTGTCACCAGCATCGCGCTGGGCACGCCCAAGGCTAGCGCCGCCACCTGCGGCACGACCAACATCGCGCAGGGCAAGACGGCCACCGCGTCCTCGACCGAGAACGCGGGCACCCCGGCCGCCGACGCGGTGGACGGCAACACCGGCACGCGCTGGTCCTCGGCGTTCTCCGACCCGCAGTGGCTGGAGGTGGACCTCGGGTCCTCGCAGAGCATCTGCCAGGTTGGCCTGAACTGGGAGACGGCCTACGCGACCGCGTTCCAGATCCAGACCTCGGCCGACGGCTCGACGTGGACCTCGATTTACTCGACCACGACCGGGACCGGCGGCGTCCAGACGCTGAACGTCACCGGCACGGGCCGCTACATCCGCATGTACGGCACCGCCCGGGCAACCGGGTACGGGTACTCGATCTGGGAGCTGTCGGTCTTCACGTCCGGCTCCGGCGGCACGACCGGCTGCGGCACGACCAACATCGCGCAGGGCAAGACGGCCACCGCGTCCTCGACCGAGAACGCGGGCACCCCGGCCGCCGACGCGGTGGACGGCAACACCGGCACGCGCTGGTCCTCGGCGTTCTCCGACCCGCAGTGGC
>DATBEM010000082.1:0-30017 GCA_036276115.1 Trebonia sp.
CTGGGCGGGCATCATGGTGACGACCCTGGCCCGGCCGCCGGCCGCGTCATCCCCGCTGAGCGTCCTCAAGCTGTCCTACCTGTGGACGGCGCTGATCGCGGTCCTGGCCCTGGCCTCGCTGTTCATCGCCCGCCGGGAGCGGCCGGCCAGCCGGTGGCTGCTGGCCGCCCTCGCCCTCGCGGTACTCCTGGTCCCGGCCGAGCAGGCTCGCGTCGACACCACCGTCTCCCTGCACAAGCACGTCGTGTTCGGCGCCTGGTTCGCCGCGATGGCGGCGGGCTACGTGCTCGCCCGCCTCAGCCTGGTCGACAAGACGAGGGGCTGGGCCGCCGTGGTGTCGATCCCGGTGCTGGCCGCCCTGCTGCTCGATGGCCTGCCCCAGGCGACGAGCCTGTTCCGGGTGTGGCCGAACGCGACGCCGATCGTGACCGCCCTGCCTGGCCTCCTCGCCCGGCACCCGGGCCGCTACCTGACGAGCTCCGACCTCTACCAGGTGCTGGGGTACTACGACGGCGGCCGCGCGAGCTGGCCGCAGTGGCAGAGCGACCTGCACTTCCAGGTCCCGGGCGCCCCCGCCGGGCTGGCGTCGGACCGGGCCGCCATCACCAGCGGCTACTTCTCGCTCGTCATCATCGGCCCCGAGGGAGGCGCGGGAACCGCCGTCGACCAGGCTGTCCGGGCCGACATGCGGCGGGCGGGCGGCTACCGCCTGGTCGCCGACGCCGACGGGTTCGAGGCGTGGACGCCGGCGGCGGCGTCATGACCCTCACCGGCCGCAAGCTCGCGCCGCCGCCCGCGCCCGCCCAGGCACCGCCTGCCGCCTACCTGCCCGCCCCGCCCGAAGACGGGGAGGTGTACCAGTACTTCGGCCCGCACCGGCCCTGGGCGTTCGCGTGGCTCCTCATCGCCGCGAGCGGGATCGTCTACGGCTACGCCGAGGTGGCCCGCGAGGCATGGATCGTCACGCCCGTCATGGTCTTGTTCCTCATGGTCATGGTCCCGCCGGTCCTCGTGAACTTCTGGCTGCGGGTCGGCCGCCCCCGGCTGCGCCTGGCCGCGCACCGGGAACGAGTGTCCGGCTGGCAGGCGTGGCCAGCACCGTCAGTGGACATCTTCCTGCCCAGCTGCGGGGAGCCGGTGGACGTGCTGGACAACACCTTCCGCTACGTCGCCCGGATCGCGTGGCACGGCCCGCGAACCGTGTACGTGCTGGACGACTCGGCCCGCGACTGCGTGCGCGACCTCGCTGCCCGCTACGGCTTCCGCTACGTCGTGCGGCCCAACCGGGGCTGGCTGAAGAAGGCCGGCAACCTCATCCACGCGCTGGGCGCCAGCCGGGGCGACTTCATCGCCGTCTTCGACGCTGACTTCGCGCCCCGCCACGACTTCCTCTACGAGACGATGCCGTACTTCGACGACCCCCAGTGCGGAATCGTCCAGACCGCCCAGTACTTCGACGTCACGGGCGACAACTTCACCTACATCCAGCGCTACGCCGGGGCGCTGCAGGAGATCTTCTTCCGGTTCATCCAGCCCGCCCGCGACCGCTACAAGGCCGCGATCTGCGCCGGCACCAACCTCGTCTACCGCCGGTCGGCGGTCGACGCGGCCGGCGGCTTCGCGCGGGTGCCCATCGGGGAGGACGTTCACTCCGGGATCAAGCTCTGGTGGGCCGGGTACGAGACCCGCTACCTGCCGCTGTGCCTGGCCAAGGGCGTGGCCCCGGACGACTTCCCCTCCCTGGCCAACCAGCAGACCCGGTGGTGCCGCTCCTCCATGCTGCTCATGGTCGAGAAGCACTTCCAGGAGGCGCCGCTCACCTGGCAGCAGCGGACCGCGTTCTGGGCGGCCTTCCTGTACTACATGTCCTCGGCCGCGCTCCTGGTCACCGGCCCGTTCCCGACGATCACGATGCTGTGGTTCTTCCCCGACCGGGTCTTCGCCCACAATTACCTGCCCATGCTCCCGGCCCTGGCCGCGACGCTGTTCATCTTCCCCGCGATCACCCGGGGCTGGCGGCCCACGATTTACCGCGTCTGCCTCATCAACTCCTGCTGCCACGTGTACGCCATCTGGTACGCCCTGCGGGGCCGGGTCGCGGAGTGGGTCCCCACCGGGGCGGCGAAGAAGGGCGGCCAGGTGCCGACGATGGTGAACCGCATCCTGGTCACCTGGATCATCGTCGTCCAGGCGCTCATCTGGAGCGCGCTCGCCCTGCGGATCAGCGAGTACGGCTGGGACCGGTACTGGGCGACGCTGGCCTTGTGCCTGCTGCAGCTGTACATGCTCGCCCCGCTGCTCACCCCGGGCAAGGGCATCGCCGCGGTGGCCCCCCGGTGAGGCCGGCCCCGCTGGCCCGGGCGGTCGCGGTGGCCGCCGCCCTCATCGTGGCGCTCGCCGGGTGCTCCGCGCCGCTGTCGTGGCCGGGCGGCCCGCGGGGGCCCGCCAGCCTCCCGGCCGGCCTCGTCCCGCCGGGGCCTGGCCTGCCGGTCGGGGTGTACGAGCCGGGCTTCCCCCAGACGGCCATGCCACTGCGCTCGTTCCGGGCCGCCACCGGGGTCCGCCCCCGGCTGGCGGTCTACTACTCGGGCTGGAACGAGCGCTTCCAGGCGTCGTTCGCGGCGGCCGCCCGGGCCAGCGGCGCGGTTCCCGTCATCCAGGTCCAGCCGGACGACGTCAGCCTGGCGAGCATCGCCGGCGGGCGCTGGGACCCGTACCTGACGGCCTACGCCCGGGCGGTGAGGGCCTACGGCCAGCCGGTGATCGTGAGCTTCGGCCACGAGATGAACGGCGACTGGTACTCCTGGGGAAACGGGCACGAGAGCCCGGCCGCGTTCGTGGCCGCCTGGCGGCACGTCGTCGCCACGTTCCGCGCGGCCGGCGCGGGCAACGTCACCTGGCTATGGACGGTCAGCTCGGTCATCGAGGCGGGCAAGAGCGCCTGGCTCGGCCAGTGGTGGCCCGGCGACCAGTGGGTGGGGATGGTCGGCCTCGACGGGTACTACTACCGCGCGGGCGACACGTTCGGCTCGGTCTTCGGCCAGACGCTCGCCGAGGTCCGGCAGTTCACGAACGCGCCGGCGGTGATCGCCGAGGTCGGCGTCGGCCCCAACGCCAGCCGCGCCCGCCAGGTCACGGCGCTGGTGGCCGGCGCCCGCGCGGCTGGCATCGGCGCGCTCGTCTGGTTCGACATCGCCCAGCACGACGGCGTCTACCACCAGGACTGGCGCCTGGCGGACGACCCGGCCGCCCGGGACGCGTTCCGGGCGGCAATGTCGGTTTCGCTAGAGCCGGGGTAGCGGTCCGGTCGGTCGCGCTGCAACCGGGTAGCAGGCCGGCGGCCCCGCTAGAGCCGGGGTAGCAGGTCAGCGAGCAGGGCGCCGACGCGGGCGGCGGACGCGCCGGCCGCGGCGATCACGTCCCGGTGGTCCAGCGGCTCGTCCGCCAGGCCCGCCGCCGGGTTGGTGACGAGCGAGATGGCGAGCACCTCGGCCCCGAGGTGGCGGGCCGCGATCGCCTCCAGCACCGTGGACATCCCCACGAGGTCGGCCCCCAGCCCGCGCATCATGCGGATCTCGGCGGGCGTCTCGTAATGCGGCCCCGGCACGGCGGCGTAAACGCCCTCCGCCAGGCCGGGCTCCAGCGACCGGGCCAGCTCGCGCAGCCGGGGGGAGTACAGCGCCGACAGGTCAACGTGGCGGCCGCCGTGGCCGGCGGGCGGGGGCGGTCCCCCCAGCGGCGAGCGGCCCGTGAGGTTCAGGTGATCGCTGATCAAGACGGGCTGGCCCACGCCATAGGCGGCGTTGATGCCGCCCGCCGCGTTGGTCAAGATGACCGTCCGCGCCCCCGCCGCGACGGCCATCCGGACGCCGTGCACCACGGTGGCGGGCTCATGGCCCTCGTACATGTGCACCCGGCCCAGGAACAGCAGGACCCGCTGGCCGCCCGGCATGGTCAGGACGCGCACCGAGCCGTGGTGCCCGGGGGTGCTCGGCACGGGGAAGCCGCCGAGGTCAGCCAGGGCGACCTCCCGCTCGGCGGCTCCGATGGCGTCGGCCGCCGCCAGCCAGCCAGATCCGAGCACGACCGCCGCGTCGAACGCGCCCCCCGGGCCGGCCAGTTCCAGCAGCCGGGCCGCGCTGGCCTGGGCGAGGGCGAAGGGATCGGTGGCGCTAGGTGTCATGGGCTGATCATCTCGCGGCCACGGCGGCGCGGCCGCCCTGGCCGCGTCGGCAACGGCCCAGTGATAAGCGTCACTAAAAGGTAAGCAAGTGGCGTAGCTGAATTTTTCGGGGATTTGCGGGCGGCCGAAGTGCCGTTATGGCATCGTTGTTCGCCAGTGGAGATGGGGCGGCTCGACGGAAAGGACTGCGTTGTCTCGGCATCGGACTGCGACGATAGAGCCGGAAGCGGGCGAGCCTGGCTTCCAGCCGTCGCCTGCGCCTCGGAAGGGGCCGTCGTTCAGCGGCGCCGCCCGCAACACCGGCCCGCTGCCCGGGTCGCGCAGCGCGCGGAAGAAGAAGGGCGTGTTCCGGCGGACCGGGATCGTCCTGCCCGCGATCGGCATCGCGGCGGTCGTCGTAGCCCTCGTCACGGTCGTGACCTACGCCATGAGCGGTAGCGGCAACGGCAGCGGCGCGGCCGCCTTCACCGGCGGCCTGAACGCGCTGACCCACAGCGGGTCGATCTCCGCCCTGGAGTCCGAGCGGCAGCAGCTCATCGTCATGAACGCGGCCGCGAGCACCCTGTCGGAAGGGGCCAAGCCGGCCACCGTGAACCCGCACGCGGTCATCGCGGCGAGCGAGTCCGCGGCGGCGTCCGCCTCGGCGGCGGCGTCCCAGAGCGCGGCGGCCGACAACTCCGGCAGCTCTGACAGCTCCGACTCGGGTAGCTCCTCGTCCTCCGGCAGCGACTCCGGCACCACCGTGAACGTGCCGCCCGCGTCCACCCCTGACCCGGGATCGGCCGAGGCCATCGCCCAGGAGCTGATGCCGTCCTACGGGTTCAGCGTGTCGGGTCAGTACAGCTGCCTGTACGACCTGTGGATGCGGGAGAGCGGCTGGCGGTACGACGCCTACAACCCGAGCGGCGCCTACGGCATCCCGCAGTCCCTGCCCGGCAGCAAGATGGCCTCGGCCGGATCGGACTGGGAGACCAACCCGGCCACCCAGATCAAGTGGGGCCTGGGCTACATCTCCGGCGTCTACGGCACGCCCTGCGGCGCCTGGGATCACGAGGAAGCTGACGGCTGGTATTAACCGCCGAAAATAGCGTTAATAACGCGGCCCGCAGCAACAGCGCTGCGGGCCGCGTTACTGCTTTCCTGGCCTGGTCTGCCCGGACTCGCGGATGAACGCCGCGATTCACGCCGTCCGCAGTCATGATGGGCGATTTTCCCGCTGGTCGCCGGCCGCGCCGGCGCGCCGCCGGAAGCCCTTGCCGGGCCGGGAAACCAGCGTCGCCGCCGGCCTTCGCGACGCCACCCCGAACCGGGCCGCGGTAAACGTGGGCCACGTCACATCACGATTACCGCACCTGCCGGCGTGGCTTCTGGCATGGTCTCTAGCGACAGCACCCCGGCTGGCGTGACGACCTCGCGTTGAGGTCACGGTGCCATGACCTCGCACCAAGCCCGCCAGCCCGGCGCGACCATTCCCGGTGCCCCCCGGCGTCAAGGGTGGACAACCGCGCGCGGCGCAGGCAAGCACGCGCGCAGAGGCAAAGGCTCACAGTTGGCCAGGCACTTTCGCATGTCCAGCTCCTCCATGACCCGGGCCCGCCGGTACACGCTCGTCATCGGGGGCACCGTGCTCGCCGCGGCGACGATCACCGCGGTCACGTGGCCGTCCGGCGGCCACCTGGCCGGCCGGGCGTCCCTCATGGACCTCGCGATCACCGGCAACTCCCCGGCCGTGCACCTGCCGCCAGCGGCCGGGCCCGCCCAGGCGCCGCTGGCGCAGCCGGGGCCCGCGGCGGGCACCACGTCGGGGGCGGACGTGATCCGCGGCTTCAAGGCCGCCTCGGCCCAGCACGCCCACGCGATCGAGGTGGCGGAGATAGCCGCCGCGGCCCACCAGGCCCACGCGGCCCACACGCGGCTGCTGGCCCAGCGAGCGGCCGCGGCGAAGGCCGCGGCGGCCCGCGCGGCCGCGGCCCGGGCCGCGCAAGCACGAGCGGCGGCCCGCGCTGCCCAGCAGGCGGCGGCCCAGCAGGCGGCGGCCCAGCAGGCGGCGGCCGCGCGTGCCGCCCGCCCGGCGGCGCCTGGCGTCGGCTCTCCGGCCGGGCCATCGCACCCGGCCGCCCCGCCGGTGATGGACGCGGCCCCGTCGGGGTCCCCCCGGCAGGTCGCGCAGCAGATGCTCGACGCGGCCGGCGAGGGCGGCCAGTTCTCCTGCCTGGACTCACTGTGGAGCCGGGAGAGCGGCTGGAACGTGTACGCGAGCAACCCGGGCTCGGGAGCCTATGGCATCCCCCAGGCGCTGCCGGGCAGCAAGATGGCGAGCGCGGGCGCGGACTGGCGGACCGACGCGGCGACCCAGATCCGCTGGGGACTGTCGTACATCGGCGCGGCGTACGGCTCGCCCTGTGCCGCCTGGTCGCACGAGGAAGTGCACGGCTGGTACTAGCGCCATGCGGTACTAGGGCCAGCTAAGAGGCGAGGAACGGCCCGTGGCGGGAACACCACGGGCCGTTCGGCGAAGACCGGCCGCGCCGCGCCGGGGCCTGGGCGCGTTAGGTCGTCGTGGGCTGGAAGCTGGCGAGCATCTGGTCGACGATCGGCAGCGCCACCTTGTCCCACGTGTCGCCGCCCGGCCCCTCCGGGGCGGTCGCGAAGAACGCGTAGGATTGCCCGCCATTTGCGGTCGGCAGGATGCACAGCAGGTCATCGGCCCGGAGCAAGACCCCGTTCGAGTCCTTGTAGTCGAACCGCCAGACCGCCCCCCGGGTGCCCCGCACGCCCTGGGCGTCAAGCTCGAGCTGGTCATAGCCGCTGGTGAAGGATCCCTTGGCCTGCGACTGCTGCTTGACGTACTGGGCTTCGGCGAGCATCTCGGGCTTCGTGTGCGCGGTCAGGTCCACCTCGACGCTGGTCTCGCTGTCAGGATCCTTGAAGTAGACCCGCTGCGGCTCGCCCTTCGCCTGGCTGACCTGCCAGCCGGTCGGGTAGTCAATCGTGAAGCCCGCCGTCGTCCCGGTCTGGGCCGGCGTGAACCGCGCCTGGGTGAAGCCGTCTGGCACCCCGCTCTTCGGAGTGTTGAAGTAGTTGACCACCGAGGGCGTCTGCTTCGTCGCGGGCGGCACGGAGCCGACCGCTGCCACCGGCGAGACCGAGGCACCCGGGCTGGTCGTCCCTGAGTTCGGGGAGCCGCCGCCCTTGCGGGTGAGGAGCGTCACCACCACGGCCACGACCGCCGCCACGACCACCAGCGACGTGATGGCCAGCAGGGCGCGCCGGCGGCTCCGGCCGGCGCCCCGCTGGCCACCGCGGCCCGGGCGGGTGGCATCCTGCCCGGCGCCGCCACGGCCATTGGCAACCTGCTTCCCGGCTGGCGGGTACTCGTCGGGGTACGACGGCTGGGGGGTAGTCTGCGGCTCGCCCGGCCACCGCGGCGGGGAGTACCCCGACGGCTGCGCGTGCTGGCCATCCGGGCGCGACCCGGTGTACGACGTCCCCCGCTTGCGCTCCGCCTGGTAGGCATTAGCCCACCACGCGTCCTTGTCCGGCTTCGCCTGCGTCGCCGGCTGCTGGCGGGGCGCTCGCATGGTCGCGGCGGTCGGCGGCCCCGTCGCCGGCTCAGGGCCGTCCGGCTTAGCGGACCGGAGGCGGATCATGGTCTCCACGGACGTGAGGGCCCCGGCCACGGGCTCGTCCGCCTCGGCGGCCGTCTCGTGCGGCGCGGTGTCCGCGACCTCGCCGCCACCCGCGTCCGCTTGCGCCAGCCGGGCCAGCAGCCCGTCGAGCAGCGCGGCGTCCGGCACCGTGCGCTCAGCGGGCCCTTCGTCGTCGTCCTCGCCATCGCCGTCCGCGTTATTTTCGCCTGCGTCATTTTCGTCCGGGCTGCCTTCGCCGGAGCTGGCGACGTCCCCGGCCGCAGCGGCCACGCCCCGGGGAGCGGCGCTGCCCTCCCGCGCCCAGGTGAGCCGGGGCGCGTCCGGGATCGTGCGCTCGCCCGGCCCGTCGTCGGCATCGCCGGAGTCGCGCGAGTCAGCGTCCTCGAAGCCGGTGTCCTCGAAGTCAGCGTCCGCAGCGGTCCTGTCCGCGGATGCCCTGTCCGCAGCCGCCCTGTCCGCAGCGGTCCTGTCCGCAGCGGCCCTGCCTGGGGAAGCCTCCCCCTCGCCCGGCCCGCCTCCGGGGACGCCGTCCTGGGCGGCCCTGTCCTGGGCGGCCCTGTCCTGGGCGCCACTGTCCTGGGCGCCGCTGTCTGCGGGAGCACTGTCTGTGGGGGCACTGCCTTTGAAAGCACCGTCTCTGGGAGCGCTGTCTCGGGAGGCGCTGTCTCGGGAGGCGCTGCCTCGGGGAGCACCGTCTCTGGGAGCATCGCCTCGGGCGGCACCGTCTCTGGAAGCTCTGTCCCCGAGGGTCCTGTCCTGGGCGGCGCCGTCCTTGGTAACACCGTCCTTGGTATCGCCGTCCTTGGTGACACCGTCCTTGGTAACGCCGTCCTGGGCGGCGCTGTCCCGGCCAGGGCTGTCCCCGGCGGCCCCGTCTTCGGAGACGTTGCTCCCGGCTGCCTTCCCCCGGGCTGCCCTTTCCCCGGCCGTGCTGCCCCCGGCCGTGCTGCCCCCGGCCGTGCTGCCCCCGGCCGTGCTGCCCCCGGCCGTGCTGCCCCCAGTGGTGCTGCCCCCAGTGGGGCCGCTCCTGGCGGGGCTGCCTGCGGCCGGGCCGCCGTCAGGCGCGCCGCTCGTGGCAGCACGGTTCCCGGCCGAGCGACCGGCGGAATCGCGGCCGGTGGTGGTGCGGTCCCCGGCGGCGGCCCTGTCCTTGCCGGCGCCGTCCCCACCAGGCTTGCCCTCGCCCGTGCTGGCGTCGCCGACTTGGCCCTGGCCGGAGCCGCTAGCGCCGCGGCTGCCTTCGTCGGCCCGGCCGTTGCCGGTCCCGTCGTCGGCCTGGTCTTCGTCCGCACCGGCCTCGGCGGCGGTGTCGTGCGGAGCGGTGTCTTCCGGCCCGGTGGTGCCTGGCCGGGTGTCCCCGGCCGTCGCATCGCCAGCCGCACCGCGCGCGGCCCGGGCGCCCGGGCCGTCGCCGGCCGAGCGTGCGCCATCGCGGGCCCGGCGGGCCTCCCGGTGGCTAACGGTGCCCGCCCCGGCGTCCCCGCCCATCTCCGCCGCCACGTCGTAGGGAGCCGTGGCGGGGCCCTCGTCCCGGCCGTCGCCATCGCGTCCGGCGGCTGCGCCGGCGCTGGTCGCGCCGAGCACCGCGGCCGCGCTCGCGGCCAGCACCGCGCCATCGGGGATGGTACTGCCCGGCCCCGCGTCGGCCCGGGACGCGGCTGGCGACGGCGATGCCTTCCCCGGGCGGGCCGCCCCCGGCGTGCTGGCGCTGGTCCGGCCCAGCGTATCCCCGGCGATCCTGGCCGGCGGCTCTTGCGTCGGGCGGGAGTCGCCCGCCTGCCCGCCCTTCCCGCCTTCGCTGGCTCCCTGGACTGGTTCGGCCGTGTCCGCCGCCGGCGCGGTCATCCCTGGTCGCGCGGCCCCGGCGGCTTGCGCCGCCGATCCACCGGGCGCCGCCCCGCGTGCGGCCGGCAGGCCGGCCGCCTGCCCCTGCGGGCTGGCCGCCGGGGGCTCTGCCGGCGCCTCCTGCCCGCTGGGCGCCTTCGCCCCCGGCCCTGGGCGCGCTGCTCCCGGCGACGCTCCCGGCGACCCGGGCGCGTGGCCCGCGCCCCCGAGTCGCTGTGCTGCACGCCCGCGAGCCTCCAGTGCCTCGGGCGCCGTTGCCCGGGCGGTCCGCGAGCCGCCGGACGGCTGCGACCCAGCCGCCTCTGGCCTGGCCGCCGATGCCCCTCGCGACGGCGCCCCGTGCTGTGGCCCGTGCTGCTGTGGGCGCTGTGGCCCTTGCTGCCCTGCGGCCGGCTGCGCTCCCGGGAACTGCGCCCCGCGCGATGGCGCCTCATGGCGCTGTGCCCCGGGGGACTGCCCCCGGGCGGGCGGCGCCCCGTGCTGCCACGCCTCGGCGGGCTGCGGGCCGGGGGGCTGAGCGCCCCGCGACCGTGAGCTAGGCGACGGCCCGTTCGCGGGGGCGGCCGGCGGCGATCCCGCCCCGGAGGACCCGGGCTGGTATGCGGTCGGCGGGGCTGGCTCGGGCGCCGGACGGCCGCGCCGGGAGGACTTGGACCGGCCCTGGTCAGTTTCGGCCGCCGGGGGAGTGACCGGGGACCGCCAGGGCTTCGCGGCGGGCGGCGTCGCGCCGGACGTGGGCGACAGCGCCGTCGCCGTCCGCACCGGGGTCTCCAGCGGGAGCGAGTTCAGGATGTCGGCGATCATGCTCGCGGCGGCCGAGGCGCTGGGCCGCCGGGACGGGTCGCGCCGCAGCAGCGCCCCGATGACCGGGCCGAGCCGGCCCGCCATGCGGGCGGGCGGCGCGTCCTCGTTGATGATCGCGGACATGGTGGTGATGGCGCCGCCCCGCTGCTCGTACGGGCCACGGCCCTCGCACGCGGCGAACAGCGTCGCCCCGAGGGACCATAGGTCCGAGGCCGGCGTGGCGGAGGCGCCGCGGATCCGCTCGGGGGCGGTGAAGCCGGGCGACCCCATGACCATGCCCGTCTGGGTCAGCCGGGGGTCCCCCTCGAACTGGGCGATGCCGAAGTCGGTCAGCACGGCCCGCTCGTCGTACCCGCCGGTGGCGATGAGCACGTTGCTCGGCTTCACGTCGCGGTGCACCACCCCGGACGCGTGCGCGTGCGCGAGGGCCGACAGGAGCTGCTGGGCGATGCGCGCGGCCCGCCGCGGCGGCACCGCGCCGTCGCTGGCCAGCAGGTCGTCCAGCGAGCGGGAGCGGATCAGCTCCATGACGATGTACGGCCGGCCGTCTTCTTCGACTACGTCGAAGACCGTGACCACGCCCCGGTGGCTGAGCCGGGCGGCGGTCCTCGCCTCGCGCAGCGTTCGCTTGTAGGCGTTGGCTCGCTCGACGTCACCGAGCGCCGGGTTGAAGCGGACCTCCTTGACCGCCACGTCGCGGTCAAGGAGAACGTCAGAAGCGCGCCAGACAACACCCATGGCACCACGGCCAATGGGCTCATTGAGTCGGTATCGTCCTGCGACGACGCGCCCAGTCGAAGGGGGCATGGTCGGAAGATATCAGGATTAGGGGTGGCTGCCGATGGACAGGAGGGGGCCGGTCGCCTCGGCGAAGAAGTCATTCCCCTTGTCATCCACGATGACGAACGCCGGGAAGTCCCTGACCTCGATCTTCCATACCGCTTCCATGCCTAGCTCAGGGTATTCGAGCACCTCGACCTTGGTGATGCAGTCTTGCGCGAGCCGTGCCGCCGCGCCGCCGATCGAGCCGAGGTAGAAGCCGCCGTGGCGCTTGCACGCCTCGGTCACGGCGTTGGACCGGTTGCCCTTCGCCAGCATCACGAGCGAGCCGCCCGCCGCCTGGAACCGCTCGACGTAGGAGTCCATCCGGCCCGCCGTGGTCGGGCCGAATGAGCCGCTCGCGTAGCCTTCCGGGGTCTTGGCCGGGCCGGCGTAGTAAACGGCGTGATCGCGCAGGTATTGCGGCATGGGCTCACCCGCGTCGAGGCGCTCGGCGATTTTGGCGTGGGCGATGTCGCGGGCCACGATCATGGGGCCGGTCAGGGACAACCGCGTCTTGACCGGGTATTGCGTCAATTCGGCCCTGATCTGCGACATTGGGCGATTGAGGTCGACGTTGACAACATGGCCGCTGTCCTCGCCGGCCAGCCCGGCCGGGTCCGGCAGGTACTGGGCCGGGTCCGTCTCCAGCTGCTCCAGGTAGATGCCGCCGGGAGTGATCTTCCCCACCGCCTGGCGGTCGGCCGAGCAGGATACCGCGATCGCGACCGGGCAGGACGCGCCATGCCGGGGGAGCCGGATCACCCGCACGTCGTGGCAGAAGTACTTGCCGCCGAACTGCGCGCCGATGCCGATCTGCTGGGTGATCCCGAGGACCGTCTGCTCCAGCTCCAGGTCGCGGAAGCCGTGCCCGGCCGGGTCGCCGGCCGGCGGCAGCGAGTCGAGGTAGCGGGCGCTGGCGTACTTGGCCGTCTTGAGGGCGAACTCGGCGCTCGTCCCGCCGACCACGATCGCGAGGTGGTACGGCGGGCAGGCACTGGTCCCGATGGTGCGGATCTTCTCCTCCAGGAACTGCGCCATCCGCCGGGGGTTCAGGACGGCCTTCGTCTCCTGGTACAGGTACGACTTGTTCGCCGAGCCGCCGCCCTTGGCCATGAACAGGAACTTGTAGGCGTCCCCGTCCGTCGCGTAGAGCTCGATCTGGGCGGGCAGGTTGGAGCCGGTGTTCTTCTCGTCCCACATGGTCAGGGGGGCCATCTGCGAGTACCGCAGGTTGAGCTGGGTGTAGGCGTCGTACACCCCGCGCGCGATGTGCTCCTCGTCACGGCCGTCGGTGAGCACCTGCTGCCCCCGCTTGCCCATGACGATCGCGGTGCCGGTGTCCTGGCACATCGGGAGGATGCCGCCGGCGGCGATGTTCGCGTTCTGCAGCAGGTCCCGCGCGACGTAGCGGTCGTTGGCGGACGCCTGCGGGTCGTCGAGGATGGACCGCAGCTGGCGCAGGTGGCCGGGCCGCAGCAGGTGGGCGATGTCGCGGAACGCCGTGCGGGTCAGGAGGGTCAGCGCCTCCGGCTCGACCTCCAGGAAGCTCCGGCCGAGCGCCTCTCGCCGGGTTACGCCGCCCTCGCCGATCTTGCGGTAGGTCGTGTCGTCTTGCCCGAGCGGCAGCAGCTCGGTGAAGGAAAACTCAGCCATCCTCGCCATTCCTCGTCTTCGCCTGGACCCCGTGCCTCCCAGCTTAGGACCGCCAGCTGACGGCCGGCTGAGCGCCCGCGCCCCCGGTCGCCCGGTACGGGCCATTTTGGTCCCCGGAGCTGGAACTTTCCGCCCGTGTCGCGCGTTCATGGCTAGAACGACTTGTTACCTAGAACCAAACGGTGTTATCGTGACGCTGTGCGGCGGTGCTGCGCCACGCGGTGCCCCCGTCCGCGGCTGGATTTGTTCGCCCTGCGGTGCCCCCGTCCGCAGCGGCTGAGCTGCGGCACCGTCGCACGATGATGGCCGAGGCGTGCTACGCCTCGGCCATCATCGTATTTCTCCCAGGGGGGCGACCCCCTGGAACCCCCGGTGCGCACCTTGTGGGTGCGTGGATCCGTTGTTGTCGCGGTGCGGGTGGGCGACCCCCTGGAGTCCGCGGTGCGCATCTTGTGGGTGCGTGGATCCGTTGTTGTCGCGGTTGCGGGTGGACGGCTTCTCAGGACCCCTGGTGCGGCCTTGTGGGTGCGTGGGCGGGGTTACCTGCCTGGCGCAGTGCACCGCGCTGGTGGTCGCCGGGGCGCTCGCGACCGGCGGCGTTACAGCCCTTCCATCTGCTCGGCTAGGCGGTTGAGGGCGGGGACGGCGGCGCGGATCGCCTCGCGGTCGGACCGCGCCAGCAGGCTGAGGGCGCGGCTCGCCATCTCGGTCCGGATGTCGTGCCAGGCAGCGATGCGGGCGGCGCCCTCGGGGGTGGCCGTCAGCGCCACCGAGCGCCCGTCGCCGACGGCCCGGTCCCGGCTCAGCAGGCCGTCCGCGGTGAGCTTGCTGACCATCGTGCTGACGCTGTTGGGGGCGAGGCGCAACTCGTGGGCCGCCTCCGCCACCGAGATGCCCGGCCGTCGCGCGATCAGCCGCAGCAGCTCCGAGCGGGCCGGGGGGAGCGGCTGCCCGGTGGCGGAGTGGCGGACGGCGCTGCGCGTGACCCGCCGCACCGCGCCCACCGCGGCGAGGATCTCGATCGCCTCGGCCCGGGCCGCGCTAGGCGTGGTGGCCGGGGACGCGGCGCCTTGGGAACTTAGATCGTTCACAGAGCTAACTGTAGTCATGCCATGTCCCCCTGCCAAGGGACACGGAGAGAGATTGTGCGTTTACGTTAAGTAATGAGAATATGAGGGAAACATGGGGGTAACCAGTTTCAGCAGTTACAGAAACGCTGACCTGGGAGTGGGGCGGGCCGAGTTGTTTAGCGAGGTCTTTAGGAGCGCAGCATGGCGACGACGTCCTCCAGTGCGAGCACGAGCAGCGATAGTTCCTCGATCCGCAGCCTGATCCCGGCGCGGCTCGACCGTTTGCCCTGGTCCCGGTTCCATACCCGGCTGGTCATGGCCCTGGGCGTCGCCTGGGTCCTGGACGGCCTCGAGATCACCATCGCGAGCAACGTCGGGTCCGACCTGACGCTCAAGAGCACCCTGAACATGTCGGCCGGCGCGGTCAGCGACATCGCCTGGTGGTACCTGATCGGCGAGGTCATTGGCGCCCTGTTCTTCGGGCGGCTGTCGGACAAGCTCGGCCGCAAGAACCTGTTCATGATCACCCTCGGGGTCTACCTCGTGGGCAGCGGCCTGACCGCGCTGACCCCGTCGGGCGGGCACTGGTTCATCTTCCTGTACGCCACCCGCGTGGTCGCGGGCATGGGCATCGGCGGTGAGTACGCCGCGATCAACTCCGCGATCGACGAGATGATCCCGGCCAAGTACCGCGGCCGGATCGACCTCGCCGTGAACGGCACCTACTGGGCCGGGGCCCTGCTCGGCACCGTCGTGACCCTGTGGGTGCTCAACCACGTCGCCGCCAACTGGGGCTGGCGGATCGCCTACCTGGCCGGGCCGTTGCTGGCGCTGTGCATCATCTTCGTCCGCCGCAACCTGCCGGAGTCCCCGCGCTGGCAGATCATGCACGGCCAGGAGGCTGAGGCCGAGACCTCGATCCAGGAGATCGAGAACCACGTCATGGAAACCAAGGGCACCCTGCCCCCGGTGGACGAAACCAGGGAGATCGAGATCCGCCCGACCCAGCGGATGGGCTACCTCACCCTGGTCCGGGTGCTGTTCCGGAACTACCCGGGGCGCTCGGTGCTCGTCGCGGCGCTGATGATCACGCAGTCGTTCCTGTACAACGCGATCTTCTTCACCTACGGGCTGGTCCTGGAGTTCTACTTCCACGTGAAGGCGACCGACACGGCGTACTACTTCTTCGCGTTCGCGGCCGGCAACCTGCTCGGCCCGCTGACAATCGGGCGGCTGTTCGACACCGTCGGCCGGAAGAAGATGATCTCGGGTACCTACATCCTGTCCGGCGTCCTGCTGATCATCTCGGCCGAGTTGTTCCGGCAGGGCAGCCTCAACGCGACGACCCAGACGCTGTGCTGGTCCGTGATCTTCTTCTTCGCGTCCGCCGGGGCGAGCGCGGGCTACCTGACCGCGAGCGAGGTCTTCCCGCTGGAGGTCCGCGCGCAGGCGATCGCGGTGTTCTTCGCCGTCGCGCAGATCTTCGGCGCGTTCGGCTCGCACTGGTACGGCCACCTGATCGGCGACGGCAGCAACCGCAACAGCCTGTTCGTGGGCTACCTGGTCGGCGCCGTGGCGATGATCCTGGGCGGCGTCATCACCGTGTTCTTCGGCGTCAACGCCGAGCGCAAGTCGCTGGAGGACATCGCCAAGCCGCTGTCGGTGGTCGCCAAGCCGCCCCAGACCATCTTCCGCTCGGGCGGCGGATCCGACCCGACCGCGCCAACGGCCTAGCATCCGGCCCGGGAGCCCCCTGTCCTGCCACGACGGCAGGGCAGGGGGTTTTCGCATGCGCAGGGTTAGCTCTGATGATCAGCGTTGGTATCGCCAAGTGCGGCGTGCTCTGGCATAATGCGACCAAATATTGCCCGCGACAGGACTGGGAGGGGCCTGTGGCACCCGTTCTAGAGTGCGCTGCCGGCCTGTGACCCGGTTCTGGTACGCGGCCTCGACTTCTCCGGGTCAGGTCCGCAAGGTAAACGAAGACAGCTTCCTCACGTCGCCGCCGCTGTTCGTCGTGGCCGACGGCATGGGCGGCCACGGCGCCGGAGACCTGGCCAGCAGGCTCGCCGTCGATTCGATGGCGGACGCCACCCGGCGGCGCCCGCTGTCGGCTGACGTGGTCCTGGAGGCCCTCGACGGCGCCAACCGCACGATCGTCACCTACGAGGGCTCCAACGGCATGGGGACCACGATCACCGGGCTGGCGCTGCTGGAGACGCCCGACGGCGACCGCCTCATGGTGTTCAACGTCGGGGACTCCCGCGTGTACCGGCTGTCGGCCGGGCAGCTCGACCAGGTCACGGTCGACCACTCGGAGGTCCAGGAGCTCGTCAAGGCGGGCGTGATCACCCGCGACCAGGCGCGCGTCCACCCCCGGCGCAACATCGTGACCCGGGCGCTGGGCACGATGCCGGCGTCCCGCCCGGACTACTGGCAGCTGCCGGTGGTGGGCGGGGACCGCTTCCTCGCCTGCTCCGACGGGCTGTACAGCGAGGTGCCCGACGAGCACATCCGGTCGCTGCTCGCCAACGGCGGCCCGCCGCAGGCCGCGGCCGACGCGCTCGTCTCGGCGGCCGAGGTCGCGGGCGGGCACGACAACATCACCGTGATCGTCGTCGACGTGGTCGGCTTCGCCGACCATGGCCCGGACGGGTACGGCGACCAGTCCATGGTGGAGACGACCACGCTGCCCCGCGACGAGCTGCCCCGCGAGGACCTCGCGACCACGGACATCGACATCATCCCCTGGGACCGCCCGGCCGGCGGCGATGGCTGACGCGGCCCGGCATCGGCGGCCCGCCCCGGCATCGGCGGCGAACCCGGTGATGCCGGCTGCTTCCGGGGCATTCCCGGCGGCGGCGACACGTCCGTCATGACCGCCGACGGTATATCGTCAAGTCATGCCACCGCGCCCCGCGCCCCGCGACCTGCGGGCCTCAGACGCCGACCGCGAGCGGGTCACGGCCGTCCTGAACGCCGCGCTGAGCGACGGGCGGCTGACCTCCCAGGAGCACGATGAGCGGGTCCACGCCGCGCTGACCGCGCGGACCCTCGGCGAGCTGGCCGGGCTGACCACCGACCTGGTGACCCCGGACGGGCAGCCGATCCGGCTGCACGACGAGCAGGCCGTCACCGTGCTCTTCCGCAAGGAGTCCCGCGGCGGGCGCTGGGTGGTGCCCGCCGCCCTGACGGTGAACGTGGTCGGCGGCGAGCTGACCCTCGACTTCCGCGAGGCGATCCTCACCGACCGCCACACGGTCCTGTACGCGCACGTCGGGGCGGGTACGCTGCGGCTGTTCGTGCCCGACGGGGTGACCGTCACCGTGGAGGGAACCCTCGTGCTGGCCCGGCATAAGGGCACCGCCAGCCGTGACGTGCCGCCACCGCTCGACGCCCCGCTGATCGAGGTGCGGGCGCTGGCGGTCGTGGGCGAGATCCTGGTGAAGGCCCCGCCCAAGCAGCGCCGGTGGCTGCCGGGCGGCCGCCGCCAGGTGCGCGGCTAGCCCGGGCCCCGGGCGTTACTCGTAGTTGACGCTGCTGTAGGCCTTCAGCTTCCACAGCGCGTGCTCGCTGCGGATGCTGCGGATCGTGCCCGACCGGGAGCGCATGACCAGCGAGTGCGTCGTGGCGCCGCCATGGGAGTACCGGACCCCGTCCACCAGCTCGCCGTCGGTGATCCCGGTCGCGGCGAAGAACACGTCATCCGAGCGCACCAGGTCGTCGGTCGTCAGCACCCGGCCCAGGTCGTGGCCGGCGTCCAGGGCCTTGCGCCGCTCCTCCTCGTCACGGGGCGCGAGCTTGCCCTGGATCACTCCGCCGAGGCACTTGATCGCGCACGCGGCGATGACGCCTTCGGGGGTGCCGCCGGTGCCGAGCATCAGGTCGACGCCGGTGCCGTCCCTGGTCGCCATGATCGCCCCGGCCACGTCCCCGTCGGTGATGAGCTGGATGCGCGCCCCGGTCTCGCGGACGGCCCGGATGAGGCCCTCGTGCCGTGGCCGGTCCAGGATGACCACGGTCACGTCGTGCGGCGTGCCGCCCTTCGCCTTGGCCACCGCGGCGATGTTGACGGCCGGGGGAGCGGCGATGTCCACCACCTCCGCCGCTTCCGGGCCGGTGGCGAGCTTGTCCATGTAGAACACGGCCGACGGGTCGTACATCGAGCCGCGCGGGGCAACGGCGAGCACCGAGACGGCGTTGGGCATGCCGTTGGCGGTCAGCCGGGTGCCGTCGATCGGGTCAACGGCGACGTCGCAGGCGGGGCCGGTGCCGTCGCCGACCTCCTCGCCATTGAACAGCATCGGGGCGTTGTCCTTCTCGCCCTCGCCGATGACCACCACGCCCCGCATGCTCACCGAGTTGATCAGCGCCCGCATCGCGTTCACGGCCGCCCCGTCGGCGCCGTTCTTGTCGCCCCGGCCCACCCAGCGGGCGGCGGCCATCGAGGCGGCCTCGGTCACCCGGGCGAGCTCCAGCGCCAGGTTGCGGTTCGGGGCATGCGCGCGCGGCTCCGGCGTTCCCGGAACGGCCGCCCCCTGCTCCTCGTACTCGGTCATCGCGTCGTGCTCTCCTCTGCCCGCTCGGCTCCGCCGCTCGATCCGGCTCTATCGCTCAACTCGGCCCCATCCGTCGCACCCGGCCTTACTCAGCACGGCCCTATCGTTCCACTGGCCATGTGCCCGTGCTCATGCGCTCGCCTGCTCCCACGCCTGGGCGAGGGCCTGGCTGAACGTCTCCGTCGCCTGCGCTCCCGATACCCCGATCCGCATGTCGAACACGAAGAACGGGACGCCGGTGGCGCCCAGCGCCCGGGCCTGCTCCTCATCGGCCCGGACCGCGCCGGCGTACTCATCCCCGGCCAGGACCTTCCGCACCTCGGCGGCGTCGAGGCCAGCTCCCGTGGCAACCTCGGTCACCACGTCGGGGTCGAAGATCGCCCGCGCGTCGGCGAAGTTCGCCGTGTACAGCGCGTCCGCCACCGCCTCCTGCACCCCGCGGTCCCGGCCGAGGTGCAGCACCCGGTGCAGGTCGAAGGTGTTGCCGTTGGGCCGCTCAAGCTGATACCGCAGGCCCTCCGCGCGGGCGAGGCCGGCGACCCGCTCCTCCATCTGCAGCGCCTGGGCCCGCGGGAGGCCGAACTTCTCGCTGATCATCTGCAGGTTCGTCTGCCGCGGGGCGCGCTCGGCGGCGGGGTCGAGCTCGAACGAGCGGAAGACCACCTCGACCTCGCCGCCCCGGGCGAAGCCGCTCAGCGCCTTGTCGAACCGGGCCTTGCCCACGTAGCACCACGGGCAGACGACATCGCTCCAGATATCCACGCGCATGCAACCAGCCTAGTTGCCGGGGTACCGCCCCCGGACGTGACATCCGGAACAGTGCTTGCCTAACGCCCGGATCCGGCCATCAGGAACCGGGCCCGCGGGCAGGCCTAGAAGGGCGCGTTCGGGTCCTGGTCACCATCGGGGCGGACCGCCATCGCGGCCGTGAGCCGCGCCCGGGCCCCGTCGAGCCACTGGCCGCAGATCCCGGCCAGCTCCTCGCCCCGTTCCCACAGCGCCAGCGACTGCTCCAGGGCTAGCCCGCCGGCCTCCAGGCGCTTGACGACGCTCGCCAGCTCGTCCCGCGCCTGCTCGTAGGACAGTGCCTGCTTAGGGGCCTGGGCCTGCTTAGGGCCTAGTGCCTGACTTGAGGCCAGTGCCTGGCTAGAGGCCTTTGCCTGACTTGAGGCCGCGGCCCGCTCGGGCTTGCCCTGGTTACCGTCCGCCACGGTTACAGCCTATTGCCTTTCCTCATCGAGCACCCTCTCTCATTGGCACTGACCTTTTTCAAGGGGCTCGCTTACTCGCCTGCCCGCACCGCGAGGTGGTCCCCGGCGAACCGCAGGGTGAGCTCCTCGCCCGGCGCCACCTCGGCGGCGGAGCGGACCACGGTGCCGTCGGCCCGGGCGGCGATCGCGTAGCCGCGCTTGAGGGTCGCGGCCGGGGACAGGGCCAGCAGCCGCGCCCGGGTGTGGGAAACGTCGTCGGCGGCCCGTGCCAGCCGGGCGTCGAGGCAGGTCCGCGCGCGCCGCGCCATCGCCTCGACCTGCTCCTGCTGGCGCTCGATCTCGCGGACGGGGCTGGCGAGGGCAGGCCGCGACCGTACGGAGGCCAGCCAGGACCGCTCCCGTTCCAGCCAGCCGCCCACCGCGCGCCGCCCGCGGTCGCGCAGCTGGGTGACGAGCGCCAGCTGCTCGCTCACGTCGGGGACGACGCGCTTGGCGGCGTCGGTCGGGGTGGAGGCGCGCAGGTCGGCCACGTAGTCGAGCAGCGGGGTGTCCTGCTCGTGGCCGATCGCGCTCACCACCGGGGTCCGGCAGGCGGCGACCGCGCGGACCAGCGCCTCATCGGAGAACGGCAGCAGGTCCTCGACCGAGCCGCCGCCCCGGGTGATGATGATGACGTCGATCTCGGGATCGGCGTCGAGCTTGTCCAGCGCGCTCATGACCTCGCCCGTGGCGTACGCGCCCTGGACCGGGACTTGCTCGACCCGGAACCGGACCGCGGGCCACCGCCGGGCCGCGTTCTGCCGCACGTCCCGCTCGGCCGCCGAGTCCCGGCCGCAGATGAGGCCGATCACGTGCGGCAGGAACGGGAGCCTGCGCTTGCGCTCGGCCGCGAACAGGCCCTCGGCGGCGAGCTCCTTGCGGAGCCGCTCCAGCCGGGCCAGGAGCTCGCCCAGGCCAACGGCCCGCACCTCCAGGGCCGTCAGGGCAAAAGATCCCCGGGCGGCGTTGAAGTCGGGCTTGGCGTGGATCACCACGCGCGCGCCGACCTGGGGGTCGGTCACCTCGAAGACCGCCCGGGCACACGTCACCCGGGTGGAGACGGCGGCGACCGGGTCCCGGAGCGTGAGGTACACCGTGCCGCCCCGCTTGGTGCACTCGGCGATCTGCCCCTCGACCCAGACCCGGCCGAGCCTTCCGATCCAGCCGCCGACGAGCTGCAGCACCGTCCGCACGGGAACGGGCGACTCGGGAGAGGTTTCCAGCGCCATGTGCCTATGGTGCACCACCCGCGGGCGCGGGGCTCCGCAAGCCGCGGCCCCGCTCGCGGGAGTGACCGTGGGCCTGCTAGCTGATGGCCTTGAAGCTGGCAGTCTCGCCGGCGTTGATCTTGGCGACGCGGCGCTCGAACATGCCGACAACCTCGTCGCGGCCCTGGTGCGCCTTCTCGTAGGCGATCAGGACGGTGAGCTGGGCCGGGTCCAGGTTCCGCAGCCGGGCACGCAGCGACGCCACCGTCAGCGCGTCGTAGTTCGGCAACGGCAGCACGGCCGCCTCGGCGGGAGCCTCGGCCACCAGGGCCTCAGCAACCGGAGCCTCAGCAACCGGGATCTCGGCCGCCGGGGACTCAGCAGCCGCCGGAGCCTCAGCAACGGGGGCGGCGGCAACCGGGGTCTCGGCCACCGTGGCCTCGGGCTCGGGGGTCGCGGCGGGGGTGGCCGCCGCCGTCTCGGGCTCGGCTCCCTCGGGGGCTACGACCTTGACGTGGCCATTCGCCGTCTCGGCGGCCGGGGTGCTGGCGTGCGCGCCGCCCTTGCCCCGGAATCGGGCGAAGACGGCCCGCCAACCCCGCCCGCGGGCGGGGGCTTCCTTCACGCTCATGCTTAGGACTCTCCTCAGTACGGGTAAGACAGCCAACAGTCTGCCGGAACGAGGGCTCGCCTGCAGTGCGTTAAATGAAGCCGGTATCTTCCTGTTTTTCGGGTAATGCGCGCGGCGTCCCCGCGAAGGCCACGCAGTGCCCCCCGCGAAGGCCACGCGATGGCCGCTCAGGCGCTCCCGGACGGCTGGCCGGCCATGACAGCGCGGGACTTCTGGTAACGGCCGGTGCTGGCCGGCACCCGGCTGACCGGCGCGCGGCCTCGCCTACCATGGGAGCATGTCTGAGACGCATCGCCGGGTTCTGCTCGCCAAGCCGCGTGGCTACTGCGCGGGGGTCGACCGGGCCGTGCAAGCCGTGGAGATGGCGCTCGAACGTTACGGGGCACCGGTCTACGTCCGCAAGCAGATCGTGCACAACACCCACGTCGTCAACGAGCTGACCAAGCGGGGCGCCGTCTTCGTGGAGGAGACGGAGGAAGTCCCCGAGGGGAGCGTGGTGGTCTTCTCCGCCCACGGCATCGCCCCCGAGGTCCGGGTCGCGGCCGCGGAGCGCGGGCTGCGCCAGATCGACGCGACCTGCCCCCTCGTGACCAAGGTGCACAACGAGGCGAAGCGCTACGCCGCGAGCGACTACGACATCCTGCTCATCGGCCACGAGGGCCATGAGGAGGTCGTCGGCACGACGGGCGAGGCGCCGGCCCGGGTCCGCCTGGTCGATGGCCCCGAGGGCGCGGCCAGCGTGGAGGTCAAGGACCCGTCCCGGCTGGTGTGGCTGTCGCAGACCACGCTGTCGGTCGACGAGACGGTCGCGACCGTCACGGCCCTGAAGGAGCGCTTCCCGCAGCTCATCGACCCGCCGAGCGATGACATCTGCTACGCCACCCAGAACCGCCAGGCCGCCGTCAAGGTCATCGCGCCCGACGCAGACGTGGTCATCGTGGTCGGGTCGCGCAACTCCTCCAACTCGGTCCGCCTGGTCGAGGTGGCCAAGGACGCCGGCGCGGGGGCCGCCTACCTGGTGGACGACGCCGGCGAGCTGGACGAGCAGTGGCTGGCGGGCGCGACCACGGTCGGCGTGACCAGCGGCGCCTCCGTCCCCGAGGAGCTGGTGACCGGGGTGCTCGGCAAGCTGGCGGCCCTCGGCTTCGGCGATGTCGAGGAGATCGAGCCGGTCAAGGAGAAGATGTCCTTCCAGCTGCCCCGCGAGCTGCGTAAGTAAGCTCCCGCGCGGGCCGGGCGGCCAGGCTCAGTACGGTAGCGACTCGGCCAGCTCGGCCCGGTCTTCGGGTGCGCTGCGACCGGGAGCGACGTCGTCGGCGACTAGCTCCGGGGCCGACAGCGGGCGGGTGGTCTCCTGGGCGGGCAGCGGCGTCGGCAGTTCGCCCGCGACCACGCCCAGGTCCGACAGCTTCCGGGCGGTGACCAGCACCCGGCCCTCCAGCGAGCCGACGGCCTGGTTGTAGGCCACGACCGCGCCATTCAGCGACCGGCCCAGCTTGTCGACGTGGCGGCCGAGCGAGGCGAGCCGCTCGTACAGCTCGCGCCCGAGGTCGAACACTGCCCGCGCGTTCTCCGACAGGGCTTCCTGCTGCCAGGCGAAGTGCGCGGTCCGCAGCATCGACACCAGCGTCGTCGGCGTCGCGATGTGCACCCGCCGGGCGATCGCGTACTCCAGCAGGGCGGGATCGCGCTCCAGGGCGGGCGCCAGGAACGCCTCGCCGGGGATGAACAGGATCACGAACTCCGGTGTTGACGGCAGCGCGGCCCAGTACGCCTTGCCGCCGAGCTGGTCCACGTGCGTGCGCAGGTGCCGGGCGTGGGCTTCGAGCCGGGCCTCCTGCAGCACCGGGTCAGCCACCTCGACCGCCTCCAGGTAGGCGGCGAGCGACACCTTGGAGTCCACCACCACGTGCTTGCCGCCGGCCAGGTTGACCACCATGTCCGGGCGCTGCCCCTGGCCGTCGGCGGCGCCCCGGATGGTGACCTGCTCGTCGAAGTCGCACCGCGCGGTCATCCCGGCTAGCTCCACCACCCGGCGCAGCTGCAGCTCGCCCCAGCGCCCGCGCGCCTCGGGCCGCCGCAGGGCGGTGACGAGGGCGGCGGCCTGCTCGCGAAGCTGCTCGGCCCCGCGCCGGGTGAACTCCACCTGCTCGGCCAGCTCGGCGTGCGACCGGGTCCGGGCCTGGTCGGTCTCGCGGAGCTGGCGCTCGACGCGGGCCAGCGTCTCCCGGATCGGCCCGACGAGCTGCCCCACGTCCAGCCGCTCCCCGAGCTGCCCCTCGACCAGGGCCGCCTGTGCCTGCGCGGTCCGCTCCAGCAGCGCGTACTTCTCGCCGGCGGCCCGGGCGCGCTCCTGCGCCGTCGCGACCCGGCCGCGCATCAGCAGGTACCCGAGGGCCGCGCCGATCGCGATTCCGGCCAGCAGGGCGAAGACGATCATCCCCCCAGTATTGACGCGGGCGCGGGCCGCCCCCGGGTGCCACGCCGGCATGAGGCGGACCGGGAGGGACACCCGGCATTAACCGTGAAGTAACTCACGGTAGTACTGGCATTACGGCACAATAGATGCGTGCAAGCGGCAATCGAGCTAAGCGCGGTCAGCCAGCAGGCTCGACCCGGGATCATGACCCTCCGTGATGTCACGCTGTCGGTCGGGCGGGGCGAGCTGATCGCCATCATCGGGGGCAGCGGGTCGGGCAAGACCACGCTGCTCAACACCATGTGCGGGCTGCGCCCGCCCCTGTCCGGCGAGGTGCGCCGGGCGGCCGGGGTAGGCGTCGGCTACGTCCCGCAGGACGACATCATCCACGTCGCGCTCCCGCTGGAGCGGACGCTGCGCTACGCGGCCGCCCTGCGGCACGTGGACGACCCGCCCGCGGCGGTCGCGGACGCGCTGCGGACGCTGGAGCTGGCGGGCCGGTCGGCCGTGCCGGTGGGGAGCCTGTCGGGCGGCGAGCGCAAGCGCGCGTCGATCGCGGCCGAACTGCTCGCCCGGCCGGGGCTGTTCTTCCTCGACGAGCCCACCTCGGGGCTGGACCCGGCCCGCGGCGCCGAGCTCATGCGGGCCCTGCGGCGGCTGTGCGAGGACGGCACCACGGTGGTGCTGACGACCCACAACCCGCTCGACGCGGAGGTGTGCGACAAGGTCGCGGTGCTGGCCCCCGGCGGGCACCTGGCGTTCTTCGGCACGACGGCGGGCGCCCGGGGCTACTTCGGGACCGACTCGACCGTCGAGATCTACGAGCGGCTGGCCGGCGTGGGCGACCCGGCCCTGAACTGGTCCCGGCGGTTCTTCGAGTCGCACTTCTCCCGCTCGCCGGTGGCCGCGGCGGCCGCCACGTCCCTGACCGCCCCCGGGGCCGCGGGCCGCCCGGCCTCGCCGCCCGCCGCGGGAACGGCCACCGCGATCGCCGTCGCGCCCGCTGGGTCCGGCGTCCCCGCTGGCCTTCCTGACCCCACGGTGCCTCCTGACCCCACGGTGCCTGTTCCCCCGGTAAGCGGGGCGCCAGGCGCTGAGCCGGCCGGCGCGGGAGCGGCCGGGCCCGTGAAAGGAAACGTCCAGGAGGAAAGGCCGGCCGGCGCGGGCCGCGCCCGGCGGGGGGTGCGGGGGCTGCGCCAGTGGGCGCTGCTCACCCAGCGCAACGCCGACATCCTGACGCGCAGCAAGCTCACCGCGGCGATGCTGGTCGGGTCGCCCCTCGCGGTCCTGCTGATGTTCCTGGTGCTGTTCCGGCCGGGGGCGTTCGACCCGGGCCACCCGACCCCGTCGGCGACCGTCATGATCATGTTCTGGGTGGCGTTCGGCGGGTTCTTCTTCGGGCTGACCTACGGGCTGCTGGCGATCTGCGCCGAGTGGGGGGTGCTGCGCCGCGAGCGGTTCGCGGGGCTCGGGGCCGGGGCGTACGTCCTGGCCAAGGTCTCGGTCCTGCTGCCGCTGCTGGCGGTCGTGGACTTCGCCTTCCTCGTCGTCTTGCGGGCCCTTGGCCGGCTGCCGGAGTCGGCGGACTACCTGGCGGTGTTCGTGACGCTGCTGCTGTGCTCAGCCTCGGCGCTGGGGCTGGGGCTGCTCATCTCGGCCGCGGTGTCGGAGCCGTCGCAGGCCACCATCGCGATGCCGATGGCCTGCTTTCCGCAGGTGCTGTTCGTCGGCGCGATCTTGCCGGTGCCGGTGATGGCCGTGGCCGGCAAGTGGCTGAGCTACGCCATGACCAACCGGTGGGCTTTCGAGGCGCTCGGCCACAGCCTCGGCGTCGCCCGGCTGTGGTCGAGCGGGGCGTCGCCGCTGGGGGCGCCGCTGCTGGCGTCCTACGGCAGCACGTTCAGCCGCCCGGTCGCGGTTGACTGGCTGGTGCTGGCGGGCTTCACGGTGGCGTTCCTGGCGGCGACGGTCGCGGTGGTCGTTCGCAAGACGCGCTGACCGGCCGCCCGGCCGGCGGCCGCCCTGGCAGCGGCCTAGCAGCTGAGCCGGGGGGCCAGGCCGCCGGTGCCGGGCATCCGGTCGCGGTAGGTGCGCTCGGCGAAGTCGAGGAAGGACTCGACGTCGGCCAGCGTGGAGGCGAGGCCGACCGAGACCCGGACCGCGCCGCCCGTCGCCAGCCCCACGACCTCCAGGTAGTCATCGACCGTGGTCATGGCGGACCGCAGGAAGCCCTGGCGCAGGAGGAGCCGGCGGGCGAACGTGCCGCCAACGGCCTTCTTCGACAGCCCGAACGCCCACTCTCCCGCCCCGGGGTTGCAAAAGCAGCCGGTGCGCAGCGAGATGCCCGCCGCCGCCGCGTCGCGCGACACCGCCCGCTCGTCCACGACGTTGCCCGCCGGGTCGAGGAAGTTGAACGCGATCGTGCCGCCGCGCTGGGCCGCGCTGCCCACCGCGGTCGGGTCGTACATCGTGGCGGGGCCGTACAGCCGGGCCATCGGCTGGCCGTTGCTGTGCTTGAGGCCGGCCAGGCACTGCAGGAGCCAGCTGGTCAGGATCGAGACCCGCTGGCCGACCAGCTCCAGGCCCACGTCGCTGATCCAGTCGATCCCGGTCGTCACGTCGGGGATCGACAGGAAGTTGACGGTGCCGTCCTCGAACGCGCCCTCGCTGTCCAGCAGCTTGTGCCAGCCGCCCTGCACGCTGACGCCCCAGATCGTCCCGCCGGAGAACCACGGGCGGCGCAGCCGCGCCATCGCGTCCCGGCGGACCAGCAGGCAGCCGACCCCGGTCGGGTAGCCGAAGACCTTGTACCAGCTCACGGTGACGAACTCGGGCTTCACCCGGCTGAGGTCCAGGCGGCTCGTGGGCACGAACGCGGCCGCGTCGAGCAGCACGTCGTAGCCGGCCCCCTGCGCCCGGCCGATCCAGCTCAGCGGGTGCCGGGCGCCGCTGAAGTTGCTCTGGGCCGGGTAGGCGAACAGTCCCGGCTGGCGGCCGTGCCCGCGGCCCAGGGCCGCGTTCAGGTCGGCCTCGTTGACGCGCAGGTCGCTGGTCAGCGAGACGTAGCGGACGCGGGCGCCCTTGCTCCGGGCGGGCTCCCGGATGCCGTTGACGGAGTTGTGGTTGTCGGCCGTCAGCACCAGCCGCTTGCCCGTCCGGAACGGGTACGCCTCGGCGACCAGGCGGCAGGCGCCGGTCGCGTTGGGCGTGAAGATCGCCGCGTACTCGCGCGGCGAGGCGTTGAAGAACCGCAAGACGGCTGCCCGGGCCTGCTCCACCAGGTGCGTCGAGGCGCTGGAGGTCGGGTTCTCCGAGTGCGGGTTGCCGTAGGCGCCGCCCTCGACCCGGGCGGCGTGCGCCCGCAGCTGCGTCGCCGACGGCAGGCCCGCGCCGGTGTAGTCGAGGTAGACGTGGCCGCCCGCGTCGAGGTAGCCGTAGTCGCTCGCGCGCAGGTCATCCAGGCGCGACGTGGCGGCATATTCCGGAAATGCGGCTTCAAAGTCACCCATAACGGCCCCCTATGGCAGCGAAGAAGGAAGAGGGAGATCGCGCTCGCTGAGGGGAGACGGCACCGCGCGCGTGCCGTAGCGCAGCGGGAGTGCTATGGCCGCTTCGGCTAGCACGCCTCGCGATTACCAAGGTACAACTTGTAACCGCATCGGGGTGGCTAATGCAGAGTGCTAACGATTGTGATCCGATTGACCTCGTGGCAACTGAGATGAGCATCGCCGCCCTGCTGACCGAGTACCTGCGGCAGGCGGGAGTCCGGCACGTCTTCGGCTATCCCGGCGAGTCGATCGTCGACTTCATGGAGGCGACCCGCGAGGGGGCGGCCGGGGGCGCGGGCGGCCCCACCGTCGTCGCGGCCGTGCGCGAGGCAAGCGCCGCCTTCATGGCCGAGGGCGCCGCGATGGCGACCGGGCAGGTCGGGGCGTGCGTGTCCACCCTCGGCCCGGGGTCGACGGCCGTGCTGAACGGCGTCGCCAGCGCCCACCTCGACCGAGTGCCGCTGGTGGTGGTCTCCGGCCAGGTCGACAGCCGCCGCGAGCAGTACTGGACGCACCAGCTCGTGGACCACGGCCGGCTGTTCGCGCCGGTCACCAAGCTCGCCGCCCGCATCGAGCCGCCGTCGGCCGATGTCGTGATCCGCCGGGCGCTGCGCACCGCGGTCGCCGAGCGGCCCGGCGCGGTGCACCTGACCGTCACCCACGACGCCTTCGCCAAGCCCGTGACCGGGCTGGCCGGGGCGCCCGCGGTGCCCCCGCTGGCCGCCCCGGCCGGCGGCCTGGACCTGTTCGGGCCGGACGGCGGGGAGGACGTGCCGGCGATGCTCGCGGGCGCGCGGCGGCCGGTGCTGCTGGCCGGGCCGGCCGCGGTCCGCTGCGGCGCGGGCGAGGCGCTGGCCGCCCTGGCCGAGGCGGCCGGAATGCCGGTGGTCGTCGGGGCCATGGCCAAGGGCGTGATCAGCGAGGCCCACCCGTACTTCGCGGGCGTGCTCGACATGGCCGGCCACCCGGTCATCTGGGAGCTGCTGGCCGGGGCCGACCTGATCGTCACGGCCGGGTTCGACGCGGTCGACCTCATCACCCCGTGGCGCGTCGCCACCCCGGTGCTGCACGTGGACACCACGCCCAACACCGACCAGGTGTACCCGGCCGCGGCCGAGGTGGTCGGGAACGTCGCCACCGCCCTGCGCTGGCTCGCGGCCCACTGGAAGGGCGAGCCGCGCTGGTCCCCGCTGGAGGTCGCCGGGCACCGGTCGCGGCTGCGGGCCGCCTGGACGGCGGGCTACGACCCGGCCGCGCTCAACCCGTCGGAGGTCGTGACCCTGGTGCGCGCGGCCGCGCCGGCCGGGACGGTCATGTCGGCCGACGTCGGCTCGCACAAGATCATGTCCGGGCAGGCGTGGACGACCCACGCCCCCCGCCAGGCGGTGATCACCAACGGACTGTCGGCGATGGGCTTCGGCCTCCCGGCTGCCATCGGGGCGGCCCTGGCCCTGCGGTCCGGGCCGGGCGGGGCGGGGCCGGCCGTGGTGTCCCTGTGCGGGGACGGCGGCTTCGCGATGACCGCGACCGAGCTGTCGGTCGCCGCGTCGCTCGGGCTGCCGCTGGTGGTCGTCGTGTTCGCCGACGGCAACCTCAACCGCATCGTGCTCCACCAGCAGCAGGCGGGCGTGCCGCTGACCGCGACGACGCTGCCGCCGTCCGACATTCCCGCGCTGGCATCCGCCCTGGGCTGCGACGGGGTGCGGGTGGACAGCCCCGCTGCCCTCGAGCGCGCCTTGCCGGACGCGTTCGCGCCCGGGCGCTCGCGCCCGCTCGTCATCGAGGCCCGCATCAGCACGGCCCAGTACGAGGCCCAGTTCTAAAGCGCGGGCAGGCATGGTTCTGAGTTCGGGGGGCCGCGCCGCTAGACTCGGCGGTCGTGAGCCTGTCCATTGGTATCGTCGGCCTGCCCAACGTCGGCAAGTCCACCTTGTTCAACGCCCTTACCAAGGGCGGTGCCCTCGCCGCGAACTACCCGTTCGCCACGATCGACCCGAACGTGGGCGTCGTCGGGGTGCCCGATCCGCGGCTGGCGAAGCTGGCGGCGCTCTACAAGACAGAGAAGATCATCCCGGCGGCGGTGCGCTTCATCGACATCGCCGGGCTGGTGCGCGGGGCGTCGGAGGGGCAGGGGCGCGGCAACCAGTTCCTCGGGCACATCCGCGAGACCGACGCGATCTGCCAGGTCGTGCGGGCCTTCGCCGACCCTGAGGTGACCCGGGTGGAGGGCTCGGCCGACGCTGCGGGCGACATCGAGACGATCGTCACCGAGCTGATCCTCGCGGACCTGCAGACCCTGGACAAGGCACTGCCCCGGCTCGCCCGCGACGCGAAGGCCAAGGACGCGGAGAAGGTGGCCGCCCGCAACGCGGCCG
>DATBEM010000083.1:0-11372 GCA_036276115.1 Trebonia sp.
CCTTCTGGCCCCGGTCCCGCTGGCCCCGGTCCCGCTGGCCCTGGTCCCGCTGGCCCCGGCGGCGCTGATCCCGGGGGCGCTGATCCCGCGGCCGGCCCCGACGGGCCGCGCCCGGATCCGGGCGCCGGGAGGCTGGCCCCCGACGCGCCCGATCCCGGTGCCCCGGGCGTCGCGGCGGCCGCGCCGGCGATGATCGCGCTGATCGCCGGCGGCCAGAACGCCGTCGGCGCGTCCAGGGCGGCGGTCACGCTGCCGGCGCCCCGCGAGAACGCGGCCGCCACCGACGCCAGCGGCGGCCGCTCGGCCGGGTTCTTGCGCAGGCAGGGCTCGAGCACTTCCAGCAGGCGCGGCGGTATCCCGGTCAGCTCGGGCTTGCCCGCCACCACCCGGTACAGGACGGAGGCGGCGCTGCCGCCGCCGAAGGGCTGCTTCCCGGTCGCCGCGTAGGCCACCACGCAGGCCAGCGAGAAGACGTCGGACGAGGTTCCCGCCTCGTTCCCCTCGGCCTGCTCGGGCGACATGTAGCCGGGCGTCCCGACGACCATCCCGGTCGCGGTCAGGTGGGTGCCGCCCATCGCCCGGGAGATGCCGAAGTCGATCACGTGCGGGCCGTCGGCCGCCAGCAGGACGTTGGACGGCTTGAGGTCACGGTGCACCAGGCTGCTAGCGTGCACCGCCTGCAGGGCCTCGGCCAGGCCGGCCGCCAGCCGCCAGAGGGCCGGCTCGGGCATCGGGCCGTTCTTGGCGATAACGTCGTCGAGGGCGGGCCCGGGGACGTACACGGTCGCCAGCCACGGCGGGTCATCGGCCAGGCCGGAGGCAACCACGGGGGCGGTGTACAGGCCACTGACGGCCCGGGCGGCGGCGACCTCGTTGCGGAACCGGGCCAGGAACTCCTCGTCGCGCGCGAGCTCGGGGTGCACCACCTTGACGGCGACCGCCCGCCCGGCCGGCGAGTAGCCGAGGTAGACCCGGCCCATTCCGCCCGCACCCAGGCGGGCACGGAGAGTGAACTCGCCAGCGGACTTCGGATCAGTTGTGGAAAGCGGCTGCACCCATGCTCCCGTATGACAAATCAGATGGGGCCTGCGCGCCGACCATACCCGCGGCGCGCAGGCCCTGTCACCTCATGAGGGTAATCGTGGGGCTATCGTGACATCGAGTGCGATCACTTCGCGCTGAGCTCATCGAGCGCGATGTTGAGGTCGAGCACGTCCACCCGCGGCTCGCCCAGGAACCCGATCGTGCGGCCCTGGGTGTACTTGCCCACCAGCCCCTGGACGGTCGCGGCGGGCAGGTCACGGGCGGCTGCCACCCGCTTGACCTGGATGTCGGCGTACTGGGGGGAGATGTCGGGGTCCAGCCCGGAGCCCGACGCCGTCACCGCGTCCGGCGGCACCTGCGACGGGGCGACGCCATTGAACGTGGCGATCGCGGCCCGCCGCTGCTGCACGTCCTGCAGCAGCGCCGGGCTGTTGGGCCCGAGGTTGGACGCGGCCGAGAAGCCAGGGTCGCAGCCGTAGTCGGTCTTGTCGGCCGAATTGGCCGCGTTGGACGCCCGCTCCTGGAAGTACTGCGGCAACGGGCTGCCCTTGGCGTCGGTGAACTCCTGGCACAGCAGGCTGGAGCCCGCGACCTTGCCGTTGTACGACACCATGGACCCGTTGGCCTGGTTCCTGAACGCGAGCTGGCCGATGCCGGCCATGACGGCCGGGTAGACGATGCCCAGGGCCACGGTGAAGATGAGCACCGCGCGCAGGGCGGCGATGTGCTGCCGGATGAAGGCAGGTAGCTGGTTCATTGTTTGGGCAATCCCCCTTAGCGGAAGCCGGGGATGTTCATGACCACGAGGTCAATGAGCTTGATGAAGACGAACGGGATGACCAGGCCGCCGAAGCCGTAGATCAGCAGGTTGCGGCGGAGCATGGTGCTCGCCGACGACGGCCGGTAGCGGACGCCGCGCAGCGCCAGCGGGATCAGCGCGATGATGACGAGCGCGTTGAAGACGATCGCGGAGGTGATCGCCGACGCCGGGCTGTGCAGGTGCATGACGTTGAGCTTGTTCAGCCCGGGGAAGACCCCGGCGAACATGGCGGGCAGCATCGCGAAGTACTTGGCCACGTCGTTGGCGATCGAGAACGTGGTCAGGGCCCCGCGGGTGATCAGCAGCTGCTTGCCGATCGCGACGATCTCGATGAGCTTCGTCGGGTTGGAGTCCAGGTCGACCATGTTCCCGGCTTCCTTGGCAGCCGAGGTCCCGGTGTTCATCGCCACGCCGACGTCGGCCTGGGCGAGGGCCGGGGCGTCGTTGGTGCCGTCGCCGGTCATCGCGACGAGCTTGCCGCCCTCCTGCTCCTTCTTGATCAGCGCCATCTTGTCTTCGGGGGTTGCCTCGGCGAGGAAGTCATCCACCCCCGACTCCTGGGCGATGGCCCGCGCGGTGAGCGGGTTGTCGCCGGTGATCATGACGGTGCGGATGCCCATCGAGCGCATCTGCGCGAACCGCTCGCGGATTCCCTCCTTGATGATGTCCTTGAGGTAGATCACGCCCAGGGCCTGGGCCGGGCGGCCGGGCTCCATCGTGGCCACGACCAGCGGGGTGCCGCCGATCGCGGAGATCGAGTCGACCATCTGGTCCAGCTCGCCCGGAGCCGACCCGCCGTTCTCCCGCACCCACGCCCGGACTGAGCTGGCTGCCCCCTTGCGGACTTGGCGCCCGTCGGCGAGGTTCACCCCGCTCATCCGGGTCTGCGCGGTGAACGGGACCCACTCGGCGTCGGGCAGCTCGCCCGGGCCGCGCTCGCGGATGCCGAAGCCGGCCTTGGCCAAGACGACGACCGACCGGCCCTCCGGGGTCTCGTCGGCCAGGCTGGACAGCTGGGCCGCGTCGGCCAGCGCCGCCGCCTCGACCCCGGCGACGGGCTGGAACTCGGCCGCCTGGCGGTTGCCGATGGTGATCGTGCCGGTCTTGTCGAGCAGCAGGGTGTTGACGTCGCCGGCCGCCTCGACCGCCCGGCCGGACATCGCCAGCACGTTGCGCTGGACGAGCCGGTCCATGCCGGCGATGCCGATCGCCGACAGCAGCGCGCCGATCGTCGTCGGGATCAGCGCGACGATCAGCGCGACCAGGATGACGAGGCTCTGCGGGGCGCCGGAGTAGAACGCCATCGGCTGCAGGGTGACGACCGCGAGCACGAAGATGAGGGTGAGGCTGGCGAGCAGGATGTTGAGCGCGACCTCGTTCGGGGTCTTCTGCCGCGACGCCCCCTCGACCAGCGCGATCATCCGGTCGATGAACGTCTCGCCCGGCTTGGAGGTGATCTTGACGACGATCCGGTCCGACAGGACCTTGGTGCCGCCGGTGACGGCGCTGCGGTCGCCGCCGGACTCGCGGATGACCGGGGCCGACTCGCCGGTGATGGCCGACTCGTCGACCGAGGCGACCCCCTCGACGACGTCGCCGTCGCCCGGGATCACCTGCCCAGCCTCGACCACCACGAGGTCCCCGGGCGCCAGCGCGGTCCCCGGGACCTCCTCGGTGGTGCCGTCGCTGGCATGCATGCCCGATATATTCGCCTTTCCGTCGGGCGTGCCCCGGGGGGTACGGGGGGGCGTCCCCCCGGGAGACACGACCAGGCGGCGGGCGACCACTTCGCGCTTGGTGCGGCGCAGGGTCTCGGCCTGCGCCTTGCCGCGGCCCTCGGCCACCGCCTCGGCCAGGTTGGCGAAGATGACCGTCAGCCACAGCCAGGCGGTGATCGTCCACGCGAACGCGGACGGGTGGATGATCGCCGAGTAGGTCGTCAGGACCGAGCCGACCTCGACCACGAACATGACCGGGTTGCGGATCATGAGCCGCGGGTCGAGCTTGCGGACCGCGTCGGGCAGCGACTGCCACAGCATCTTCGGGTCGAGCAGGCCGCCGCCGACCCGGCCGGGCGTCGTGGCCGGGGCCTGCTCAGGCCCTTGCGGCCTGGTTTCGAGCGTGTTCACGGACATCAGTGCAGTCCTTCTGCGAACGGTCCCAGCGCGAGGGCCGGGAAGTAAGTCAGGCCGACCAGGATGATGATCACGCCGATGAGCATCCCGGCGAACAGCGGCCGGTGCGTCTCCAGCGTGCCGGCGCTGGCGGGCACCGGCGTCTGGCGGGCGAGGCTGCCGGCGAGGGCGAGCACGAAGATCTCCGGCGCGAACCGGGAGATCAGCATCACCACCCCGCCCGACAGCTGGTACCAGGTGGCGGCCGTGCCCAGGCCGGCGAAGGCCGACCCGTTGTTGTTGGCCATGGACGTGAAGGCGTAGATGACCTCGGTCAGCCCGTGCGGCCCGGAGTTGAAGATCGCCGCCCGGCCGACGGGGAACCCGAGGGACAGCGCGGCCCCGGTGAGCGCCGCGGCCGGGGTGGCCAGGATGTAGAGGGAGGCCCACTTCATCTCGGCCGGGCGGATCTTCTTGCCGAGGTACTCCGGGGTCCGGCCGACCATGAGGCCGCCGATGAAGACGGTCAGCACGGCGAGCATCAGCATGCCGTACAGGCCCGCGCCGACGCCGCCCGGCACGACCTCGCCCAGCATCATGTTGAACAGCAGGATGCCGCCGCCGAACGCCGTGAACGAGTCGTGGAAGGAGTTGACCGCCCCGGTGGACGTCACCGTCGTGGAGCCGGCGAACAGCGACGAGCCGGGGATGCCGAACCGGACCTCCTTGCCCTCCAGCGCGCCGCCGGCTGACTGCAGGGCGGTGCCCGCGTGCTGCCACTCGAAGAAGCTGATGAAGCCCACGGAGACGAGCCACAGCCCAGCCATGACGGCGACCAGGACGTAGCCCTGCCGGTGGTCCTTGACCATCTTGCCGAAGGTGCGGCACAGCGCGAACGGGATCACCAGCAGCAGGAAGATCTCGAACCAGTTGCTGAACGGGTTCGGGTTCTCGAACGGGTGCGCGGAGTTGGCGTTGAAGAAGCCGCCGCCGTTGTTGCCGAGCTCCTTGATGACCTCCTGCGACGCCACCGGGCCGCCGACGATCGTCTGCGGGGCGTGCGCCAGGGTGGTGACCACGTGCGTCAGGTTGAAGTTGTCGATCACGCCGGCCGCCATGAGGATGATGCCGCCGATCACGCTGAACGGCAGCAGCAGCCGGATGACGACGCGGGTCAGGTCGACCCAGAAGTTGCCCAGCCGGTCGGTCTTGTTCCGGCTGAAGCCGCGGATGAGCGCGATCACCACGACGATGCCGACGCCGGCCGACACGAAGTTCTGCACCGCCAGGCCGGCCATCTGGGTGACGTAGCCCATGGTGGACTCGCCCGAGTAGTTCTGCCAGTTGGTGTTGGTGACGAACGAGGCGGCGGTGTTCCAGGCGGTGACCGGGCTGACGTTGGCCATGCCGTTGGAGTACGGCAGCCAGTGCTGGACCCGCTCCAGGAGGTAGAGGAACAAGACCGAGACGACCGAGAACGCCAGCACCGAGCGGGCGTAGGTGCCCCAGCGCTGGTCGGCGTCGGGATCGATCCCCATCACCCGGTAAACGCCCGACTCGACCCGCAAGTGCTTCTCAGACGTGAAGACGCGGGCGATGTAGTCGCCCAGTGGCTTGTAGCAGGCCGCCAGCGCGATGACCAGCAGCGCGATCTGGAGGATGCCCGCGAGTGAGCTGCTCATCTAGAGTTTCTCCGCATCGACGAGCGCGTAGATCAGGTACACGGTGAGGATGACGGCCGCGATGAGGCCCACCCAGTTCTCAGCGCTCAAGGTGCTCGACCCCCTTGACGATCCAGGTAAGCGCCGCGAAGACGATGATCGTCATGGCGACCAGCAGCAGATCCCACATCACAACTCCTCGCTGCCCGGGGGACGCCCCCGGGCGAAACTGCGATTACGGATCTAGCAAATCGCCAGGTCAGCCGGATTTATCCGCTCTATGCGCCCCTCATGCGGCCGCCGCGCCGTTCTTAACGCTTCTCATGCGCGGCCTGAAATCGCGCCGTGACGGCATCGAAAGACAGCCAGGGACGGCGCCCGTGATAGATTGATACTCAAAGTAACGACTTAGCCGCTTATCGTCACGGCTTGCTTACGGCCGGTGGCCCTGCTCGGCGCGCCCTGGGGGCCTGGCATCATGGACCGATAATGAACGATCTAGATCCGCGTCTCGCGTCATTCGTGGCTCTCGGCGACAGCTACACCGAAGGAATGAACGATGTCGGTCCCGGTGGCGAGCTGCTCGGCTGGGCCGACCGGCTGGCCGAGATCCTGGCCGAGCGAGACCCCTCATGCCGGTACGCCAACCTGGGAGTCCGCGGCAAGCTGCTGCGCGAGATCGTGAGCGAGCAGGTGCCCGCCGCCATCTCCCTGCTCAAGGGCGAGCCGGGCCTCGTCAGCATCGCCGGCGGCGGGAACGACCTGCTGCGGCCCAGCGGCGACCCCGACGCGCTAGCCGTGCACTTCGACGCCGCCGTCGCCCGGCTGCGGCAGACCGGCAGCCGGGTGCTGGTCTTCACCGGGTTCGACCCGCTCGCGTTCCGGCTGATCGGGCTCCTGCGCGGCAAGGTCGCGGCCTACAACATGCACCTGCGCGCGATTGCCGACGCCCGCGGCTGCGACCTGGTGGACCTGTGGGGGATGCGTTCCCTGACCGAGCCGTCGGCCTGGAGCTCGGACCGCCTGCACCTGAACTCTGAGTCCCATGCCGCGATCGCCTTGCAGGCCGCCGTCGTCCTCGGCGCGGTGCCGTCCCCAGGGGCCGGCGGGCACGGGGCGGGCGGCCACTGGGCCAGCGACCAGGCGGCAGGCGGCGACGGCGGCCCGGCCGATGCCCAGGCGCTCAGCCACGCCGCGCTCGCGCCGATCGTGTGGGCCCGCCCGGTCGATCCCGCCCGCCGCACGACCCCGGCCTCCTGGCTGGCCGCGCGCCGCGGGGACTACCAGTGGGCCCGGGAGTCGTTCGTCCCCTGGGTCGGCCGCCGCCTGCGCGGCACCTCCTCCGGCGACGGCCGCGGCGCCAAGCGCCCCGAGCTCCTTCCCGTCCGCCTGGACGACACCACCCCTGAGTAGCCTGCCGCGTCCGGCCCTAGGCGCCCGCGTCCGGGGCGGGCCAGTCCAGCAGGGTGCAGGCGATGCCCTCCGGGCCGGGCGCCGGGCGGACCGCCAGCCGGGCCACGCCGCACTTGGGCAGCGACCTGGCCGGGAACGGCGTCCCGGGGGCCAGGGCGGGCAGCGCCACCCGGATGAGGCCGTCGTGGCCGACTACGAGCACCTGGCTCCCGGGCGGGTTTTCCAGGACCCGCCGCAGGGCCGCCCGCACCCGGGCCAGGGCCTGGCGGAAGTCCTCGCCGCCCGGGTAGGCGCGGTCGTGGTCGCCCGCCAGCCAGCCGTAGGCCACGTCCAGGAAGGCCCGCCACGCCTCCTCGTCGCGCCGTCCCTCCAGGTCGCCCACGTCCAGCTCGCGCAGCCCGTCCAGCGTCGCCACCGGCAGCCCGAGGCGGTCGCCGATGATCCGCGCCGTCTGGTTTGCCCGGCGCAGCGGGGACGCGTACAGGGCGGCCGGGGCGGGACCATCCGCCCGGGCGAGGTTCCCGGCGAGCTCTTCCGCCTGGGCGATGCCGCGCCCGGTCAGCGGGTAGTCGACGTGACGGCACGATAGCTCGCCGGTCAGGTTCGCCGGGTTCTCCCCGTGCCGGATGTACCAGACGATGACGCCGCCGGTGGATGCCACGCCTGGCAGCCTAACCTTGGGCAGGTGAGAGCTTCTGATCGCGCCCGCCTGACCGCGCTCGGGCTGCTGGCCGGAGTGGCGGCCGACCGGCTGGCGGGCGACCCGCGCCGCGGGCACCCGGTCGCGGCGTTCGGGGCCGTCGCCCAGCGGCTGGAGACGGCGACCTGGCACGACCGCCGCTCGGCCGGCGCCGCCTTCACCGCGATCCTCGTCGGCGGCGCCACCGTCCTCGGCCTCGCCGCGACCCGCCTGGCTGAACGGCCCCTCGGCGGCGCTCAGTTCCTCGGCGGCGCCCGGCCCGGCCGCCTGCGCGGGATGCCGCTGGTCGCCCTGACGGCCGCCGCGACGTGGGCGGTGACCGGCGGGACGAGCCTGGCGGCGGAGGCGTCGGCGGTGGAACGGCTGCTCGCCGCCGGTGACCTCCCCGGCGCCCGGCAGCGGCTCACCCACCTGGTCGGGCGCCGGACCGGGCACCTGGACGAGGCCGAGATCGCCCGGGCGGTGGTCGAGTCCGTGGCCGAGAACACCAGCGACGCCGTGGTGGCGCCGCTGCTGTGGGGCGCTGTCGCCGGCGTGCCCGGCCTGCTCGCCTACCGGGCGATCAACACCCTCGACGCGATGGTCGGCCACCACAGCCCCCGCTACGAGCGGTTCGGCTGGGCGTCGGCCCGCCTCGACGACGTCGCCAACTACCTGCCCGCCCGCCTGACCGCCGTCCTCGCGGCCGCCACCGCCCCGGTCGCCGGCGGCAGCGCCCGCGCTGCCCTGGCCACCTGCCGCCGCGACGGCCGCCAGCACCCGAGCCCGAACGCGGGCGTGTGCGAGGCGGCCTACGCCGGCGCGCTCGGCCTCCGCCTCGGCGGCCGTAACCACTACGGCTCCCACGTCGAGGACCGCCCCGTCCTCGGCGCGACCGGGCAGCCACCCGCCGCCCGCGACATCGCCCGGTCGGTCCGCCTGTGCCGCGCCATCACCCTCGCCGCCGCCCTCACCAGCGCCGCCCTCGCCCTCCGGTTCCGCCGCGGCGCCGTCCGCTAATCCGGTAACAGCATGATGAGGCCTCCGGGCCGGGGCGGGCGAGCTGGTTTACCGGGGATGGGGCCGGAGGTGACATGCTGGTGCGGTGGACGAGCTTACCCATCTGGATGCGGCCCGGGCCGCGCGCACGACCGGGCCGATCCAGGCGAGCGCCGGGCGGCGCGTGCTCGTGCTCGGCGGGAGCCGGTCGGGCAAGTCCCGCTTCGCCGAGCAGTACCTGGGCACCGGCATCCCGGTCACCTACGTCGCGACCGCCCCCGACTACCCGGGCGACGAGGAGTGGGCCGAGCGCGTCCAGCGCCATCGCGGCCGCCGCCCGGCCAACTGGTCCACGGTCGAGACCGGCGACCCGGCCCGCATCCTGGACCAGGCCGAGGAGGGCGCCCCGGTCCTGGTCGACAGCGTGACCGCCTGGCTCAGCCGGGTCATGGACGACTGCTCCTACTGGGCGGACAAGCCCGCCGCCGAGTCCGAGGAGCGGCTCTCGGCCGCGCTCGACGCCCTGGTCGGCGCGTGGGCTGGCACCGACGCGATCACGGTCGCGGTCAGCGACGAGGTCGGGACCGGGATCGTGCCCGAGTCGGCCGCGATCCGGCGGTTCCGCGATGTCCTCGGCGAGCTCAACCAGGTGCTCGCGGCCCAGGCGGACGAGGTCTGGCTGGTCACCGCGGGCATCCCGCTGCGCCTGCGCTGAGCCTGGCCGCGGTGACCCGGCCGCGCTAACCTGCCTACGGTGACCGCCACCCCGCCGGGCGATGTCCCGCCCGGCTACGTCCCGCCCGGCTACGTCCCGCCCGGTCCCTTCCCGCCCGGCCCGCCTCCGCCGCCTCCCCCGTCGCGTCGGACCGTGCTGCCGGCCGTGCGGGCGCTGGAGCAGTCGGCCGGCCTGTTCACGATCCTCCCGGTGCGGGGCGCCGCGGCCGCGCTTGCTCCCGGTGACGGCGTCCCCGCCTTGCTGTGCCTGCCGGTCATCGGCGCCGTCATCGGTGCCGCGGCCGGGCTCCCGGCCGGCGTGATCCGCCAGTGGGCGCCGCACGCCGGGGCGGCCGGCCCGATCCTGGCGGTGGCCGCGCTCGCGATCTTGACCCGCTGCCTGCACCTGGACGGCCTGGCCGACACCGCCGACGGCCTCGGCAGCCGCGCCCCGGCCGAGCGGGCGCTGGAGATCATGCGCAAGTCCGACATCGGCCCGTTCGGGGTCGTCACCCTCGTGCTGTTCCTGCTGCTGGACGTGGCCATGGCCGGCGCCAGTCCCGGCGGCCCGTGGACGCCGGTGGCGGTCCTCGCCATCGCCGCCGCCACCGGCCGGGTGGCGGCGGTCCAGGCCGCCCAGCGGGGCGTCCCGGCCGGCCGCTCCAGTGGCTTCGGCACCCTGGTCGCCGACGGCGTCCCGGGGCGGGCGGTCGCTTACGCGACCGCCGGGGTGCTCGCGTTCGGGCTAGCGGTCGCCCTTCTAACGGATTTGTCAGCAGGCTGGGTTGTCGGCAGCCAGGTTGTGGCGCTCGGTGCCTCCTGGCTCGCCCGCCGGCACGTGGTCCGGCGCCTCGGCGGGACCACTGGCGACGTCTTCGGGGCGCTGATCGAGCTGGCCACCGCGATCACGCTGCTGGGCATCGCCCTGTCGTGACCAAGGAGCGCCCGCTATGCTGGCGGTTTTTGCCCAGCGGGCGCGGGTCGGGGGTACGGGGGTCGTCCCCGGGGAGACAGTGCGAACAGGGCCGGCGAGCGCTGGCGAGGAGGACGCGTGAGTGACGGCGAGACGGCGCTGAGCGGCGGCAACATGAGCGGCGGGGTCGTCCGGGTCGGCGATACCGTCCGCCGCCCGGCCGGCCCGTGGACGCCCGCCGTCCACGCCCTGCTCACTCACCTGCACCAGGCCGGGTTCGAGGGCGCGCCCCGCCCGCTCGGCCTCGACGAGCGTGGCCGCGAGGTCCTCACCTACATCCCTGGCCCGGTCGCCTGGCCGGGCCAGTTCCACCAGCTGGCCGCGGACGCCCCGCTGCGCCGGGCCGCCCGCCTGATCCGCGACTTCCACGACGCGGTCGCCACCTTCGCCCCGCCGCCCGGCGCTACCTGGCAGGCGCTCACCCCGGCCGATGGCGACGAGATCATCGCCCACCACGACCTGGCCCCCTGGAACCTGGTCATTGGCGACCAGCAGTGGGCGTTCATCGACTGGGACACCGCCGCCCCCGGCACCCGCCTGTGGGACCTCGCCTACGCGATGCACGGCTTCGCCCCCCTGAGCGCCGACCCCGCCCACCAGCGGCCAGACGCCGGCCGGCGGCTGCGCCTCATGGCCGACGCCTACGGCCTGACCGAGCAGCAGCGCCAGGACATCATCCCGCTGCTCAGTCGCCGCACCCAGGCCATGCGCGACTTCCTCGCCGGGCAGGCGGCCCGCGGCGCCCAGCCCTGGGCGCGGCTCTGGCGCGAGGGCCACGGCGACACCTGGGCGGCCGATACCGCCTACATCGCCGACCGGGAAGCCCACTGGCGCCAGTCCCTGCTGGCCTGACCGGCCCCTGGCCTGACCGGCCCCTGGCCTGACCGGCCCCTGGCCTGACCGGCCCCTGGCCTGACCGGCCCCTGGCCTGACCGGCCCCTGGCCTGACCGGCCC
>DATBEM010000084.1:0-25203 GCA_036276115.1 Trebonia sp.
GTGCACCGCGATCACCACGTCAGCCGCCCGCTCGCCGCGCATCCCCGCCCCGGCCGCCTCCGCCCGCACCGCCGCGCGCAACCCGGCCAGCGTCCCCGCCCCGAACTCCCGGTCCAGCGCCATTCCGGCCTCCAATCCCCCGCGCCGGAGACCGAACCTCAGCCACCGGCACCAGCCCAGCTACCCCGGCCTGCGCCGGCCTACCCCGATGGCACGCGCCGGCATCATCGCGGCGGGCGACGCTCGTGCCTTCCGGCGGGCCGCCCTGCCATAATTGAGGCATGACGGCGCTAGCGGTCTCCGCCGAGGAGCGAGGCGACGCGGGCAGCCCCTGCACGGTGATCCGCCTAGCGAGAACCCCGGCCTGCACGAGGAGCTGACCGCGGCCCACCCGCCGGGCCGGATCGCGGAGCGGAGGAGATCGCTGATGCGATCGTGTGGCTGGCCTCGGACAAGTCCAGCTACGTCACCGGCATCGCCCTGCCCGCCGACGGGGGCTACACCGCGCGGTGAGCCGCGGCCGCCGCCCGGCGGCGGTCAGTCAGGCCGTGATCCCGGCGATCGCCATCGCCAGGAAGCGGTCCCGCTGCCGCCGGGAGCTGGCCGGGGCGCTCGTGACGCCGAGGAAGAAGCGCAGCACGTCGTCGATGGAGACCTCGGCGCGGGCACGCCCGGCCTGCTGCGCGCGGGCCAGCAGGGGCTCCCCGGTCGCGTAGAGGGCGTCGCGGCAGGCGCGGAACGCCCCGGACTCCCGGTCCAGCGCCCACCTCCCGGCCCAGCGGCTCACGGCCGGCGCGCCGGTCCGGCAGGCCCTTGAGCGGCTCGCCAACCGCTGGACCGTGCAGGTCGTCAACGCGCTGGAGGACGGCCCCGCCCGCTTCAACCAGCTGCGCGCCCGCCTGGGGGTGAGCGCGCAGGTGCTGGCGCGGGTGCTGCGCGCGCTGGAGCGCGACGGCCTCGTCGAGCGGACGGTCTACCCGGAGGTCCCGGTCCGGGTGGAGTACGCCCTTAGCGCCCTGGGCGGGTCGATGTGCCCGGTCGTCCAGCAGCTCTACGCCTGGGCGGAGAGCACCGCGCCGGCCATAACGGCCGCGCAGCGCCGGTTCGACGAGCCCAGCGAGCCCGGCGAATCCGGTGCGCCCGCCGGGCAGGACGGCTAGCTGCCCTGATCGGCCACGTTGCCCGGGCAGTAGCGAGCCTCAGGGGAGGCGGGCCAGGAGCGGGGCCAGGATCGCGGTGGCCTGGCGGATCTGGGGAACGGTGGCGGCGCCGTAGCCGAGGACGAGGCCGCTCATCGCCGGCGGCCCGGCGTAGTAGCGGTCGAGGGGGTAGACCACGACCCCCGCGGCGGCGGCCGCCTCAGCCAGCCGGGCGGCCGGGTAGCCGCCGGGCAGCGCGAGCACCATGTGCATCCCGGCGGTGTCGCCCAGCAGCCGCGGTGGGCGCGGCTCGCCCCGGTCGCCCGGGCCGGGGGCGGCCACCGGGGCCAGCCCCTCGATGAGGGCGGCCCGGCGGCGGGCGTACTCCAAGCGCATCCGGCGCACGTGCCGCTCCAGGTCGCCCGAGCGCAGCAGCGCCAGGACCGCGTGCTGGACCGGCTCGGGGACCCGCCCGCCGACCCGGGGCGCCAGCTCCGCCAGCGCCTCCACCAGCGGGGGCGGGGCGACCAGCCAGCCCAGGCCGAAGCGGGCGGCCAGGACCTTCGAGGCCGTGCCGAGGTAGACGATGACGCCGGGGTCCATGCTGTGCAGGGCGGGCAGCGGGCCCACGTCGTAGCGGAACTCGCTGTCGTAGTCGTCCTCGACGATGATGGCCCCGGTCGCCCGCGCCCACGCGATCAGCGCCTGCCGGCGGGCCACCGGCAGGCGGCCGCCGAGCGGGTACTGGTGGGCGGGGGTGACGTAGAGCAGGGCGAGGCCGCCGGGCAGGTCGCCCGGGACCACGCCGTGCACGTCGACCCGGACGGGCACGATCTCGGCCCCGGCCTGGCGCAGCACGTCGCGCCCGGCCGGGTAGCCCGGCTCCTCCATCCCGGCCCGGGTGCCGGGCGCCAGCAGGTGCTGCCCCAGCAGCGCCAGGCCGCCCGACACCCCCTGCGTCACCAGCACGCCCGCCGGGCTCACGGCCAGCCCGCGCGACCGGCGCAGGTAGGCGGCGATCTCCGCCCGCAGCTCGGGCAGCCCGCACGGGTCGGGCCAGCGCGACGGCAGGCGCGCGCCGGCCGCCCGCCACGCCCGCCGCCAGGACGCGGGCTCGATCCCCTCCGCCCAGACGACCCCGGGCTCGAGGTCCACCCGGCCGGGCCGGGCGGGGCCGCCCGGGCCGGGGGGACGGCCGGCCGCGGGCGGGGGGCCGAGGGGCGGGCGCGCCCGGCGGGCGGCCGGGCCGGGCAGGAGGGCGGCCACCCCGGCCACGTAGGTGCCCGAGCCGTGGCGCCCCTCCAGCCAGCCCTCGGCGAACAGCCGGGCGTAGGCGTTGGTGACCACGGTGCGGCTGACGCCGAGGGTGGCGGCCAGGTCCCGGCTGGACGGCAGCCGGTCCCCGGCGCGCAGCGCCCCGCCCGCGACCGCCGCCTGGAGCTGGGCCGATATCTGGGCCACGAGCGTCCCGGGCGCGCCCCGGTCCACCACGACAGGCAGTCCGGCCGGCAAAGTGGTCATCGGAAATACCTCGCGATTGGATATCTGGGGCAGTCCACTTGCCCCCTAGGCTAGGGCCTCATGAGCACTGAGGCCACTCCCCTGTCCAGCACCCCGCGCACGACCCTCACCCGGCACCGCGAGCGCGGCCAGGCCGACCGGGCGGCGTTGTACCAGGTGCTCGACGCCGGCCTGATCTGCCACCTGGGCGTGATCGCCGGCCCGGACCCGGTCGTGCTTCCCACCGCCTACGGCCGCGACGGCGACACCCTGTACCTGCACGGGTCTTCGGCCAACGCTGCCCTCCGGGCGGCGGCCGGGCGGCGGGTCTGCGTCACCGTGACCCACCTGGACGCGCTGGTCGCCGCCCGCGCGGTGTTCAGCCACTCGATGAACTACCGCAGCGCCGTCGTCTTCGGCACCGCCGCCGTCGTGAGCGATGAGGACGAGCGCTGGCGGGCGCTGGAGGTCATCACCGACCACCTCATCCCCGGCCGCTGGGCCGCCGCCCGCCAGCCCACCCGCAAGGAGATGACGGCCACGGCGGTGCTGTCGCTTCCGCTGGCCGAGGCCTCGGTCAAGATCCGGACCGGCCCGCCGGCCGACGAGCCGCAGGACCATGCCCTCGACGTCTGGGCCGGCGTCCTGCCGGTCACCGTCACCTTCGGCGACCCCCAGCCCGACCCGGGCCTGCGCCCGGGCACGGAGGTCCCGGCCCACATCCGCGACCGCGCCCGCTAACGGCCGGCCGCGGGGTGCCCGGCTGGCGGCTTTTCGCTAGCACGGCCCGGCCGCCTCGCCTGCCGTCAGCCGGCCGGCGGCAACTTCCCCCTCAAGGCCCCTCCTGGGACGCGCGGGCCGGGCTGCTCCCGGGGCAGCCCGGTGATGCCGCGTCCGCCTTCACTTGCAGGAGAAGCCGGGCCCCTTCAGTCCCGGCCCGGTGATGGCGGGCTTGCTCGCGCCGCCGGCCGGGTAGGCGGTGTCGAACCACTGGGTGAAGAACGCGGACAGCTCGGTGCGGCAGCTCTTGCCCTGGCTGGGCAGCGCCCGCGCGAAGGCGGCCTCCAGCTGCGGCTCGGTGATCGAGCCGCCGCCGTACTGGCGCTGGACGCCCTGCAGGACGCCGGTGAACCGGGCGGTGCCCAGGACCTGCCAGAGCGCGATGTAGGCGGCGGCGGGCCGTTCGTAGGTCGCGGAGTCGGAGAACAGCCCGTCGGAGTCCGGCTTGGACGGCGCGGCCGACCAGAAGCTCGCGCCCCGCCCGTACAGCTTGCCGAACTGGGCGACCAGGCTGGCGGTGAACGCCTGCCGGCCGGCCGCGGTGCCGGGGCCGCCCGCCGCCGCCTGGGCCGACCGGGCGGCGGCCATGTACTCGGCGAGCTGGGCGAATCCCTCCTTGTAGAAGGTCATGGCGTAGCTGCCCTCGGTGACGTGGTCGCCCCACCACTGGTGCATGTTCTCGTGGTAGAGGACGTCCAGGCCGATCTTCCCGCCCGCGAACGTGATCATCGTCTGCATCTCCTCCTCGAAGCTGGCGGGCGGGGTCCCGACCACCACGCCGTCGGAGGAGAACGGGAACGGCCCGTTGTACTGGGCCTCGAAGTCGGTGATGTCCTGCTGCTGGTCCATGATCGCCTGGTTGGCGGCCTGCCGGGCGGGGCTGATGGAGCTGTCCTGGGCCTCGTAGTAGGTCAGCCCGTCGCTCGCCTTGCGCGCGGTCAGCGTGTAGTTCCCGACGCTGTCCTCGACCAGGTAGCTGGCGACCGGGGCGCCCGACGCCCAGTGGTAGGTGACCGACCCGGCCGGGAACCGCGCGTCCGGGCGGTGCTTGACGACCGACTCCAGCGTGCCGTTGGCCAGCGCGGTCTTGCCCGCGTTGACGGTGTCGTAGAAGTCGTAGACGGGCTTGGCGGCCGGGTAGTCGTTGAGCGGCATCCAGTCCTCGGTGCCGACCGGCTCGGTGGTGACGAAGCTGCCGCCGGGCGCCGCGAACCAGCCCTCGGTGGTGCCGTCGCCGTCGTTGTGCACGCCGGGCCGGCCGGTGTAGCTGACGACCACGGTGAACCGCGCGCCGTCCCTGATCGGGGCGGCCGGGGTGATGACGAGCTTGTCAGCCGGGCACGGGGTGCCGTCGAGCGCGTGCGGGCCCTGGCCGAGCGAGGCGTCCAGTTCCGGCGAGCAGGCCGGCGGCAGCGGGTTACGGGCGGGGCCGCCGACCGGGTTGTCCTGCCCGGCCTCGTGCGCGAGCGGGCTCGGGTCGTTCGGCCCCCTGGGGTCGCCCGGGTAGGCGGGCTGCGCGAACGTGAACCGGGCGCGCTTGCCGTTCACCGTCACCGCGCTGACGGCCATGTCCGGCCCGGCGCCAGCGTTGGCCGACGACCGCTCGAAGTCCAGGCTGAAGCTGGTCAGGCACTGGGTTGCCTGGTCGGTCAGGGCGACGTTGTTGCCGGGCAGGAAGGTGTTGCTGCCCGCGTCGTAGACCATGTGGACGGCGGTGCGCACGCTGCGGTAGCCGCCGTTGCCGGTCTCCGGGTACGCCTGCGCGCCAGGGGATGACAGCGTGCGCGCCCCGGCCGAGCAGGGCCGGGCCAGCGGCGCGGCGGTCGCGCTGGCGGAGGCGCTCGCGGGGGCACTGCTGGCGAGCGCCGAGGGCACCAGGCCACCCGATACCAGGCCACCCGATACCAGGGCCGTCCCGGCCAGGGACGCGGCCGCGACGGCGAGCGTGATCGGTACGCGGAATCTCGGCATGCGGTCTCCTCACGGTGCCCGGCGCGGCCGGCGGCCCGCCCGCCGTCATCTTCCCCTTTTCCCGCGCCCGGCTCAAGATCGCGCCCGCCGCCGGCCGGGTGGCCGGCGGGGCGGGCCGCCCGGGCGGTTCCCCGGCGGCCCGCCGCCGGCTACATCGCGGCGCCCGCCAGGGCCGGGGTGGCCATGGTGGCGGCAGTGCCCCAGCGCAGCAGCGCGGCCTCGCACACCAGGCCGGGGCCGAGGGCCGCGAGCAGCCCCCAGGTGCCCTCCGGGCGCGGCGACTGGCCGGCCTCCGCCAGCACGTGCAGCACGGTGGCGCCGCTCATGTTGCCGGCCCGCGACAGGACCCGCCGGGAGTCCTCGAGGGCGTCCTCCTTGATGCCGAGCGCCGCGGCGATGTGCTGCAGCACCTTCAGGCTCCCGGGGTGCATCACCCACGCGTCGATGTCGGCCACCGCCAGCGCCCGCCCGGCCAGCAGCTTGTCCACCACCACGGGCATGGACTCCTCGGCCGCGTCCACCGTCCGCTGGGACATCCCCGAGGTCAGGCTGCCCTCCTCCAGCCGCCAGTAGACGTCGTCGCGGCTGTTGGGCCAGATCGCGCTGGTGGAGTCGAGCACCCACGGGGTGACGAGCCCGGGCGCGGCCCGCTCGGCGCCGGCCATCACGATGACCGCGCCCCCGTCGCCGAGCAGGGCCGACTCCACGATCCGGCTCAGCTGGGGCGGGGCGAGGCGGCCGGCGAACCACGGGAGGTCGGCGACGAAGCCGACCGCCAGCCGGTCAGGGTGGGCCGCCAGGTAGGCGTGCATCCACGCGACCAGGGCGGCGCCGCCGCTGCAGCCGCTGGGGCCCAGCGGCAGCCGCCGCACGTCCGGCCGCAGGCCAGTCCGCTCCGCGAGCTCGAAGTCGATCGTCGGCGTGCCGAGCGCCAGCGACGACGTGACCGCGAGCATGTCGACCTCGCCGGGCGCGACGCCCGCCTCGGCCAGCGTCTCGGTGATGGCGGTGGTCCCGAGGTCGAGCACCGCCCGCTGCACGTCCGCGAGGGCCTCGACGATCGTGCGCTGCTGGCGGTAGTAGTCCAGCGGCATGGTGAGGTGGCGCGCCTGCACCCCGGCGTTGGCGAACATCCGCCGGACGACGCCCTCCTTCGCGGGCCGGCCCAGCTGCTCCCCCAGGATGTCGATCGTGTAGGAAACCAGCTCGTCCTGGCTGTAGCGGTGCGGCGGAAGGTACCCGCGCACGCGGGCGATCTGGGTGGCGTTGATTCCAGGCAAAAGCTTTACCCCCGTGTCTTCGCTGGCAAGGCAGCGGTCGCGCTGATATGGCAGTACTCATCGGGGCGGTGCTCCCTCGATGACGGCCGGCCTCGTTGCCGAGCGGCCTCGCGAGCCGGGGACGGGGGGGTTGCGCGCAGCGGGAATCCCGGCCCGCAGGTCACCGGGCCGCGGCCGGGCCGCGCGGTGACCTTGAGGAACGCCAGTCGAAACCCTAGCACGATGGTTATCGATACAGGCTCGGCGCCACTCCGGCGCTGGCCAGGCCGACGGCCGCGCGGCTTGCCCTAGCCGCGGTGCTCGCCCTAGCCCCGGTGCTTGCCCTAGCCCCGGTGCTCGCCCTAGCCCCAGTGGTGGTAAGCGGTCTTGACCTGCGTATAGCGCAGCAGGCCCCACTTGCCGTCCTCGCCGCCGATGCCGGACTCGCGGTAGCCGGCGTGGTGGGCGTGGATCGACTCCCCCAGCGTCCGGTTGATGTAGATCTCGCCGAACTGCAGTTCCTCGGCCGTGCGCATGACCGCCTGGTAGTCGCGGCTGAAGATGTAGGCCGACAGGCCGTAGCGCGAGTCGTTGGACAAGGCGATCGCCTCGCCGAGGTCGTGCACCGGGTACACCGGCGTGACCGGCCCGAACGTCTCCTCGCGCATGATCGTCATGTCCGGGCGCACGCCGCCGAGCACCGTCGGGGCGTACCAGTAGCCCCGCCGGGCGAAGTCGCCGGCCGGGGCGCCGCCGCCGGTGATGACGCGCGCTCCCTCGTCGCGGGCGGTCGCGACCGCCGCCTCGACCTTGGCCAGCTGCTTGCGGCTGACCAGCGGGCCCATGTCGACCGGGCCCGCCGGCGCGCCGAGGGTGAGGGCCTCGACCGCGGCGACGTAGGCGGACAGGAACGCCTCGTGCACGTCGGCGTGCACGAAGACCCGCTCGGCCGAGGTGCAGACCTGGCCGCTGTTGGCGTGCCGGGCGGCGGCGATCGCCGGGACCGCCACGCCCAGGTCAGCGTCGCGCCACACGATCGCCGGGGCCTTGCCGCCGAGCTCGAGCGCCACCCGGGTCAGGTTCCCGGCCGCGGCCGCCATGATCGCCTTGCCGGTGTCGCGGTGCCCGGTGAACGACACCATGGACGTGGCGGGGCTGGCGACCAGGGCGTGGCCGGTCGGGCCGGCCCCGGTCACCAGGTTGAGGACGCCCGGCGGGAGGCCGATCCCGGCGTCGAACAGCCGGAAGAGCTCGATCGTGGCCAGCGGCGACTCCTCGCTCGGCTTGACCACGACGGCGTTGCCGGTGACGAGGGCGGGCCCGAGCTTGCGGCACAAGACGGCGAGGGGGAAGTTCCACGGGCAGATGGCGGCCACCACCCCGACCGGCCCGTGGGACAGGTGGATCGTCTCCCCGGCGACGTCGCCGGGGAGGATCTCGCCCTCCAGGCGGCGGTCCCACTCGGCGTTGTAGCTGAGGAAGCCCGCCGCGAAGTTCACCTCGTCGGCCGCCTGGGCGGCGGGCTTGCCGACCTCGGCGACGATCAGGGCGGCGAGCCGCCCGGCGTTGGCCAGGATCAGGGCGGCCATCGCCCGCAGGTAGCGGCCCCGCTCCGGGGCCGGGACGCGCGCCCAGGCCGGCTGGGCGTCGCGGGCGGCCGCCAGCGCCGCGTGCACCTCGGCTTCGGTCGCGCTGGCGACGCGGCCGAGGACGTGCTCGTCGGACGGGTCGAGGACCTCGCTCACGTCGCCCGTCGGCCGCCGCCAGGTGCCGCCGATGTACAGCGATTCCAGGACCTGCTCGCTTGTCGTCGTCACGGCAGTACCGCCTCCTCATTGGCCCGCGCGGGCCGGGCGCCCGCCCCGCCCGAAATAATCCTGTTGTTTGGTTGGCTGCACAACCAGTTGAATTGCCGGGAAAAGGCGGCTCAGAAGACGGCCAGCGGGTTCGCGGGCGACCCGGTGCCGCCGTTCACGATGAGCGGCGCGACCACGAGCATGAACTCGTAGCGGCCCTCGCTGGCGCAGGCGGCGGCGAGGTCCTCCAGGTCGCAGTTGTCGATGATCGCCACCCCGAACGCGTGGATGGCGGCGTGCACGCTCCAGGGCATCCCGCCCTCGATCGGGGTCGCGTCCTGCATGTCCCACGCGATCAGGGCGCAGTCGACGTCGCGGATGTACTCCAGGCAGGAGGCGTGCAGGCCGGGCCGGACGGGCTGCGTCCCGATGGGCGGGTTCTCCTCGTTCCAGCGCTGCCGGCCCGAGTACACCACCAGGCAGTCGCCCGGCTCGAGGGTCACGCCCTGCTCGGCGGCAATGGCGCGCAGCTCATCGGCGTGCACCGGCCGGCCGGCGGTCACGTAGGCGGTCCCCCGGCTGGCGGGCACGTTCAGCAGGACGCCGCGGGTGATGATGCCCTCGCTCCAGGCCTGGATCCCGCCCCGCGACGCGCCCTTGGTCGAGATCACCTCGGCCGGGTCCCAGCCCTGCCACATGCCGTTGGCGTCCCAGGTGTGCGCTAGCGCGTCGATGTGGGTGCAGATGAGGCCGTGGTACTCGACCCCGTAGTAGTCGGTCGCCGCGCCGGCCCCCTCGGGCCGGTCGGCGACCCGCATGAAGTGGGCCGCCGGCTTGGGGTTATCGGGGCCCGGGGTGGCCGGGAACGGCATGCTCATCGACACCGACCGGCCGCTGCGCACGAGCGCGGCGGCCGCCGCGCGCTTGTCCGGGGTGATCAGGTTGACCGCCCCGACCTCGTCGTCGGCCCCCCAGCGGCCCCAGTTGCGGCGCTCGCGGATGAGCCGCTCGAAGTCGGCGCGGGTGTACTCGGTCATTGCTGGTCTCCCGTCAGGCGGAACGGTCGGGGGCGGTCAGGCGGCGCGGTGCCTAGAGCCGGGCGAACTTGAGCAGGGCGGGAGCGGGCCCGGTGCCGAGGTGCTCGCCCATCGTGCCGACGTTGGCGCAGGTGAAGATCGATCCCTCGTCGTCCACCCAGATGCCGTGGGGCGACAGCAGGTGGCCCGGGTCGGCCGGGTCGGGCCGCGTCCAGCGGGCGAGCACGTTGCCGTCGGTGTCGTAGATGCTGATCCGGCCGGGCTCGGCGGTGGCGATGGGGCCGCGCCGCTGTGACTCCCAGCCCGCGGGCCACGAGCCCTCGGCGATGTAGACCAGCCCGGCGGCGTCGATGTAGATGCCCTGCGGGCGCTGGACGTCGGTCCAGTGCGACTGCAGCCGCCCGTCGGGGGTGAAGATCTGGATGCGCTCGTTCTCCCGGTCGGCCACGAAGACGCGCCCGTCGGCGTGCACCCACACGGCGTGCGGCACGTGGAACTGCTCCAGCTCGTTCCCGGGCCCGCCCCAGGACTGGATCAGCGTGCCGTGGGCCGTGAACCGGTGGACGCGGGCGTTGCCGTAGCCGTCGCTGACGTAGACGTCGCCCGACGGGGCGACGGCCGCCCCGGTGGGCCGCCGGTACGGCGGGGCGCCGAAGGCCACCGTCCGGTAGTTCTCCCCGTCGTACCCGCTGTCGCTGGGCACCCCCGACGGGCCGAACTGGGTGAGGAAGGTGCCGTCGGGGGTGAACCGGCCGACTGAGTGGGTGCCCTCGTCCACCAGGTACAGCTCCTGCGCGGGACTCATGTAGATGCCGTGCGCCCGGACGTCGAACGGGGCGTGGCTCCAGGTGGCGACGCACTGGCCGCCGCGGTCGTAGACCACGACCCGGTGGTCGCCGCGCCAGAACGCGTACACGTTCCCGGCCGCGTCGGTGCACACGGCGGGCACGTCGAACTGGTGCCAGCCGTCGGGCACGTGCTCCCAGCCGCTGACGTGCTCGAATCGCAGGTCGCCAGACCCGAAAACCCGGTCGTTCACTGGTGCTCCTTCTCGGTGAGTCGCTTGTCGGATGAGCCGCCGGCGGGCGCTAGGCGGCGGCGATCGCCAGGACCTGCTGGTGCACCTCGTCCAGGAGCTCGGTCCCGCCCGCGACCTCCTGCCGCTCCAGCCGGTGCACGACGCGGGTGATGAGCCTGCTCACCGGGGTGTCCACCTCCAGGCTGGCGCCGAGGCCGTCGAGCACGCCGTTGAAGTAGTCGACCTCCGTCCGGCGGCCCTTCCACAGGTCCTGCAGCAGGGACGACGCGTTGTCGCGCTTGCCGGTGCGGCGGCGGCCCTCCGCGCGCAGCAGCCCGGTCGCCTCGGCCCACGCCGCCGATCCCGGGTGCTCGGCCGCGAGCAGCAGCTCGTGCGAGATCGCGCCCAGGATCGGGTGGATGGCCGCCCCCTGCGCCCGCGCCACCAGCGCGCACTCGTGGGCGGCGGCGACCACGATGTCGGTGCAGCGGGGGTCGGTCCACAGCCGCCCGGCGGTGAAGCCGCAGATGCCGGCCAGCCCGTTGGACATGACGTTCTGGGTCATCTTGCTCCACAGCTCGCCCCAGATGTCGGTCGTCGCCGCGACCGGCCCGGCCGGCGCCAGCAGCTCCGCCAGCGCCGTCACCCGGGCGGACTCGGCCCCCGACAGCTCGCCGATGACCAGGTGCGGGCGCTCGCCGCCGGTCGAGCACTTGACGGCGGCCGGGCCGAGCGCCTCCGCCCCCATGGCCACGACGCAGCCGATGACCCGGTCGGCCCCGCCCGCCAGGGCGGGCAGGGCGACCTCGTGCAGGCCGTTCTGGGCCGACAGCAGCACCCCGCCGGGCGTGAGGATGTCGCCCGCGTACAGGGCGGCCCACCGGTTGTCGTAGCCCTTGACCGACAAGATCACCACGTCGAACTTCTCGGCTGGCCCGACCTCGTCGGGGAAGATGACGCGGGGCGCGGCGGTGAACGACTCCTCGACCCCCTCGAGCGCCAGGCCCTCGGCGGCGATGCGGTAGACCCGCTCCGGCCAGGGGTCGATGCCGGTGACGTCCCGGCCGCCGCGGGCCAGGTAGGCGAGGATCACGGCGCCGATCGCACCGCACCCGACGACCGCGATTCGCTGACTGCCCATGGGCTCTCCTTCGGTGATGGCCGCGGGCTCACTTGACCGCCAGCGCGTTGGCGGGCGAGCCGATGCCGCCCCGGCTGCGCATCGGGGCGCTGATGACCGCGCACTCGTAGACGCCGTCGGCGGCGCAGCTCGCCGCCAGCTCCCCCAGCCGCCAGAGCTCCCCGAGCGCGAGGCCGAGCTCGCCGATGAGGATCTGGTGCAGCCAGCCGTAGGGCCGGGCGGCCTCGCTCTTGTCCGGGGGCCACGCCTCGACCGCCACGTTGTCGGCCGCGAGCGCGCTGATGTGCAGGTCCCACAGGTACTCGACCGTCCGCTCGCTGCGCTCCAGGCCGGCGTTGCGCGGCCCCTGCGCGACCAGGGCGGCGCGCTCGCCGGGAAGGAGCGTCTCGTACCAGCCGACGAAGCCGGTGTGCAGCAGCAGGATGTCGCCTGGCTCGATCGTGACCCCGGCTCGCTCGCGGGCGCGCTCCAGGTCATCGACCGTGATCGGGGTCGGCTCGGCGTACGGCGACCGGTCGCCGGCGGCGGTCAGGGCGGGCGCGCCGGAGACGTCGAGCAGGACGCCCCGGCCGACGATCCCCCGCGCCGCCCACGCGTCGATGGAGTTGCGGGTGCCCGCGGTGACCTCCGCGGCCGTCGCCCCGCCGTAGAACACGCCGGCGGCGACGCCGACGTGGCCGAGCCCGTCCCACTGGGTGGACGCCTGCGGGAAGTAGCCGTCGAGGTAGTCGTCCATTGACTGGGGGTCGCGGCGCAGCACCGTGTGGGCGGGGACGGCGCGGTGCGCGAAGAACGGCGGGTCGAACAGGTCGGCCGGGGCCGACAGGGCGAAGACCTGGCCCGTGCGGGCCAGCGCCAGGGCGCGGGCCACCCGCTCGGGGGTCTGCAAGCTGACCAGGCCGAGGCCGTCGTCCGCCCCGAACAGCCCCCACGCGGTGCGCGCCCCGGTCAGGCCCGTCGGCAGCTCGCGGTACCGCGGCAGGGCCGGGGGCACTGTCTTGTCGTTCACTACGGCCTCCTCGCCGATGCCTCATGAGTCGCGCCACGCCTCGTGGCGTCACTCACAAACCGGACCATAACACGGCAGTGGTTAGCCGGTCGACCGGTTGACCCTGCGACCACTGCGGTGTTACAGTCCCGTTTCAACCAGCCCGTCCCCGGGACCCGCCTGGAATTCCCAAATGCCGTGCCGGCCATCTGCCGGACTCGGAATCCGTCGCTTACCCGCGAGTCAGCTCGGGAGGATTCATGCAACGAGGGCGTTTTCCGCATGCGCCAAGAAAGGCGATCGCCGCCGCGGCGATCGCGCTTCTCGGACTTAGCGCAGCCGCCTGCAGCTCAGGCTCAGGCTCGTCTTCCGCCGGAGGGAGCTCATCCGGCGGCAATTCCGCCGGCGCGAGCGGCAAGTTCACGATCGCGCTGAGCAACTCATTCATCGGAAACCCGTGGCGCAAGGGCATGATCGGCGGCTGGACCGCCGTCGCCCAGCAGGCGAAGTCGGCCGGCCTGATCTCCGGCTACCAGGTCGAGACCACGCCGCAGAACACCGCGACGGCCCAGATCGCCCAGATCAACAACATGATCTTGCAGCACGTGAACGCGATCGACATCGACCCCGCGTCGCCGACGGCGCTCAACCCGGTGATCGAGAAGGCGTGCAAGGCCGGGATCATGGTCGTCGTCTTCGACTCGGTCGCCTCGGCGCCGTGCGAGTACAACCTCACGAACTCGTTCACCGACTACGGCACGGCCGTGGCCCAGCAGGTGGCGCAGGCGCTGAAGGGCAAGGGCAACGTCATCGTCGCCCACGGCATCGTCGGCACCGGCTCGGACACCGAGAGCACGAACGCGTCCCTGGCCGAGCTGAAGAAGTACCCCGGCATCAAGGTCGTCGCCACGATCAACGGCGGCGGCTCCCCCGACAGCACCCAGTCCGCGCTCGCCGCCGTCTTGCCGAGCCTCGGCCAGGTCGACGGGGTCATCGACCAGACCGGGACGGCCGGCGTCTTCGCCGCGTTCCAGGCCGCCCGGCGGCCGCTGCCCAGCGCCGTGTTCGGCTCGGACGGGCAGAGCCTGCAGATCTGGTCGCAGCTGGTGGCGAAGAACGCCAAGTACGTCGGCAACGCGGCCCAGAGCGACCCCGGCCAGGGTGACGCCGCCTTCTGGGAGTCCCTCGCCCTGCTGCAGAAGAAGACCTTCAGCGGGCAGAGCGTCCCGCATAACCTCACCTTCCCGATCCTCACGATCGACGGCACGACCCTGTCGCAATGGCAGAAGGTCGTGCCCGCCAGCGGCATCGGCTATTACATCTGGTCGCAGCAGGAGGTGCTCGACGGGATTGCCGACAACATCGCCGGCCAGCCGGTCCCCCAGCCGGCGCCACCGTCCACTCCGCTGCAATAGCGGACCCGCCGCCGTCCGCCACCGCCCGGCAATGCCAGCCGCGCCCGTGAGGAGTGCCCAGTGCTAGTCGTGGATCGCGTCACGAAGACGTACCGCAATACCAAGGCCGTCGCGGACGTCTCGCTGACGATCGCGGACGGCGAGGCGCTCGGCATCGTCGGCCACAACGGGGCCGGCAAGTCGACGCTGATCAAGATGGTGGCCGGCCTGGTGACGCCGGACGCCGGGACGGTGGCGCTGGACAAGTCCGTCCTGCCGCCCGGCTCGGGCGTCGCGGCGGCCAAGCGGGCGGGCGTCCGGCTGGCTAGCCAGGAGGTCGTCTTGTGCCCCGACCTGCTCGTGCTGGAGAACGTGGCGCTGGCGCACCCGGAGCTGTTCTCGGCCGGGCGCGCCTGGCGCCGCGACATCGCCCGGCGGTTCGAGGAGCACCTGGCCCTGGTGTTCCCCGGCCGCCGGATCTCCGCCTACCGGCGGACGGGCGCGCTATCGCTCACCGAGCTGCAGATCGTGCAGCTCACGGTCGCGACCATGCCCACGAGCGTGCCCATCAGGATGCTGATCCTCGACGAGCCGACCTCGGCCCTGACCCAGGACCTGGCCACGGCGCTGTTCGGCTACGTCCGCCAGATGCGCCGCGAGGCCGGCCTCGGCGTCGCGATCATCTCCCACAAGATGGGCGACATCGTCGACAACAGCGACCGGATCATCGTCTTGCGCGACGGGGCCCAGACCGCCGAGCTGGACACCGGCGACGCCACCAGTGACCAGATCGTCGCCGCGATGGGCGGCTCGACCGGGGCCGGCGCGCCCGCCGGCGACGCCTCCCGCACGCCGGGGCCCGCCCGGGCCCCGCGCCCGGCCCGGACCGAGGGGGCCGGGCCGGGCGCGGCCGCGATCGTGTCCCGGGCGGCGGACGCCGGCACCGGTGAGCTCAGCTTCACCGTGTACCCGGGCGAGATCGTCGGCCTGGCCGGCCTGGAGGGCCAGGGGCAGGCCGACCTGCTGGCCGAGGTCTGGCGCATGTCGCGGCGCGCGAGCAGGCTGTCGCGCGCCCGGCGCCGGTGGAGCATGCCCCGCCGGTTCTCCGCCGCCTACGTCAGCGGCGACCGGCAGCAGTTCGGCCTCCTGCCGCTGTGGGAGGTCCGGCGCAACATCACCGTGGCCTCGCTCGGCAGCCTGCTGTCCTTCGGCGTCCTGCTCCTGGGCGGGCGCGAGCGGGCGATCACCGACGACTGGGTGAAGCGGGTGCAGATCCGCGAGGGCACCGAGCGCTCGGTGCTCGAGCTCAGCGGCGGGACGCAGCAGAAGGTGCTCCTGGCCCGGGGCATGGCCGCCAAGTCCGACGTCCTGCTGCTCGACGACCCGTTCCGCGGCGTCGACGTCATCACCAAGGAAGCCGCCTACCGGTGGATCAGGGACGAAGCCGACAGCGGCAAGGCCGTGGTCTGGTACAGCAGCGAGACGGCCGAGTTCCACAAGTGCGACCGGGCCTACGTCATGCGCGAGGGAGCGGTGCGGGCCGTGCTCGCCGGGCCCGAGATCTCCGATGACAGCCTCATCCGCTACTCCTTCGACCGTAACGACGCCCCGGATCCCGCCGCCAGCGACGTCACCTCAGCCCGGGAGACCTCCTGAAGATGCCTGAGAGACACTCCACAGTGCGCGACCGGGTCGCACTCACGCGTGGCCCCGCCCCCGGCGGGGCCCTCCTGGCCAGCCTGGGCCGGGTCGACCGCGGGCCGCTGCTCGCGGTGGGCGCGGCGGTCGCCCTGTACACCTGGCTGAGCGTCCTGGAACCCGATGCCCTCAGCTACAACGGCCTCACGCTGACCCTGGCCAGCACCATGCCGCTGATGTTCGTCGCGCTCTCGCAGATGATCCTCATCTCGCTGGGCGACCTGGACCTCGGCAACGGCTACTCGGTCGGCCTGGCCAACGTGGTCAGCGCGATCATCATGCCCCAGCACCCGTGGCTCGGCGGCGCGGCACTGGCGGCGATCGTAGCGGCCTACGCCGGCATGGGGGCGCTGGTGCAGTGGCGGGCGCTGCCCGCCATCATCGTCACCCTCGGCGCGTCGTTCGTGTGGCTCGGCCTCTCGCTGATCGTCGCCCCCAGCCCCGGCGGCAGCTCGCCGGCCTGGCTGTCGGACGCCGCCAACTGGAACCCGCCCGGCATCCCGCTGCCGCTGCTGGTCGCGCTGGTCGTCGCGATCGCCGGCTCGCTGGTGGTGGTCCGGACCCGGGCCGGGGTGATGCTGCGGGCCACGGGCTCCAACCCCAGCGCCGCCCGCGCCTACGGGGTCAGCGTCCCGCTGGTGCGGGTGCTCGGCTACACCGCCGCCGGCGTGTCGATCGTGATCGGCGGGCTGCTGCTCACCGGCCTCACCCAGTCCGGCGACGCGAACGCCTCGGGCGACTTCAACCTCCTGTCGATCGCGGCCGTCATCCTCGGCGGGGCCGAGTTCCGCGGCGGGCGGACGCCGGTCATCGGCGCGGTCTGCGGCGCGCTGGCCCTCACGCTGGTGTCGCCCGTGCTCAGTGCCCTCAACGTGCCCTCGAACTACCAGACCGGCGCCGTCGGCGTCGTCCTCGTGCTGGTCATCGCAGGAAGGCGGTTGCTGCAGCGATGAGTGCCGTAACCTCAGGCCCGGCCCGGCGGCGGCTGGAGTGGAAGCAGCCGTGGCTCTACCCCCTCGTCGGGGTGGTGATCATCTTGATCGTCACGATCATCGTCTCCGGCCGCAGCCCGTCGGCCAACATCGAGGCGGCGCTGCAGCAGGGCGCGATCGTCGTGATGCTGGGCCTGGGCCAGATGTTCCTCATCACCGCCGGCAACGGGAACGTCGACCTGTCGATGCCAGGCGTGATCACCCTCGCCGGGTTCGCCGGCATCGACGTGGCGGCCCGCTCCCACAGCATCTTCCTGGGCGTGCTGGCGGCAATCGGGGTCGGCCTGGCGACCGGCGCGGTCAACGTCGCCCTGATCCAGGGCATCGGCATCCCGCCGATCGTCGCGACCCTCGCCAGCGGCCTGGTCCTGGACAGCATCGTGCTGACCGTGGGCGCCTCCAGCGCCGTCACCCCCAAGGGCCTGGCCAGCTTCTCGATCGGCCGGACGCTCGACGTGCCCAACGTGGCCTGGGTCGCGCTCGGCCTGACGATCGTCGCCGCCGTCGTCTTGCACAAGACCATCTTCGGCCGGACCGTCGTGGCCATCGGGCAAAACCGCAAGGCGGCCGTCCGGTCCGGCCTGAAGGTGCGGTCCGCCATGGTCGCCTGCTACCTGATCAGCGGGGCCTGCGCCGCGGTGGCGGGCCTGCTGCTGTCGTCCATGACCGGCGCGTCGATGGACATCGGCACCCCGTTCCTGCTGGTGTCGATCGCCGTCGTCGTCCTCGGCGGCTCCCGCATCCGCGGCGGCCGGTCCAACGTCATCGGCATCTGGGTCGGCTCGGTCCTGCTGCAGGTGCTGCTGACGCTCTTCTACTCGCTGCACCTGAGCTCGGCCTACCAGTACATCGCGGAGGGGGTCATCGTCGTCGTGGTGCTCGCGGGCGCGGCCGACCGTGAAGGGTTCACCCAGTGAGCGCGGTCCCCCTCGTTCCCTCCCTAGGAAGGCACTAGCCATGCGCTACGGACGACTCGACTGGCTGACGCCCGGGGAGCTCGACCCGGAACAGCGACGGGTCTATGACCTCATCGTCGGCACCCGCGCGCGGGACGCCCGGACGCTGCCCGTGGTCGATGACGAGGGCCGGCTGTACGGGCCGTTCACCGCCATGCTGGCCCGGCCCCGCATCGCCGAGATCATGCAGACCCTCGGGGCGGCGATGCGCTACGAGATCGACCTGAGCGCCCGCGCCCGCGAGATCGCGACCCTCGCGGTGGCGGCGGCGGGCCGGTCGGACTTCGAGTGGTACTCCCACGAGCTGCTCGCCCGGCGGGCCGGGCTGACCGACGCCGAGCTCGACGCGCTGGCCGAGGGCCGGCTCGCCTCCTCGTTCTCCGACGGCGAGACGCTGGTCTGGCGGGTCGTGACCGCGCTCATCGGGCCCGGCGGCGACCTCGACGACGAGCTGTTCGCGCGGGCGCGGGCCAGCATCGGCGACATCGGCCTCGTCGACCTGATCGCCCTGGTCGGGCACTACGAGTTCCTGTCGCGGAGCCTGCGGGTCTGGCGCACGCCGGCCCGTGACGGGCACCAGTCGCGCTTCTCCGGCGGCCAGCTCCCCGGCGGCCAGCGCACGGGCGAGCGGGACCAGTGACGGCCGGCATCCTGGCCGGGCTGCCGCCGGCCCGGCCGGTCGGCGCGGCCGAGGTGGCGCTCCGGGTGGCCGCCTCCGGCCGCGTCCTCGTCGTCCTCGATGACGACCCGACCGGGACCCAGGCCGTCGCGGGCATCCCCGTCTTGACCCAGTGGACGGTGCCCGACCTGCGCTGGGCCTTCGACCAGGCGGTGCCCGCCTTCTTCGTGCTGACCAACACCCGCGCCCTGCCCGCCGAGCGGGCCGCCGCCCGCAACCGGGAGGTGATCCGCGCGCTGGTGACGGCGGCCGGGCAGGCGGGCGCCCGGTTCGCCGTCGCGTCGCGGGGGGACTCCACGCTGCGCGGGCACTACCCGCTGGAGACCGACGCCATCGCGAGCGAGTTGCGGGCCGCGGCGGGCACCACGGTCGACGGCGTCATCCTGGTTCCCGCCTACCTCGACGCCGGGCGGCTCACGGTGGGCGGCGTGCACTGGGTGCGGGGCCCGGGGGGGCTGGTCCCGGTGGGCGAGACCGAGTTCGCCCGCGACCCGTCCTTCGGCTTCCGGTCCAGCCACCTGGGCGAGTACGTCGAGGAGAAGACCGGCGGCCGCTGGCGCGCGGGCGACGTGCCCGCGATCAGCCTGGCCGGCCTGCGCACCGGGAGCATGGCGGCGCTGGTCGCCACGCTGACGAGCCTGGAGGGCGGGATGCCGGTCATCGTCGACGCGGCCAGCGAGGATGACCTGCGGATGCTCGCCCTGGCGGCCATGGCGGCGGAAGCGGCCGGCAAGACGCTCGTGTACCGGTGCGGCCCGTCGTTCGTCCGCGCCCGGGCCGGCCTGGAGCCGCGCCCGCCGCTGGGCGCGGCCGACCTGGCGGCGATCCGCGACCAGGGCGGCGCCCTGGACGCCGGCAACCGGGACGCTGCCGCCGGGACCGGGCCGCGGGCCGGGCACGGGCTGGTCATCGTCGGATCGCACGTCGGGCAGACCACCCGCCAGCTCGGGGCGCTGTCGCGCCTGGGCGACCTGACGCACCTGGAGCTCGACGTGCCCGCGGTGCTGGCGGCCGGCCGCCAGCCGGACGCCGCCGGCCGCCTCGCCGCGCTCGCCGCGGGCCTGGCCGTCGCCGCGGCCGGCGCCCTGGCGCGAACCGACGTGGTGCTCACGACCAGCCGGGCGGTCGCCGCCGGGGCGGACTCCGGCGCGAGCCTGGCCATCGCCCGGGCCGTGTCGGACGCGGTCGTCGCCGTCGCGCGGGGCGTCGTCAGCCGGGTGCGCCCGGCCTGGATCATCGCCAAGGGCGGCATCACCTCCAGCGAGGTGGCCACCGCGGGCCTGGGGGTCCGCCGCGCCTGGGCCCGCGGCACCCTCCTGCCCGGCATCGTGTCGGTGTGGGACCCGGTTGACAGCCGGGTGCCGGGCACGCCGTACGTCGTGTTCGCGGGCAACGTCGGCGACGAGGGCTCCCTGGCCGCCGCCGTCACCGCCCTGCGCTCCGGGGAGGCCTGATGAGCGAGCTTGCGAGCGAACCAAGAAGCACTGTGCTCCCGCGAATGCGGCCGACCACCGCTAGCGAGGAGGGCACATGAGCGGCGAGGCATCGCCGGCGCCGGCGGCCCGGCCGGCGGGAGAGGCGTCGCCCGCCCGGGCGGTGGCCCGGCGGCTGCGGCGGATCGCCGGCTTCGTGGACTGGAGCCCGCGGGCCGCGCTGCGGGCACCGAGCCCGGTGTCGGTCGCGGACCTGCGGCGGGCCGCCCGGCGCCGCCTGCCCCCGATGATCTTCGACCACGTCGACGGGGGCGGCGGCCAGGAGGCCACCTTGCGGGCGAACGTGGCCGACCTGCGCCGGGTCACGCTCCAGCCGCGGGTCCTGTCCCCGGTCGGGGAGGTCGACCTGTCGGCCACGATCGGCGGGCAGCGGGTCGCGCTGCCGGTGCTGCTGGGGCCGACCGGCCTGGCCCGGATGAGCCACCGGGACGGGGAGCTGGCGGCGGCCCGGGCGGCCGCCCGGGCGGGCACGATCTTCACGCTCAGCACCGCGTCCAGCTACTCGCTCGAGGACGTCGCCCGCGCCGCCGCCGGGCCGCTGTGGTTCCAGCTCTACCTGGGCCGCGACCGCGACGGGGTGCGCGACCTGGTGCGCCGGGTCAAGGCGGCGGGGTACCGCGCGCTGGTCCTCACCGTCGACGTGCAGACCGGCGGCCAGCGGCTGCGGGACCTGCGCAACGGCCTGGCCATCCCGCCCCGGGTCAACCTGCGCCAGGCGGCCGGGACCCTGCTGCACCCCGGCTGGCTGGCCGACATCGCCGCGGACCCGCCGGTCGGCTTCGCCAACTTCGCCGACGCGGCGGGCGCGCGGCTGGCGCAGCGCGAGTACGCCGAGCGGCTGTCCAGCCCGACCGCGACCTGGGATGACCTGCGCGAGCTGCGTGACCTGTGGCCGGGCACGCTGATCGTCAAGGGCATCCTCACCGTGCCCGCCGCCGAGCAGGCGGTGGCGGCCGGGGTCGACGGCATCATCGTCTCCAACCACGGCGGCCGCCAGCTCGACGGGGTGGACAGCTCGATCTCCGCGCTCGTCCGGATCCGGGCCGCCCTCGGCGCCCGGGCCGACGCGGTGGACCTGCTCCTCGACGGCGGGATCAGGACCGGGGCCGACGTCGTGCGGGCCATCGCGGCCGGGGCGCGGGGCGTGCTCATCGGGCGCCCCTGGGTCTGGGGCCTGGCGGCCCGGGGCCAAGACGGCGTCGAGCTGTGCCTGGAGCTGCTGCGCGAGGACATCGAGCGGACCATGCGGCTGCTCGGCGCCCCCGCCGTGGCCGCCATCACCGGGTCGCACGCGGCCTTCCCCCCGGAGTGGGCCCGCGACGCGGACACGAGCACGGACACGACTACGACCACGAGCACGAGCACGAGTGAGGGGACGACACGATGACGAGCATTGCCGCCGTCTTGCAGCAGGCGGTCACCGACGGCGCGGTCCCCGGCCTGGTCGCCGCGGCCGGCTCGGGGGCCGGCTTTCGCGGCGAGTGGACGGCGGGCAGCGCCGACGCGGCGGGCCGCCAGCCGATGCAGGCCGACGCCATCTTCCGGGTCGCCTCCATGGCGAAGCTGGTCACCGCCGTGGCCGTCTTGATCCTGGTCGACCGGGGCAAGCTGGACCTGGACGAGCACGTGACCGGGTTCCTGCCCGAGTACGGCGACCTCGTCGTGGTCGAGGGCTTCGACGCCGCCGGGCCGCGGGTGCGCCCGCCGGCCCGGCCCGCGACGATCCGGGAGCTGATGGCGCACACGGCCGGGCTCGCCTACAACACGTTCGAGCCGCTGATCGATACCTACGAGCGGGTGACCGGCGCCCCCAACATCGGGACCGGCCGCCGGGACGCGCTCAAGCTGCCGCTGGTGGCCGACCCCGGGCGGCAGGCGGACTACGGGACCGGGTTCGACTGGGCCGGCCTGGTCGTCGAGGCGATCGACGGCCGCGCCCTCGACGACTTCTGCGAGCAGGAGATCTTCGCCCCGCTGGGGATGACGCGGACGTCGATGCGGCGGCCCGAGGACCGCGGGGTCGCCTGCACGCCCGTCCTCGCCGTCGCTCCCGGCGGCGGCTTCGCCCCCAGCGACGCCGACTTCCCCCGCGCGCCCGAGTTCGCCTTCGGCGGCGGGTTCCTGTTCACCACCGCCGGGGACTACCTGAAGCTGGCGCTGGAGCTCGCCGCCCCCCGCGCGGGCATCCTGTCGCCCGGCTCCGTGGCCGAGGTCTTCGCGAACCAGTCGGGGGCGCTCGACATCCCGGTCATGCGGTCAGCGCGGCCGGCCGAGAGCCATGACCTTGACCTCGGCCCGGGCTGGAAGTGGGGGCTGGGCGTGGCGCTGAACCCGTCCGACGTGCCCGGTGGCCGGCGGGCCGGCAGTGGCGGCTGGGCCGGGATATTCAACACCCATTTCTGGATCGACCCGGCCAGCGGAGTCGCCGGGTGCCTCTTCCTGCAGTTCCAGCCGTTCTTTGACCCGGGGGCCATCGCGCTCTGCCGCGAGTTCGAGACCGCCGTGTACGCAACTGCTCACGGTACGCCAGTGACGGCAGGCGGTTTTGGGGCCTGATGACAGATTGGGGATGCTGTATCTTTGCTCCCGCACATAGTGTCTGCCTATTTGCGGTTGACTGGTCAACCAGTGTATCTGCCTAGGGCGGCCCCGCCCGACGGCAGCAGCTTTCAACAACAGGAGCGCACATGGCGGAGCCCGATCCCGTCCCGAGCCTCGTGAGGATGGACCGCCGCCGAGAGCCCATCTCCAGCGAGGTGGCGCAAGTTCTCGTCCGGCACCTGCTCGGCGGGTCCTACCAGCCGGGCCAGCGGCTGCCGTCCGAGCGCGCGCTGGCTGAGTCGCTCGGCGTCGGCCGCTCGGTCGTCCGGGAGGCGCTGAAGTCGCTGACCCTGCTCGGCCTGGTCGAAGTCCGCCCGGGGGACGGCACCTACCTGCAAAGCCGCGGCTCGGACCTGCTGCCGGTCTCGTTCGAGTGGGGGCTGCTGCTCGGCGACCATCAGCTGCAAGACGTGATCGAGGCGCGCACCGAGCTGGAGGTAATGCTCGCCGCCCTCGCCGCCGAGCGGCGCACCGACGAGGACGCGCGCGAGCTGGAGGTACTGCTGCGGGCCATGCGCGAGGCCACCAGCTCGGAGGCGTTCGTCAGCGCGGACGTGGCCTTCCACCTGCGCGTGGCCAAGGCGGCCCGCAACTCCATCTTCGAGCAGATGCTCATCGGCATCCAGTCCCTGCAGCGCTTCTGGATCACCCGGGTCATCGACTCGGCGCCCAGCCGCGAGCCCTCGTACTCCGACCACGTGCCGATCCTCGCCGCGATCAGCGCCGGGGACGTCGCCGCCGCCCGGGAGGCGATGCGCGACCACCTCAACCACGCCGCGGGGCGGCTCCGGCGGGCCATCGAGACCCGGTCCGACGAGGCCCGCGGTAAGGACAGTGCGCATGCGTAGGGACAGTGCGCATGAGTAACGATGGTGGGCATGCATAAGGACAGCGCGCGTGGCTAGCCCGGTCCGGGTCCGGCTGGCGTACGGGACGGCGGGCCTGGACATCGAGGTGGACCCGGCGGTCACCACCGTGGTCGAGCCGGCCTTCAAGGCGGCCGCCGCCGACCCGGCGGCGGCGCTGGCGGCGGCGCTGCGCGACCCGGTCGCGGGGCCGCCGCTGCGCGAGCGGGTCCGGCCCGGGCGGGTGGTCGCGATCTCCGCCTGCGACGGGACCCGGCCGCAGCCGCGGCACCTGATGATCCCGGCGATCCTGGCCGAGCTGGACGGGATCACCCGGCTGGAGGACGTGGTCATCCTCGTCGCGACCGGCACCCACCGTGGCAACGACCCCGCCGAGCTGCGGGCCATGTTCGGCGAGGAGGTCACCCGGGCCGTCCGCATCGTCAACCACGACGCCCGCGCGGCCGACAGCCTCACCTACGCCGGGGTGCACGGCAACGGGGTGCCGGTCTGGCTGAACCGGGCGTGGCTGGAGGCTGACGTCCGGATCACGACCGGGTTCGTGGAGCCGCACTTCTTCGCCGGGTTCTCCGGCGGCCCCAAGCTCGTCGCCCCCGGGCTGGCCGGGCTCGACACGACGCTGGTCCTGCACGACGCCGCCCGGATCGGGCACCCCCGCGCCACCTGGGGCATCACCGAGGGCAACCCGGTCCACGACGACGTGCGGGCGATCGCGGCCGCCACCGGGGTCACGTTCGCCCTCGACGTGGTGCTCAACCGGGACAAGGACATCGTGGCCGCGTTCGGCGGCGACCTGTTCCCGATGCACGCGGCCGCCTGCGCGGCGGCCCGCGAGGTGGCGATGCGGCCGGTGCCGGACCCGTTCGACGTCGTCATCACGACCAACTCCGGGTTCCCGCTGGACCAGAACCTCTACCAGGCAGTGAAGGGCATGTCCGCCGCCCGGCAGGTCGCCCGGCCGGGGGCGACGATCATCTGCGCCGCCGAGTGCCGCGACGGGTTCCCCGACCATGGCTCCTACCGGGAGGTACTGGCGTCGGCCGCCTCGCCCCAGGGGCTGCTCGACGCGATCGCCGCCCGGCCGCAGACCGTTCCCGACCAGTGGCAGGTGCAGATCCAGGCGCAGATCCAGGCGGCCCACCGGGTCGTCATGCACACCTCCTACCTGAGTGACGCCGACCTCGCGGCCGCCCACCTGGAGCAGACCGCCGACGTGTCCGCCACCCTGGCGGCCGCGCTGGCCGCGGCCGGGCCGGGAGCGCGGGCGTGCGTGCTGCCCGAGGGACCGCAGACCATTCCCTACGTCGCCGCGAGTCGCTAGCGTGGAGCGCGTGCCCGACTCTCCCCCGGCCAGTCCCGCCCCGCCCGGCTCCCCCGCCCCCGTGGCCGGCTCCCCGGTGCTCGACCTCGGGTTCGCCCGGCTCGACGTGCGGCGCGAGCGGCGGCAGGGGATCGCCGAGGTCGTGTACGGGCCGGGCAAGACCCTCGGCCAGGTCACCGCGATCGTGCGCGGCCTGCTGGCCCATAGCCGCGGGCCGGTGCTGGTGACCCGGGTGGACGCCGCGACCGCGGCGGCGGTCCAGGCCGAGCTGGGCGGGTCCTACGACCAGGAGGCGCGGCTGGCGTGCTGGCGGCCGGCGCCGCCGGGGGACTTCACCGTCACGATCGTGTCGGCCGGGACGGCCGACTGGCCGGTGGCGGCCGAGGCCAGGGCCGTCGCCACCGCGATCGGGCTGCGCACCCGGGTCATCCACGATGTCGGCGTGGCCGGCCTGGACCGGGTGCTGCAGGTCCGCGACGAGATCGAGGACGCCCAGGCGGTGATCGTCGTGGCCGGCATGGAGGGGGCGCTCGCCAGCCTCGTCGCCGGCGTGACACCGGCCCCCGTGGTGGCG
>DATBEM010000085.1:0-13777 GCA_036276115.1 Trebonia sp.
AGCACGCACTGCACGACGAGCACGCACTGCACGACGCGACGGCAGCACCGGGCGGCCCGGCGGCGGCGGTGGACCCGGCGGCGGCCGGGGGCGAGGGCGAAGAGCAGCCCGGCCAGGCCCCGATCATCGACCTGACCGAGCCGCGCGAGGGGCTGCCGCCGGTCACGAGCACCGAGGCGGACCTCGCGGCGGCCGTCGCCCGGCTGGCGGCGGGCACCGGGCCGGTCGCGGTCGATGCCGAGCGCGCGTCCGGCTACCGCTACGGGCAGCGCGCCTACCTGGTGCAGCTGCGGCGGGCGGAGGCCGGCACCGTCCTCATCGACCCCATCGCCTGCCCCGACCTGAGTGGCCTGGACGCCGCCCTGGCCGATGTCGAGGCGGTCCTGCACGCGGCGTCGCAGGACCTGCCGTGCCTGGCCGAGATCGGCTACCGGCCCCGCGCCCTGTTCGACACCGAGCTGGCCGGACGGCTGCTGGGCTACCCGCGGGTGGCGCTCGGCACCATGCTGGAGGAGGTACTCGGGTTCCGGCTGGCCAAGGAGCACTCGGCCGCCGACTGGTCGGTCCGGCCGCTGTCGCCGGAGATGCTCAAGTACGCGGCGCTCGACGTGGAGATCCTGACCGACCTGCGGGACGCGCTCGTCGGGCAGCTCGCCGAGCAGGGCAAGGCCGAGTGGGCGCGGCAGGAGTTCGCCGCCATCGCGGCCGCCCCGCCCCCTGCCCCCCGGCCCGACCCGTGGCGGCGGACCTCCGGCATCCACCGGGTGCGCAACCGGCGCGGCCTGGCCGTGGTCCGCGCCCTGTGGGAGGCCCGGGACGAGATCGCCCGGACGGCGGACCTGTCGCCCCGGCGGGTGCTGGTCGACACGGCGATCATCGAGGCGGCCCGGCAGATGCCGGCCGGCCGGCCCGAGCTTGAGCGGATCGCCGGGTTCGGCGCCCGCCACGCCCGGCGGCACGCCAGCGCCTGGGTCGAGGCGGTGCGCCAGGCGCGCGAGCTCAGCGACGCCCACCTGCCCGAGGTCACCGGGGCCGGCGCGGCCGCGGGGCCCCCGCCCGCCCACCGCTGGGGCGAGCGCTACCCGGAGGCGGCGGCCCGGCTGGCCGCGGCCCGGGAGGTCGTCACCACGATGGCGGCCGAGCGGGGCCTGCCGGCCGAGAACCTCATCGCGCCCGACGCCATCCGGCGCCTGAGCTGGGAGCCGCCGGCGGCCCAGGCCGACGCGGCCGCGATCATCGCCGCGCTGGCCGGCTACGGGGCCCGGCCCTGGCAGACCGGGCTGATCGGAACGCCCATCGCGACCGCGTGGAGCAAGCTCCCGGCTCCCCTCCAGCCACCGGAAGGCTGAGTAAGCTGGGGCACCTATGCACGTAATGGCAGCCCTGATGGCTTCCCAGGCGAGCCAGCCGCTGCCCGGGTTCCTCAACACGGTGGGAAGGTACCTGTCCGAGTTCGGGTACTGGGCGATCTTCCTGGTGGTGATGCTGGAGGACTTCGGCGTGCCGCTGCCCGGCGAGACGATCTTGATCGCGGGCGCGGTCTACGCGGGCACCGGGCGGCTGAACGTGGTCGAGGTCGGCGTCGTCGGGTTCGCCGCGGCCGTCATCGGCGACAACATCGGCTACGGCATCGGCCGCTTCGGCGGCCGGGCGCTGGTCGCCCGCTGGGGCCGGTATATCTTGCTGACCCCGCCCCGGCTGGCCTCGGCCGAGCGGTTCTTCGACTCCCACGGCGGCAAGGTCATCACCATCGCCCGCTTCCTGGAGGGCCTGCGGCAGGCCAACGGGCTGATCGCCGGCATCATCCGGATGCACTGGCTGAGGTTCGCCGCGTTCAACGCGCTGGGGGCCGCCTTGTGGGTGGGCGCCTGGGTGAGCGCCGGCTACTTCGGCGGTCAGCACATCTCCGCCATCTACGGCTACGTCACCCGTTACTCACTGTACGCGCTCGCGGTTGTCGTGGTCCTGGCGCTGGCCTGGCTCGTCCACCACATCCGCAAGCGCCGCCGCGCCCGCGCGGCCGAGGCCGAGGCCGCGACGGCGGAAGCACCAGCCGGGCCCGAGGCTGAGCCTGAGGCTGAGACCGGGGCTACGAGCGACAAGGCCACGAGCGACAAGGACGCCGCTGGCGAGGCCGTATCCCGGGCGGGCCTGCCGCCGCCGGACGAGGACGCGGCACCGGACGCGGCTGCGGCACCGGACGAAGACGCGGCACCGGACGCGCCGGGCGAGGACGCGGCACCGGGCGAGGACGCGGCACCGGGCGAGGACGCGGCGGAGTCGCCGGGCCAGCCCAGCGAGGCGAGCGCCGCCCGGGGGGCCGACCGCAAGCAAGGCTGAGGGCCGCGGCTGCGGCGGCCCCGAGCCGCGCCTGGCCGGGCGCGGCCAGGCGGGAAGCACGGCGACGGCGCTGTTCAGTCCGCGAAGGAGTCGTAGCGGTCGACCGCCGTGAGCTGGCCGCCGGCGCAGTGCAAGATCAGGAACGCGCCCTTGGGCAGCGGCGCCGCGTCCTTGTCCCGGGGGGGCTTGCCGTCCAGCAGCCGCACGGCCGACTCCAGCAGCGCGGGCAGGTTCTCCCGGTGCGCGCAGACGATCGCCGGCTCCCGGGCCTCGATCAGCGGGCCGAGCACGGCGGCGGGATCGGGACGGGGCGCCGGCCGCGCGCGCGACGGGGCGGCCAGGTCCTCCAGCGCCTGCACGGCTGAGCCGGTCGCGGCGGCGTAGGGCGCGACGGTGTCCAGGCAGCGGACGGTGGCCGAGCTCGCGACGGTCGCCCGCGGGGCGAAGCAGGCCAGCAGGCCGCCCAGGGTGGCGGCGTCGGCGGCGCCCGCCTTGTCCAGGGGGCGGTCGGCGTCGGCGCGCTTCCAGTCCGACCGGGACAGGGTCTTGGCGTGCCGGAGCAAGATGAGCGGGACCGTGGTGCCCGGCCCGCTGGTGAAGTCGATGAGGACGGCCACGTCCTGCTTGTAGGTGACCCGCTCAAGGGCGCGGGGCACCGTCAGCCAGGCGACCTCGTCCACCTCGTGGTTGGGCACGGCCCCGTCGTCGACCGCGGCCGGTCGCGCTACCCAGTAATCGACCTGCTTGGGGTGCCCGCCCGCCTTGTAGCGGACCGGGGCCAGGTGGCGCCCCAGGATGACGCGGGCGCCGGTTTCCTCCCGCACCTCGCGCGCCGCCGTCTGCGGCAGCGACTCGCCCGGCTCGTGCTTGCCCTTGGGCAGCGACCAGTCGTCGTACTTGGCTCGGTGCACGAGCAGGACCTCGTCACCGTCCGGGCCAGGTCGCCACGTTACCGCGCCCGCGGCCCGTATCAGCATGCGCTTGTCTCCAGGGTCAGGTGTCAGACTTCCGGGACCGGCGCTTGAAGATCAGGCTCTCCTGGACGTCGAACAGCGCGTTGCCGTCAGCGTCGCGGGAGTGCCGCTCCCAGGTGCCATCCGCGGCCAGCCACCAGGAGGCGGTCGTCTCCGCCATCCCCCGGTCGATCAGTCCGCGCAGCCGCCTGGCGTGCGCCGGGTCACCGACCCGGACCAGCACTTCCACCCGCCGGTCAAGGTTCCGGTGCATCATATCCGCGCTGCCGAGCCAGACCTCATTCCCGCTGATGCGCACGTCAGCGGGCTCGTCGGGATCAGGGTCGCCGGTGCCGAAGACGTAGATCCGCGAGTGCTCCAGGAACCGGCCGAGGACGCTGCGCACCCGGATGGTCTCGCTGAGGCCGGGCACCCCGGGCTTGACCGCGCACATCCCGCGGACCCACACGTCGATCGGGACGCCCGCCTGCGAGGCCCGGTAGAGGGCGTCGATGACGACCTCGTCCACCAGCGCGTTGCACTTGACGGCGATCCGGGACGGCTTGCCCGCCCGGGCACGGGCGGCCTGGCGGCCGATCCGGCCCACGATCCCGGCCCGCAGGGCCTCCGGGGCCACCAGCAAGCGCCGGTAGGAATTGCGGCGGCTGTAGCCGGTGAGGTGGTTGAACAGGTCGGTGACGTCCTCCCCGACGGCCGGGTCGGCCGTCAGCAGGCCGTAGTCCTCATACAGGCGGGCCGTCTTGGGATGGTAGTTGCCGGTCCCGATGTGGCAGTAGCGCCGCAGCGAGCCGTCCTCCTCCTCGCGCACCACCAGGACGCACTTGCAGTGGGTCTTCATGCTGAGGAAGCCGAAGACGACATGGCAGCCGGCCTCCTCCAGCTTGCGCGCCCAGGCGATGTTGGCCCGCTCGTCGAAGCGGGCCTGGATCTCGACCACGACCACGACTTCCTTGCCCGCCTCGGCCGCGTCGATGAGCGCGTCCACGATGGGCGACTCGCCGCCGGTCCGGTACAGGGTCTGCTTGATCGCCAGCACCCGCGGGTCGGCCGCGGCCTCCTCGATGAACCGCTCGACGCTGGCGGCGAACGAGTCATAGGGGTGGTGGACCAGGATGTCGCGCTCGGCCAGGGTGGTGAAGATCGGCACGTCGTGCGGCAGCGCGCGGGTGGCGGGGACGAACGCCGGGTAGCGCAGCTCGCCCCGGGGCAGGTCGGCGATGACGCCGAGGCCGCTGAGGTCGAGCGGGCCGGAGGTGGCGAACACCGCCTGCTCGTCCACGCCGAGCTCCTTGACCAGCCGCTGCAAGACGGCCTCGGGCATGGTGCCCTCGACCTCAAGCCGGACGGCGGGGTCGAAGCGGCGCCGGACCAGCTCCCGCTCCATCGCCTGCAGGAGGTTCTCGGTGACCTCCTCGTCCACCTCCAGCTCGCGCACCCGGGTCACCCGGAACGCGTGGTGCTCGATGATCCGCAGGCCGCCGAACAGCTGCTCGAGGTGCGCCGCGATCACGTCCTCGATCGGGACGGAGCGGTCCTCGCTGGCCTTGAGGAACCGGGGCAGCCGCGGGGGGACCTTGACCCGGGCGAAGAGCTGGTTCCCCTCGGCGGCTCCGCCGGCCCCGTTCCCCGCCCCATTGGCGGGCCCCTGACTGGTACCGTTCCCCAGCCCAGTCGCCGGCCCGCTCGCTGGCTGGGTGAGGGAGCCCGGCGGGGGCGCGGCCAGCACCACGGCGAGGTTGAGCGACAGGCCCGAGATGAACGGGAACGGGTGACTGGGATCGACCACCAGCGGGGTGAGCACCGGGTAGATCCGCTTGCGGAACAGGTCGCTGAGGCCTTGCCGCTCGTCGTGGGTGAGGTCCTTCCAGCGCAAGATCTCGATGCCGACCCCGGCCAGGGCGGGCTGGACCTGGTCCCGGAATACCGCCGCGTGCCTGGTCGCCGCGTCGCGGGCGGCCGCGAGGAGGCCTTGCAGGACCTGGCTGGGCAGTTGCAGCCCCGCTCCCTCGATCGGGAACCCGGCGACCATCCGGCGGGTCAGCCCGGCCACCCGGACCATGAAGAACTCGTCCATGTTGGAGGCGAAGATCGCCATGAACCTGACCCGCTCCAGCAGCGGGATCGACTCGTCCTCGGCGAGCTCAAGGACGCGCTCGTTGAACAGCACCCAGCTCTGCTCGCGGTCCAGGTAGCGGTCGGGGGGCAGGTGCAGCGGACCGCGGCCGTCGGCCGGGGGCTCGGCCCCGGCCGGTGGCACGCTCCCGCCCTGCGGGCCGGCCGCCACGGGCACGCTCCCGGTTTCGCTCAGGCTCATGAACCTGATTCTGCCCGGCCTGCGCGGCGATCCAAACGGCCGGGCGCCCCCGTTGCCGGCGGCGCCCGGCCCGCGCGTCGCAGCGCGTTCGCGCCTCTACCGTGCGTTGCTAGCGGGGGCGGTGACGGCCACCGGCCCGGGTCCCGGCTGGACCGCCTGGACGTTCAGCCCGGGCGGTGCCGCCGGGCCCGCGACCGAGCACGCGGAGAACCTTACCCGCAGGTAGTCGGGAGTGGAGGTGCCCGGCGGGATGACCCGCAGGCCCGTCACCGGGACCCGGTGGCAGGCCGGGGCGGCGGCGGGCGCGCTGGTCACGGTGGCGTGCGCCGTCCCGCCCGGCCGCAGCACGACCGGGCGCGGGGCGGCCCGCGGGTCCGCGCGGGCCGGGGCGCCCACCTGGACGTACCCCTCGGCGCGCAGGTCGTAGGCGGCGACCGACGGGTAGCCGCGCAGCGCGCAGGCCTGGCCCGACTGGTTGGTGAAGTCCACCGGGTACCCGGCGACGCCGCCGGCCCCGTCCGCGAGCCGGACCGCGAGGGCCGAGGGCGGGCAGCCGGGCGCGCCCGGCGGCTGGCTCGCGGACGCGGTCAGCGCGGTGGGCGTGGTTGTAGAGCGATTCAGCATGACGGCTAGCGCCGCCGTCACCCCGAACGCGACCATGGCGGTGCCACGCCATGCCAAACGGACGGCTGCCCTCACTCGCGGCCCCCTCAGCCAAGCGCTCCCTTGCGACCTATCCGACGTTCAGCCCTATTGCCATCATTACCCGCCCAACACGAGCATTTCTATAGGTACCGGCCGCTAAGATTTCGCTCAGATAGCTACTCAAGGTAACCACGGATTGTCTATAATTCCAGTATGATTAGTAGCAATGAACTCGAGGGGGACGCTAGCCCCATGATCCTGCCACGCCCCGAGGCCGCCGCCATCGCGATCGCCCCGCCCGGGACCGGGAACGGCCACTGGGCCGGCGCCCCGTCCGCCGTCGCCGCCGACGACGGCATCTACCTGGCCTACCGGCTACGCCGCCCGATCGGCGACGGGCGCGGCTACGCGATCGCGATCGCGTTCGCGGCCGACGGCGAGCACTTCGAGACGATCGCCACGATCGGCAAGGACGAGGTCAACACCGAATCACTGGAGCGCCCGGAGCTCATCCGCCTGCCCGACGGGCGCTGGCGGCTGTACCTGAGCTGCGCGACCACCGGCACCAAGCACTGGCGGGTCGAGGCGACCGAGGCGGCCCACCCGGCCGAGTTCCGCCCGGCCGACCGCCAGCTCATCTTGCCCGGCGACGAGAAGAAGGGCGTCAAGGACCCGGTCATCGCCTGCCGAGAGGGCCAGTGGCACCTGTGGGCCACCGTCCACCCGCTGGCCGACCCGGACGAGACCGACCAGATGACCACCGAGTACGCCTCCAGCGCGGACGGGCTCGCGTGGTCGTGGCAGGGCGTGGCGCTCGCCGGGCGGCCAGGTGAGTGGGACGCGCGCGGCACCCGGGTCACGGCCGTCCGGTTCGGCCCGGCGGGCGTCATCACGGCCTACTACGACGGCCGGGCCACTGCCGGGGAGAATTATGAGGAAAGGACCGGGGTGGCTGTCGGTACCGACGGTGCCTCGCTCCAGGTCCAGCCGGGGGCCGGGCCGCATGGATCGGCCTTCCACGGCGGCGGGCTGCGCTACCTCGACCTAGTCGACCTGCCGGGCGGGCAGACCCGGCTGTACTACGAGCTGACCCAGGCCGACGGGTCGCACGCGCTGGTCACCGAGCTGCGCTAGCCAGGCCGCGGGGACTCCCCGGCGGGCTGCCGGGCCGCCTCGCGCCCGTCGCGGTCCGGGGCACCGCTGTCCCGGGCACCGCTGTCCCGGGCACCGCTGTCGTGGCCGCCCCGGACCTGGCCGTTGCGGGCCTGGGACTGGCCGCTCGGGCGGGCGCCGACCATGTTGCCGGAGCGGTCGCGCGGGGCGAGCCAGTCGCTGAAGTCCTCGCCGAGCACGTCCTGCAGGAGCCGGACGTCGGCCTCGAACCGGGGCAGCACGGCCGCCCGCTGGTCGGCCCGCAGTGGCTGCCGCTCGCGGTTGCCACGCTGCAGGTAGCGCTCGATGCGGCCGGTCAACGCGGCCCCGGCCGTCCCCGGCAGCAGCCGCCCGGCCGCGTCGCTGCCCCGCGCCGCCAGCGCCAGGACCCGGTGCGAGAGAGTGTGCTCGGGGTGGGCGGTGACGTTCTCGCGCGGTATCTCGCCCAGCAGGCCCTGCGCCACGCCGAGGAACGCGCAGATCCGGTCAAGGGTCGCGGCCGGCTCGTCCACCAGCAGCCGGTAGCGCAGCACCAGGACCTGCTCGCGAGGGAACAGCGTGAGCGCGTGCTGGAGCTGCGCGCCGTAGCGGCCCAGGCCGGTGTAGTGCCAGAAGGACGCCCAGCCGGCGGCGACGCGCCGCTCCTCCTCGGCGCAGGCACGGACGAAGTCGCCGACCGGCTCCAGGCCGGCCGACCACAGGTGCGCCCAGTTGGAGTGCGCCCGCTCGACCGGGTCGCGCAGGACGACCACCAGCCGCGCCTGCGGGATGAGGGCGCGGATGCGGCCCATGGCGGCCGGGTCGTGCAGGTACAGCGGCGTCGCCTCGCCGCGCAGGGTGCCCGCGGGGGCGGCGGCGAACAGGGCCTCGTACTTGTCGCGCTGCCAGACGTGCTCCCGGTAGGTGATCACGTCGCCAGGGCCGCCGCGCGTGGGCGGCGGGCCGTCGGTCAGGAAGAACTTCGGCTCCTTGATCGCCGGCAGGAACAGCTCCGGGTGGCGGGACAGGGCCGAGTGCAAGGCCGTGGTCCCCGCCTTGGGGACGCCAGCCACCAGGAAGTCAGGTAGTGCCACGGCCGTCTCCTGCCCTCATCCGCCACCGTTCGACCACGCCGCGCGGGTCATATGTTACTTTTCTGACGATATTAATAGGAATACTCGGGGCCAGGCAAGGACCGCGGGCCCGCGGCGGTCGGGGGACGCTCGATTGTCAGACCCGGGGGCTATACCTGGGTCATGAGCAGTTCCGGACCTCCTGCCACCTTCGCGATCACCCCCGACGGCCCCTTCTCGCTAGACGAGGCGGCCGCGTTCGGGTTCGGCCCGCGCCGGGGCGGTCGCGCGCCCGGCGGGGCCAGGATGCGCCTCGCGTTCGTCACCGATGACCTGGCGCACCACGCGGCCGCCCGCGTCACGCAGGACCCCGACGGCACCATCCGGGGGCGGGTCGAGACCGACGGCGACCCGCAGGCCGCGTGGCGGCAGGTGCTGCGAGTGCTGTCGCTCGACCACGCGGGCACCGCCTGGGAGCAGGCCGGCACGCGTGACCCCGTGCTCGGCCAGCTGCAGCGCGAGCACCGAGGGCTGCGGCCGGTGCTGTTCCACTCGCCCTACGAGGCGGCCGCCTGGGCGATCATCAGCGCCCGGCGGCACCGGAGCACCGCCGCCGTGATCAGGGAGCGGATCTGCGACAAGCTCGGCCGCACGTTCGACGAGGGCGAGGGCGAGGGCGGTGGCGAGGATGCCGCCGGGGGCGAGCTGGCGGCCTTCCCGCTCCCGGCCCGGCTCCTGGCCGCGCCGTCGCTGCCCAGCATCGCGCCGCAACGGGTGCCGTGGCTGCACGCCGTCGCCCGGGCGGCGCTGGACGGGGACCTGGACCCGGCCCGGCTGGCGGCGATGGAGCCGGCCCGGGCGCTGCCCCGGCTGCAGGCGCTGCCCGGCATCGGGCCCATGTACGCGACGCTGATCCTGCTGCGCTCGACGGGCACCGCCGACGCGCTGACGCTCACCGAGCCTCGCCTGCCGTCCTACATCGCCCACTTCTACGGCCTCGGACCCGGCCCCGCCTCCCCCGCCCAGGTCGCCCGGATCGCGGCCGGCTGGCGTCCGTTCCGCACGTGGGGCTCAGTCCTCATCCGGGTCGCGGGCGACCGCCTGAACCTGCCCGCCGCCGCCTAGCGGCGCTCGGCCGGCGCGGGAGACTGGCCGGCGCGGGAGAGAGGGCATTGGCCAGGAGGCCGGAGGCCGGAAACGGGCTGGCTGGCCGGAAGGAGGGCCGCGCGGCGGGAGACGGGCCGCACGCTGGAAATGGGCCGTCGGGCCTGGGCGGGGGTGGGTGCAGGGGGTACTGCCAGGCCCGACGGCGCCCCCGTATGCGGCCGGTGAGGGCCGCACCCGCGACGCGCGTCGCTGCCACCTAGCTTGTGGTGTGATTGACGATGATTCGAGAAAATCGACCAGGTTCGTTAACCAGTGGCGGAGGTGGGCCGTGGGCGTGACGCGGCTGGAGCTGAGTGCCCAAGGGCTGGGCAGCGCCCGGTTCGCCCTCGGGCCGCTCAACATCGCGGGGAACCTGCTGCAGGCGCTGCGGCTACGGCCGCTGGCGGTCGACCCGGTCTGGCGGGCGCGGTCGCGGCAGGTCATCCGCGACCACGACCTGCGGCTGCTCGGCCTGCTGGGCGGGGGCGGGCCGCACGGCTACGCCCCGGACTTCGTGCGGCCGGAGCCGCCCTCGTTCGACTCCAGCCCGGACGCCGCCTGCCACGCGATCGCGACCGCCGCCCCCGAGCGCGTCCGCTACGAGATGGCCAAGGTCATCGGCGGCTCCTCGTGGGACGACACCCCGGCCGGGCGGGCGCCCCGGCTGCTGCTGGACTCCCTGGAGCGAGGCGAGGCCCACCTCGCGCGGCGGGCGGCGGACCAGATGTGGGTGTTCTGGCGCCACGTCCTGGCCCCGCACTGGCCCCGGATGCGCGAGCACCTAGAGCACGACGTGACCCGGCGGGCCACCGTGATCGCGCGCGAGGGCGCCATCGGCGCGATCACGGGCCTGGCGCCGAACCTGTCGTGGAACGACGGCGGGCTGGACTTCCGCACGGCCAGCGCCTGCGGGGCGACCTTGCAGCCGGGCGCGGTGGTGTTCGTGCCCTGCCCGTTCATCGAGCGGGCGGTCTTCTGCGGGGGCGAGCCAGCGGGAGCGCCCGCCCCCCGCCTGCCGCTGATCTGCTACCCGGCCGTGCCCACGGCGGCCTCGCCGTTCACGCGGGAGCTGATCGGCAGCACCCGGACCCGGGTGCTGGCCGCGCTGGACACCCCGCGCACGACAGCCGACCTCGCCCAGTGGCTCCACCTGAGCTACTCGACCGTCTCCTACCACCTGCAGATCCTGAACCGGGCCGGCCTGGTCCGCCGTACCCGCCACTCGCTGGAGGTCCGCTACCAGCGGCATTAGGCGGCGGGGGGCCGCCCGGCCGCCCAGGCCGCCCGCCGAGGTCGAGGCGGGCAGCCTGGGCGGAAGGCTTGACGCGCGTTCGGCCCGGCCCTCCATGCCCAGCACGCTCACCGCGGCGGGCCGGGCCTGTACTGGCGGGGCCGGGCAGGCGGCGTGCCACGATGGTCCGGGCAGGGGCAATCCTCCACGCTACCTACCTGCCTCCCGGTCGCCGCTCATGATCGCCAGGACAGGCCTTAGGCTGGCGGGCAGTTCCGGCGAAAGCCGCGAGCGGCAGGATTCGGCCGACGGGGGCAACGATGGCGGCGCAGGAGAAGCAGACGGTGGCGGTCACGACCGGCCCCGGGCCGGTGGTGCTCGGCGGCGCCATCGACGCGGTCGTCACCATCGCCGGCGAGCCCGACCGCAAGGCCAGGGGGGTCACGGCGCAACTGGTGCGGACCGCCATCCACCGGGTGACCCGGACGAACGTGCTCGACCACGGCTCGCACGACAGCCTGCTGCGGGAAGCGGTCATCATCGCCGAGGTGGCGGTCATCCCGCCCGGCGGGCCCGCGATGCCGGGCGAGCACGCCGTCCGCCTGCCGATTCCCGGCGACGGCCTGCCGTCGGCGACCGACCAGGTGAGCTGGTCGGTCCGGGCGGTCATCGACCGGCGGCACGGGGCCGACATCCAGGCCGAGTCACCGGTCGAGGTCCTCGCCGGCCCGGAGCGCTTCGCCAGCGAGGCGACCTCCGATCCCCGCTACCGGGGCGAGCGGTTCGTGGACCTCCAGCTGCCCGCCCGCATGGTGCGGCCCGGCCAGGCCATCGGCGGCACCGTCATCCTCCGGCCGGAACGGGCGCTCACGGTGACCGAGGTCCTCGTCACGTTCGTCGTGACCCTCCCGGTCAAGAAGGGCCTGGCGGGAACGTCGGTAGCCCCCGTGGTCCTGCTCAGCGAGCCCTTCGACCTCCAGCCGGGCGACACCAGGGAGCTTCCCTTCGAGCTGCCCCTGCCCGCCGACGCCGCCCCGTCGGTGCGCGGCAGCATGACGACGCCCCGCTGCCACTCCGTCGTCTCCTGGGACGTCGGAGCGTCGGCCAAGGCCGTTCCCGCGGCCGGCGCCGGGACCGGGGTCACCGGCTTCGCCTACTTCGGCATCAACGTGTACAACGCCGACGGCCCGGTGCGGTGACCGCTCCGGCCCGCGCGGCCGGGCTTCCTGCCTGTTTGCCCCGGCCTGACCGGGGCGGTGGCCGGATCGGTCATCCCCGGCGGGCGAGGAGGCCGTGACCCAGTGCCGAAGCTGGGCACCAGCGGATACTGGCGGGCCGTCCTCGCCCTCGCCGTTATCTGCGCTGTGGTCCGCCGGGCCTGGTTCCCCAACCACCGGGGCCGCGGGCCCCTCCTGGTACGCAGGGTGAATGGGGCCCCGGCGAAGCGGTTAGCGACCCACGCGGCTAGCGCGTGCCCGGGCGAACTTGGGTGGCCGGCGTGCCGGCGCGGACGGATGGGGGAGCCGGACGACGGGCCCGGCGCCGCCGGTTCTCCCGGGCGCCTCGCCCGGCCCTGGCGGCCCTGGCGTCACGCGGTTGCGTGGCGGATTTTCCGGTTCCGGAAGATTTTCCCGCCCTGGCGGGGGAAATCTTCCAGGATCTTCGCCGGGAGGCCGGCGCCTGCCAGCATCGACCGCGCCAGCCTCGCCAGCCTCGCCACCATCACCGGGCTGCCATGATCGGCAGGACCCCGCCTGGTCACCGTTGCACGCGCCCCAGGCACGTTTCTTGGCCGTCTTCAGTTACCGGGGCTTGAGCAGGCCCCGGTTATAGCCGGTGGCGACGGCGGCGGCGCGGTCGTTGACGCCGAGCTTGGCGTAGATGTGCAGCAGGTGGGTCTTGACCGTGGCCTCGCTGATGAACAGGCGGGCCGCCGCCTCGCGGTTGGTGGTCCCGGAGGCGATCAGCTCCAGGATCTCCCGCTCCCGCTGGCTGAGCTGCTCCCAGTCGGCCCGGGCGGCCGGCGGGCTGGCGTTCTCCTGGCTTCCCGGGGCGGTAGCGTGATCGGCCGCGCCGGCCGGCTCCCGGAACCGGTTCATCAGGCGGGCGGCGACGGTCGGGGCGAGGACGGACTGGCCGCCCGCGGCCGCGCGGACCGCGCGCAGCAGCTCGTCCCGGGGCGCGTCCTTCAGCAGGTAGCCGGTCGCGCCCGCCTCGATGGCGGGCAGCACGTAGCTGTCGGTGTCGTACGTCGTGAGCACCAGCACGCGGGCCAGGTTGCCCGCGCGGGCCAGCTCGGTGATCGCCGTCACCCCGTCCATGCCCGGCATCCGCAGGTCCATCAAGATCACGTCCGGCCGCAGCAGCTCGGCCGCCGACACGGCCTCGCTCCCGTCGCCCGCCTGCCCCACCACCTTGAAATCGGGCTCGGACGCGAGCATGCCGGACAGGCCGTCCCGGACGACGGGGTGATCGTCGACGATCAGCAGCCGGATGGGGGCGGCGCTCACGCGCCCCTCCCCCGCCCGGCGCCGGCCGGCGCCGCCGCCTCCTCCGCCGGTACTGACGTGCTAGCTGGTACTGACGTGCTGTCCACGTTCTCCTCGCATCGGACATCTTCACGGGCGGCCCCGGTCTCGTCCGCCCGGGCCAGGCCGCCCGCGCCCGGTGGCGGGGACAGGGCCGGGCTGGCCGGGAGAACGCGGGCAGGGGCTGAGCTGTCGGTGCCCGGGCTGACCGGGGTCACGGCGGGCGGGACCCCGCGGGCAGGCTCCGCCCGCTGCCCCGACACCACGCTCCCGCCTGCGCCGGGCGCCTGCGGGACGGCAGCCGCGGTGCCAGCCGGAACGGGGCTGGCCGGAACGGTGCCAGCCGGAACGGTGCCAGCCGGAACGGTGCCAGCCGGAACGGTGCCGACTAGGGC
>DATBEM010000086.1:0-2722 GCA_036276115.1 Trebonia sp.
AGGGCGTGGACGGCGCTGGCGCCGGAGCCGAGGGAGCCGCCGCCCTCGGGGTCAGGAGCTGCGTGGCGGCGTCGCTCGTCTCCGGGATCCGCCCCTGGCCGCCCGCTGGCATCGCGCCCGGTACCGGCGCCGGGGGCTGGGACGGGCTTGCGGGCTGGGACGCCCCCGGCCGGGACTGCCCCGGCGACGAGGTCTCCGGCTGCGCCGACCAGGGCTGGGCCGACCATGAGTCCGCCGGCCATGACTGTCCCGGCCAGGAGTCACCCGCGCCGCTGTCTGCCCCGGACGCGGGCGCTGAGACCGGCGGCTGCGGGGTGAACGACGGCTGCGACGGCGTGAACGGGGTCGAGGCGGGCTGCGCCGGTGCCGGCTGGGCCGACGCCGGCGGCGCGCCCTGGGCGGCCGGCGTGGACGGGTCGGAGGCCGGCTGCGGGCCCGCAGAGCGCAGCCGCGCCGTCGCGGCCGGGTCTGGCCGCCGGGGCCGGCGCAAGGTCATCGAGGACGCCTCGTCGCCCATCATCCCGGCCGGCGTCGACGGCACGGACGACGAGCCCGACAGGGGCACCGCCGCCTGCGGGCCCCCGCCGCCCGGGGGGATCATCATCTGGGTCGCCGCGTACTGGTCATGGTCGCCCGCGGCCGGGTCCGAGGTCGCCGGGCCTGCGGGAGCGGAGCCGCCGGACGGCGCCACCAGCTGCGTGGCCGCGTACTGGTCGTGCCCGGATCCGCCCGGCTGGGCCGGGGCCTGCGGGCCCCCGCCGCCCGGGGGGACCATCATCTGGGTCGCGGCGTACTGGTCGCGGTCGCCCGGGGCAGGCTGGGAGTCGCCCGGCGGGGTGCTCGGCTGGCTGCTGCCGAAGATGCCGCCCGCGAACGGGCCGCCGCCGGGCATGGGGCCGGCCCCCACCATCTGGCCCAGCGAGTCCAGCTGGCCGCGGATCTCCGGCGCCTCGCCGATCTTCGACACCGCCCGGTCGTACCAGATGCGGGCATCGGGATGCCCGGACCCGGCCAGGAACACCCCGAGGCTGCACATCGCCCGCGGGTTCCCGGCCTCGGCCGCCCGGTGCCAGAACCAGGCGGCGCCCTGCAGGTCGCCGCGCTCCTGGAAGATGTTGCCAAGGTTGTTGCTCGCGTTCGGGTCGCCCGCGTCCGCGGCCTGCCGCAGCACCGCCTCAGCCTCGGGCAGCCGCCCGGTGTTCTTCAGCAGGACGCCCAGGTCGTTGCGGGCATCCAGGTTCCCGGCCTCGGCCGAGCGCCAGAAGCAGTACTCCGCGAACCCCGACTCGCCCGCCTCCGTGTAGGCGGCGCCCAGGCTGCGCAGCACCAGCGGATCGGTCGCGACGCTGGCCTGCTGGAACGTCCGCAACGCGCCGTCCCGGTCACCAGCATGCAGTTGCGCTAGCCCGTTCCCGACCAGCGCGGGGAAGTCGTTCTCGGAGGGCCCCGATGATCGACGCCGGAACAATCGTCCTCCAGCTGGTAGACACTAAGCAGTCCTGATAGGCCTACATTATGGCCGAGCCACGTTAAAGGGGAACACTCCGCCAGCCCCCGCCATCAGGGGCGACGGCTCCGTAGTCCTCTCGTGCCTCTAAGTCACCAGCCAGCCGGCCGCGTGACACCGGGTCCGGGTCCGGGTGCTGGCGGTGGCGATGCAGGTGCCGTCGGGGGAGAAGGTCACACCGCAGGCTTCCGGCTGGCCCGACAACCGTTATGAGGGCTTGCAGCCTACGCCCGCCCAGGACGGGTCGAAGGCAGGAGCGTCCGCACCGCACTCGGGGTGCCACGCGTGCTTGGGGACCAGGCCCGGCTCGATCAGGTCCCAGCCGTCGAAGAAGAGCAGCACCTCCGCCCGGCTCCGCAGGACGAGCCGCATGTTGGCGGTGTCGAAGACCCGGGCGGCCCGCGCCGCTGGCTCCTGGTCGGCCGCCCCGATGAGGTCCATGCTCAGGTGGGTCAGCGCCAGGTAGCTGCCCGGCGCGACCGCGTCCCGCAGCGCGGCCACGACCTGCCCCGGCTCGTCGGCGTCGGGGATGAAGTGCAGCACGCTCGCCAAGATCAGCGCCACCGGGCGGCCGAAGTCCAGGAACCGGCTGATCTCCGGGTGGCTGAGCAGGGCGCCGGGGTCGCGCAGGTCCGCCTGGGCGACCACGCTGCAGTCCCGCTCGGCCAGCAGCGCCTTGCCGTGCGAGACCACCAGCGGGTCGTTGTCGACGTAGGCCACTCGCGCGGCCGGGCGGACCGACCGGGCCGCCTGGTGCACGCTCTGCTTCGTCGGCAGCCCCGAGCCGATGTCGAGGAACTGGTCAATGCCCCGCTCGGCGGCCAGGAACCGGACGGCCCGCCCGATCAGCGCGCGGTGCTCCAGCGCCGAGGCCCGCTGCTGGGGCAAGTGCGCGAGGATCCGCTCGGCCGCCACCCGGTCGGCGGCGAAGTTACTCGTCCCGCCGAGGATGTAGTCATTGACCCGGGCGACATTCGGCCTTGAAGTGTCCAGTCCAGGCAGGTCCCGTCCCACGGGACTCAAATCTACTGAAAAAATCCCGGCGAGGCGGCCGTTGCCGCATTATCTACGCATACCTAAATTTGCGTCTAGGGTCTCCCGGAGCTCCCTTTCCCCGAGTATATGGGATTGCAGGTCACATGCATTTGCGCCGCGCACTTGCGTTTCGCGGTCCGCCGGCAGGCCGGGAAAAGAAGAAGGGTCGCGGGGGGGGGG
>DATBEM010000087.1:0-19168 GCA_036276115.1 Trebonia sp.
CGTCACGCTGAACGGGACCCGGGTCGGGGAGAGCGGGATCAACGCGCTGGTCGCGCTGGCCTGCCAGGCGCCGGTGGCGCTGATCAGCGGCGACCAGCACGCGGTCGAGCAGGCTGGCCCGTTCCTGAAGAACGTCGAGAAGGTGGTCGTGAAGGAGTCGGTCACCCGCCTGGCGGCTGCCTCGGTCCACCCGCTGGAGGCCCGCGACCGCATCCAGGCCGGGGCCGAGGAGTCGCTGCGGCGGCTGCGCGACATCCCGCCGCCCGCGGTCCAGCTGCCCGCCCGGCTGGCGGTGGAGGTCCAGACGGCGGACATGGCGCAGGTCGCGAGCTGGGTGAAGGGCTGCGAGCGGACCGGCACGCGGCAGGTGGAAATCGAGGGAGACGACCCGCTGGCCGTCTTCCGCTCGTTCGTCGCCCTGACCTACATCACGCGGGAGGCCGAGGGGCGGTAGCCGCTAGCGGCCGATCCCCCGGTTGCGCTTGTTGTAGACCGAGCGGGCGCGGCGGCGCTGCGACTTGTCGAGCATCAGGTAACCGCCGACCGGGATGGCCAGGGCGACGATGAACACCCCGGCCACCGCCCAGGCCGGCACGCCTACGATGAGCAGGATGATCGCGATCACGATGCCCGCGATCCCGACCTTCACGCCTGGTGTCATGATGACTCCATCCATCCCGGCTGGGACACGGTACCGGCTGACCACCTGTAAGTTTCCCCAGCCAGTTCCCAGCTTACTCGTACTGACTAACGAACAGTGGAGGACCGTGGTGCCCATCGCGCTGCCAGTATCGCCAGAAGCGAACGACTTGCTGTCCCGCAACGCGCTGGCGCTGCTCATCGGCATGCTGCTGGACCAGCAGGTGCCGCTGGAGCGCGCCTTCAGCGCCCCGGCCGACCTCGTGGCGCGCCTGGGCCATGAGCCCACCGCCCGGGAGCTGGCGGACTTCGGCCCGGACGAGCTGGTGGCGATCTTCTCGCAGCGGCCGGCCCTGCACCGGTACCCCAAGGCCATGGCGGCCCGGGTGCAGGCACTAGCGCGCCTGGTCGTCGAGGAGTACGACGGCGACGCCGGCGCGCTGTGGGCCGGGGCCGCCACCGGCGCCGGGCTGCGCCAGCGGGTCGAGGCGCTGCCGGGCTTCGGCGCGGTCAAGGCGCAGATCTTCACCGCCCTGCTCGGCAAGCAGCTCGGCGTGCGGCCGCCGGGCTGGCGGGAGGCATCGGGGCCGTTCGGCGAGCAGGGCTCGTACGTCTCGGTCGCCGACATCGTTGACGAGGACTCCCTGGCCCGCGTCCGCGCCTACAAGCAGTCGCTCAAGGCGGCGGCCAAGGCCAAGGCCGCGAGCTGACCGGCACGCCCCGGCAGCCGCGCTGGCCACGGCGGTATGGTTTGGCCATGAATGCCCGGCAGCTGCCCCGCCTGCTCGCGCTGGCGGTGCTCGTGCTGCTGGCCGCCGTCGGGCTGCGGGGCGGGATCTCCGGGCTCGGCTGGAACGGGCCGCTGCGCGCCGAGGGGACCATCCTCGGCCTGGTCGTCGAGGCGATCTTGCTCGCGCTGCTGGTGACGGTCATGCGCCGCGACGTGCTGGCCGGCCGCGGGCGGGAAAGCCTGCCGCCGGCCGGCGAGGACGACCGGGACGTGGCCGGGGCGCTCCGGTTCCTGCTGCGCTACCTCATCGGGGCGGCCATCATCGCCGTCGGGGTGGTCCTGGCGGTCTCCCAGCACCTGCACCTGTTCAAGCCGCGCCCGGTGCCGCTGAGGCCGCCGCCGACGCTGGCCCCGACCGCGAGGCCGAGCGCGCGGCCCTCGCTGCCGGCCCACCCGTCGTCGTCGGGGGACCTGGGGCGGGACCTGCTCTACGCGCTGCTCGTCATCGCGTTGCTGGCGGTGCTGGCCTTCGGGACCTGGGCCGCCCGGCGGCTGCGGGCGAGCCTGCCGCTGCCGCTGCCGCCGCTGGCGCCCGCCGCTGAGGACGCCGCCGGGCTGCGCGAGGCGGTCGCCTCCGGCCGGGCGGCGATGGCGGACCTGGACGACGCCCGGGCCGCGATCATCGCGTGCTACGCGGCGATGGAGCGGAGCCTGGCCGAGCGGGGAACCGCCCGGGGCAGCGCCGGGACGCCCGATGAGCTGCTCGGCCGGGCGATCGAGCGGGGCGTCCTGCGGGGCGGGGCCGCCCGCAGGCTGACGGCGCTGTTCTACGAGGCCCGGTTCTCCAGCCACCCGCTGAGCCCGCGGCAGCGCGGCGCCGCCGTGGCGGCCCTGGAGGACCTGGAGGCCGAGCTGCGCGACAGTACCCCGGAAAGCGGTCCCCCCGAAACCGGTACCCCGGAAAGCCGTATCCCGGAAAGCGGTGCCCCCGCGGGCGGGACCCCGTGACCGGGTGGCGGGACGCGCGGGCGGAGGTCATCATCGCCGCCATCCTGGTCGCCGTGGCGGCGGTCGCGGCGTTGCTGGTCGCGGGCTGGCCGGGGGTGGCGGTCGTCGCGGTCGTCACCACCGCGCTCACCTTGCTGGCGCTGCGGGGCCTCGCGCCCCGGCCGGCCAGCCAGTCGGCCCGCCAGGCCCGCAAGCGGGACGCCGCCGGCAGCCGGATCACCGGCTACTCCCAGCGCAAGTTCATGGTCAGCAGCGCGATGACCAGCCGCGAGTTCTACGAGAACGACCTGCGCGCGGTCCTGGAGCACCTGCTGGCCGCCCGGCTGGCCGAGCGGCACGGCCTCAACCTCTACACCGACCCCGACGCCGCCCGGCGGGCGTTCGTCGCGGCCCCGGCCGACATGGCGGCGTGGAACTGGATCGACCCCGCGCAGCGGCCGGCCGGCCCGGCCGGGAGCAGCGCCGCGACCCCGGCCGGGCACGGCATCCCCCGCCGGGCCCTGACCCGGCTCATCGACCGATTGGAGCACCTGTGACACCCGAGGAGACCGCGACCGCGGCCGGGGCGATCCTGGACGAGCTGGAGAAGGCGGTCGTCGGCCGCCGCCGGGCGCTGGAGCTGGTGCTGACCGGCATCCTGGCCGGCGGGCACGTGCTGCTGGAGGACCTGCCGGGGCTGGGCAAGACCCTCATCGCCCGGTCGTTCGCGCGGGTACTCGGGCTGGACTTCGCCCGGGTCCAGTTCACGCCCGACATGCTGCCGTCGGACGTGGTCGGGGCGGCCCTGTACGACCAGCGGACCGGGGACATGGCGTTCCGCCCCGGGCCGGTCTTCACCCAGCTGCTGCTGGCTGACGAGATCAACCGGACGCCGCCCAAGACGCAGGCCGCGCTGCTGGAGGCGATGGGCGAGGGGCAGGTCAGCATCGACGGGCAGACCCGGCCGCTGCCCCAGCCGTTCGTCGTGCTGGCGACCGACAACCCCATCGAGTACGAGGGCACCTACGAGCTGCCGGAGGCGCAGCTCGACCGGTTCCTCATGCGGCTGCGGCTGGGCTACCTGTCGGCCGACGACGAGACCGACATGCTGCGGCGGCGGGCCGAGCGGGCCACCGAGGCGGTGACGCTGGCGGCGGTGACCGACGCGGCGGGCGTGCTGGCCATGCGCGAGTCCCTGGAGGGCGTGGAGGTCTCCCCCGAGCTGCTGGACTACATCATCGCGATCGTGGCCGCGACCCGGAAGGACCCGCAGGTGCAGGTGGGCGCGAGCCCGCGCGGCGGCCTGGCGCTGCTGCAGCTGGCACGGGCGCAGGCGCTGCTGGCCCGCCGGGACTACGTGATCCCGGACGACATCAAGCAGATCGCCGTCCCGGCCCTGGCCCACCGGGTCACGCTGCGGCCCGAGCTGTGGGTCCGGCAGGTCTCGGCCGATGACGTGATCGCCCGGCTGCTGCAGGCGGTGGCGACGCCGCGGACCGACCCCGCCCGGGCCCGGGCCTGATGACGGCGGAGCGGCCCGAGCCGGGGGCGGCGGCGCAGCCGGTGTTCCGGGCCGATGCCAGCGTGCAGTGGCGGGTATCGCGGCACTCGCGGCGGCTGCTGACGCTGGCCCTGGCGGCGCTGCTGCTCGCCCTCGTGACCAGGCGGCCCGAGCTGGCCGGGCTCGCGGCGCCGGCGCTGCTGCTGCTGGCGGCGGGCAGCGGCCGGGCGACGCGGCCGGCCTGGCTGCTGGTGGAGGTGCGCCCGAGCGCGACCCGGCTCATCGAGGCCGAGCCGGCGACGATCGGCCTCACCGTCGCCGGCCAGGCGGCCGCCCCTGGCGCCCGCCCGGGCGCGGGCGGCCCGGCCGCCGTCGCGGACGGGCTGGTACCGCTCGACTCCTTCGACCTGCGGTGGACCTTCCACCCGGGCAAGGGGATCGAGCCGGCCAGCGCCACCGCCGTCGGCGGGCGGGCGCCGCGGTTCGCCCTCACCGTCCCCCGGTGGGGCAAGCGCCAGGCGGGGACGGCGGAGCTGGTGCTGCGCGACCGCTGGCGGGTCACCGAGGGCCGGGTCCTCGTCACGCTGCCGTCCCTGGACTGCTTCCCCCGGCCCGGTCAGCAGGAGGCGACCATCACCTTGTCGCGGCTGCCGAACCGGCTCGGCGAGCACCCTGCCCGGGTGCCGGGCGACGGGCTGGAATTCGCCGGCATCCGGGAGTACGTGCCGGGCGACCGGCAGCGGCAGATCAACTGGCCCGCCTCGACCCGGCTGGGGCGCCTGCAGGTGAACACGTACGCCGCCGAGCGCGCGCAGGACGTGGTCCTGCTGGTGGACGCGACGTCGGACGTGGGCGAGCCGGGGACCTCGGCGCTGGACTTCGCGCTGCGGGGCGCGTCGGCGGCGGCCCGGGCCTACCTGCGCCAGCGCGACCGGGTGGGGGCGATCACCTACCAGTGGGGCGGGGCGCAGTGGCTGGCGCCGGCGCTCGGCAAGCGGCAGGAATACCGGATCATCGACGCGCTGCTGCGGGCCGACGCGAGCTGGTCCCGGGGCGCGAACGTGCGGCGGCTGCCCCGGGCGGCGCTGCCCGACGGGGCGCTCGTGGTGGCGTTCAGCCCCCTGCTGGACCAGCGGTTCGTGGAGGCGCTGCGGGACATGCGCGAGCGGGGACTGTCGCTGCTGGTGGTGGACGTGCTGAACGTGTCGCCGCCGGCCAGCCGGCGCGACGCCGTGTCGCCGGCCGACCGGCTGGCCCGGCGGATCTGGTCGATGGAGCAGCAGGCGATCCGGTTCGCGCTGCGCGAGCTCGGGGTGCCGGTCGTGCACTGGGACGGGACGGCGCCCCTGGACCTGCCGCTCGCCCCGTTCACCCGGCGCCCGCTGGTGGGGCGGCGATGAGGCGGCGGGTGCTGGCCATCGCGGGAGCGCGGCTCGGGGCCATCCTCCTGGGAGTCGCGGCGCTGGTGTGGGCGGCCGTCCCGGTGCCCGGCGGCGGGTGGGCCTCGATCGCGCTGGGGATCGGGTCGCTGTCGGTGCTCGCCAGCGCCGGCCGCCTCGCCGTGCTGGAGGTGCCCGAGGAAGAGGACGCCTACTTCCTCAGCCTGGCTGACCGGCTGCTCCAGCGGGCCGTCGGGCTGGTCCGGTGGGCTGCCTGGGAGGAGGCCGCCTGCGTGGTGGTGCTCTGGCTGGAGGTACTGCACCCGGCCCGGGCCTGGCACACGGCCGTCCTCGGCGTCCTGCTCATCGCCTACCTGCTGGCGGTGCACGTCGCCGAGTCGGGCACGCCCGCGCGGGACCTGCTGCGGGGCCACGCGCGGGTGCTGGGCGCGGGGCTGGTCCTGCTGGCCCTCGCGGCGGCGGCGACCGCGCTGCCCGCCGCCTCGGCTGGGGAGGGCGCGGTCTTGCTGGTCGTCGCCGCCGTCGCCGTCATCGCGGCGGCGACCTTGGTCCTGCCGGGCTAAGCGCCGGGGGCGGGTCAGGGCAGCAGGACGACCTTGCCGCGGACGTGGCCCGCTTCCACCTGCTCGAACGCCGCGCGCACGTCGGCCAGCGGGTAGGTCGCCGCGACCGGGATCTCCAGCTCACCCGCGGCGATGAGCCCGGCCAGCTCGGCCAGGGTCGCGGCGCTCGCGCCGGCCGCGTTGCCCTCGGCCTTGACCCCGTACTTCTCGACCGCGTCGAACCGGACCACGGTGTCGACCCGCCCGGGCGCCACGCCCAGCTCGTTGAGCGCGATCTCGACGTAGTCGCCGCCGTAGGTGTCGAGGAAGGCATCGACCCGGCCGTCCGGCGCGGCCGCGCGGACCTGCCCGGCGACACCGGGCCCGTAGGCCACCGGGATCACCCCGTGGCTGGCGAGCCACTCGTGGTTCGACGGGCCCGCCAGCCCGATCACCGTCGCGCCGGCCTTCCGCGCCAGCTGAACCGCGATCGAGCCGACCCCGCCCGCCCCGCCCGACACGACGACCGTGTCGCCCGGGCCGACGGCCGCCGCCTGGACCATGGCCCACGCGGTGAACCCGGCGACCGGGATCGCCCCGGCCACCTCCCACGGCACCGCGGCCGGCTTGGGGGCCAGGTTCGCCGCGTCCACCACGGCGAGCTCGGCCTGGCTGGAGCGCGTGTCCACCCAGCCGATGACCTCATCGCCGGCCGCCACCCCGCCCGCGCCCGGGCCGGCCGCCACGACGATGCCCGCCACGTCGGTGCCCTGCCCGGACGGGAACGTGGCGGGCCACATCGCGTGCAGCAGCCCCTCGCGGACCTTCGCCTCGCCGGGGTTGACGCTCGCCGCCTTGACCTTCACCAGCACCTGGCCGGGACCGGGGACCGGGTCCGGGACGTCCGCCACCCGCAGGACGTCGATGCCGCCGTACTGATCGAACCGCACTGCCTTCATTGCCTGCCGCCTCCGCGATTGCCGCCTGCCGCGCTCGGTCACGGGGCTGGCCCGCATGCTTACCGGGTCGGCCCAACGCTCACGCCTAACCGCGCCGGCCCGGCCGTTATGCCCGCCCGCGGCGGCGGGGGCGGGACGGCCCGGGCGGGGCCGCCGCCGCGGGCCCGCGGCACGGCTGTGGCCGGGCTGGGCGCAAGTGGCGGCAGTTTCTCAGGAAACGACAGCAGGCGGGCCCGTTACAAGTGCGGTCGCGAGGGGGCAAGATCAGCATGTACGAGAAGCGAGCACAGGAGGCTGGGATGCCGGAGATCGTCCGGGCTGCCCTCGTCCAGCAAGCCTGGACCGGGGACAAAGATTCCATGATCGCGGCGGCGCTACGGCACATCCATGCCGCCGCCGACGCCGGGGCGCAGGTCGTGTGCCTGCAAGAGCTGTTCTACGGGCCGTACTTCTGCCAGGTGCAGGACGCGGACTACTACTCCTACACCGAGCAGATCCCGGACGGGCCGACCACCCGCCTGCTGCAGGAGGCGGCGCGGACCCACCGGATCGTGATCATCGCGCCGATGTACGAGGAAGAGCAACCCGGCGTCTACTACAACACCGCCGCCGTCATCGACGCCGACGGCAGCTACCTGGGCAAGTACCGCAAGAACCACCTGCCCCAGGTCAAGGGCTTCTGGGAGAAGTTCTACTTCCGGCCCGGGAACCTCGGCTACCCCGTCTTCGACACCGCCGTCGGCCGCATCGGGGTCTACATCTGCTATGACCGGCACTTCCCGGAGGGCTGGCGGGCGCTGGGCCTGGCTGGCGCCCGGATCGTGTTCAACCCCTCGGCCACGTCGCGCGGGCTGTCGGCCTACCTGTGGAACCTGGAGCAGCCGGCCGCCGCCGTCGCCAACGAGTACTACATCGGCGCGATCAACCGGGTCGGGGTCGAGCCGCTGGGCGACAACGACTTCTACGGCGGCTCGTACTTCGTGGACCCGCGCGGGCAGCTCGTCGGCGAGGCCGCCGGCGACTCGGCCGACGAGGTCATCGTCCGCGACCTCGACCTGGGCAAGCTCACCGAGGTCCGCGACCTGTGGCAGTTCTACCGCGACCGCCGCCCCGACAGCTACGAGGGGCTGGTCAACCCGTGACGATCCTGATCGGAGGCGGGACCGTCCTGTCCCCGGCCGGCGCCGTGGCCGCCGACGTCCTCATCGACGGGGAGACGATCGCGGCCGTCTTCGCGCCCGGCGCCGGCCCGCAGGCCGGCCAGGTCATCGACGCGACCGGGAAGTACGTCCTGCCGGGCGGCATCGACGTGCACACCCACATGGAGATGCCGTTCGGCGGGACGTTCGCGGCCGACACGTTCGAGACCGGCACGATCGCGGCCGCCTTCGGCGGGACCACCACCATCGTGGACTTCCCGGTCCAGGCCAAGGGCGCGTCGCTGCTGGCCACCTTGGACAAGTGGCACGAGAAGGCCGACGGCGCGGCGGCCATCGACTACGGCTTCCACATGATCGTCGCCGACGTCAACGACGCCACCCTCAAGGAGATGGACGCCTGCATCGCGGCCGGCGTGACCAGCTTCAAGATGTTCATGGCCTACCCGGGCGTGTTCTACGCCACCGACGGGGAGATCCTGCTGGCGATGCAGCAGGCCCGCGCGTCGGGCGCCATGATCATGATGCACGCCGAGAACGGCATCGCGATCGACCAGCTCGTCGCCCAGGCCCTGGCGGCCGGGCGGACCGGCCCGGTCAACCACGGGCTGACCCGGCCGCCGGAGCTGGAGGGCGAGGCCACCAGCCGGGCGATCCAGCTGGCGAAGGTGGCCGGCTGCCCGCTGTACATCGTGCACCTGTCGGCCGCGAACGCGCTGAAGGCGGTGACCGAGGCGCGCGACGGCGGGCAGAACGTGTTCGCCGAGACGTGCCCGCAGTACCTGTACCTCACGCTGGACGACATGGCGGGGCCGGGCTTCGACGGCGCCAAGTACGTCTGCTCGCCGCCGCTGCGCACGCCCGAGCACGGCGCCGCCCTGTGGCGGGGGCTGCGCACCAACGACCTGTCGGTCGTGTCGACCGACCACTGCCCGTTCTGCCTGAAGGGCCAGAAGGAGCTCGGCATCGGGGACTTCTCCAAGATCCCCAACGGCATCCCGGCCGTCGAGCACCGGATGGACCTGCTGCACCAGGGGGTCGTCGCGGGCGAGATCACGCTCGGGCGGTGGGTGGAGATCAGCTCGGCCACCCCGGCCCGGATCTTCGGCCTGTACCCGCGCAAGGGCGTCATCGCGGCCGGCTCGGACGCGGACATCGTCATCTACGACCCGGGCGCGGCGCAGGTGATCTCGGCCGCCACCCACCACATGAACGTCGACTACTCGGCCTTCGAGGGAATGGCGGTGACCGGGCGGGTGGTGACCACGCTGTCGCGCGGGCGGGTGATCGTGGACGGCGGGACGTTCACCGGGTCGGCCGGCCACGGCCAGTTCCTGCCCCGCGGCCTGAACCAGTACCTGGTGTAGCGCCATGGACTTCGGAGTGGTGCTGCAGCCCAACCCGCCCGCGACGCAGGTCGTGTCGCTGATGGCGCAGGCGGAGGAGGCGGGCTTCGGCTACGGCTGGACGTTCGACTCCCACGTGCTCTGGCAGGAGACGTTCCTGCTGTACCCGCTGATCTTGTCGGCCACCACGGCGATGACGGTCGGGCCGATGGTGACCAACCCGGGCACCCGCGACTGGTCGGTCATCGCCTCGCTGTTCGCGACGCTCAACGACACCTACGGCAACCGGACCGTGTGCGGGATCGGGCGGGGCGACTCCGCCCGCCGCTACATCGGCCAGGCCCCGGTGACGCTGCCGGTCCTGGCGGACGCGATGACGGTGATCAAGGGCCTGGCCGAGGGGCGCGAGGTCGAGCACCACGGTAAGCCGCTGCGGATCCCGTGGGTGCGGGCAGGAGCGTCGCTGCCGGTGTGGATGGCGGCCTACGGGCCGAAGGCGCTGCGCCTGGCGGGCGAGCAGGCCGACGGCTTCATCCTGCAGACCGCCGACCCGGACATCGCCCGCTGGACGATCGGCGCGGTCCGCGCGGCGGCGGCCGCCGCCGGGCGCGACCCGGCGGCGATCACGATGTGCGTGGCGGCCCCGGCCTACGTGGGGACCGACCTGGCCCACCAGCGGGACCAGCTGCGCTGGTTCGGCGGGATGGTCGGCAACCACGTGGCCGACCTGGTCGCCCGGTACGGGACCGACGGGCCGGTGCCGCGCGCGCTGACGGACTACATCGCGGGCCGCCAGGCGTACGACTACGACCACCACGGCAAGGCGGGCAACCCGTCGGCTGACTTCGTTCCCGACTCGATCGTGGACCGCTTCTGCCTCCTCGGGCCGCCCGCGGCCCACGTCGAGCGGCTGCGGGAGCTGGCCGAGATCGGCGCGGACCAGTTCGCGCTCTACCTGATGCACGACGACAACGAGGCCACCCTGGCGGCCTACGGGCGGGAGGTGATCCCGGCCCTGCGCTAGCGGGGCCAGGGCAGCCGGCCGGACTTGCCCGGCGGCTGCGCGCCCTGGGAATTGCCGGGACGGCTGGTTTCCAGCCGGTCAAGCTTGCGGATGACAATCGGCTCCGCGCTCTCGTCGGCTGGCACCTCCATCGCCTGATCCTGCAGGGTGCCGACGGGCTGTGCCATGACCGTTCACCTCCTTTCCGGTGGGTGCTCCGTCACGGCCGCGACCCGCAGGCAGGGCAGTCCGGACGCGACGGGTAGCCGACCGCCAGCGGCGCGCCGAGGGCGGCGAGGTTGAGCGTCTCGATCCGGCCCGGCACGACCGGCGGGACGCCGGTGAGCAGGGCGATGACCAGGTGGGCGGCCAGGTAGCCGGACATCCCGGCGGGCACCGCGCCGACCGCGTGCCCGACCGCGCCGGCCCGCCGGGCGCGTCCGGGCCGGCGCCGTCGCGGGCATGGTCGTCGCGCAGCCCGAGCCGGGTGCACTCCCGGCAAGGGCCCCGGCCGGGGACGAACGCCGCCGCCCGGACCAGCGGCCCGTGGTAGCCCGCGTCGACCCGGGGCCGCCCCGCGGCCAGGCACGCGAGGTTCGCCCAGGGCCGCCCGGCGGGCGGCTGGTCGGCCGCGAGCAGCAGCACGTCGCAGTCGCGGGCGAGGCCGCGCAGGTCGCCCGCGCCCGCCGCCCGCAGCCGCTGCCCGGTGACCTCGATGTCGCGGTTGAGGCGGCCCAGCCGGGCGACCGCCACGTCGGCCTTGGGCGCGCCGATGTCGTCCTCGGTGTACAGGACCTGGCGGCTGAGGTTGGACAGCTCGACCTCGTCGGGGTCAACGCAGTGCAGGCGCCCGACCCCGCTGGCGGCCAGCGCCAGCGCCGCGATGCCGCCGGTGCCGCCGGTGGTGACCCGGGCCGCCCGCAGCCGGGCCTGGGGCTCCCACGGGCTGGCGCGAGGGGCGAGGTCGAGCCAGCGGAAGTAGCGCACGGCCCGGTCGTGGCGGATGGTGTCCCGCTCGGACAAGGCGACCGGGACGGGGGCGGCCGCGTCCTCGACGTAGCCCGAGCCGAGCAGCTGCCGGGCCCCGCGCCGCAGCACCGCGCCGGGCAGCGCCGGGTGGTCGGCCCGGAAGAAGGGCACGAAGCCGGTCAAATCATCAAGGTAGGGGAAAGCTAACCCCGCCGCGCGCGAAGGTCAGCCGGCGCCGGCGATCCGTTATGAGCGGCGCAAATGACTGCGAGCAACATCCGCCCGGCCGGCGCCTGGCATCTTCGCCACAAAAATCCTACTAAACTGATCGTAAATATTGACATATGGCGAGGAGCGGGAGACGATGGACTCATGACAGCCACCCTCGCCAGCACCGCAGCTTCGCGCTCCGCCGCTGCGGGCGCTGATGGCATCATCAGCATCCACACCGCCCGGGAGGCCGTTGACGCGGCCCGCGCGTACGCCGACTCGATCAGGGACGGCGCCATCGCGCGAGACCGGCGCGGCGAGGTCCCCTACGCCGAGCTGGCCGCCTTCGACGCCAGCGGCCTGCTCTCGATCACCGTCCCCCGCGCCTACGGCGGCCCCGGGCTCGGGGCGAGCGTGGTGGCCGAGGTGATCCGCCTCATCGCGGCCGCCGACCCCGCGATCGCCCAGGTCCCGCAGGCGCACTACCTGTTCACCGACGTGCTGGCAGCCTGGGGGACGCCGCGCCAGCAGGAGCGGCTGTTCGCCGAGGTGCTGTCGGGTGGCCGCTTCGGCAACGGGCAGGCCGAGCGGGGCGGGGCGCACGCCCAGGACCTGAAGACCACCCTGCGCCGCGACGCCAGCGGCGTGCTGCGCCTGACGGGCAAGAAGTACTACACCACCGGCTCGCTGAGCGCCCGCTGGCTCGGGGTCACCGCGCTGGGCGAGGACGGGCGGCTCGCGCTCGCGTTCGTCCGCCGCGACGCCGCCGGGATCACGCTCGACGCGGACTGGAACGTCATGGGGCAGCGGGCCACCGTTAGCGGGTCGGCGGCGTTCAGCGACGTGCCGGTGGACCCGGAGCTGGCCGTCAGCTACGCCGATGCCTTCGCGGTGCCGCAGCAGCTCGGCGCGCGCACCCAGCTGGTGCACGCCGCGATCCAGGTCGGCATCGCCGGCGGCGCGCTGGCCGACGCCCGCTGGTTCGTGCGCGACAAGGCCCGGCCGTTCTTCGAGGCCGCCCGGGCGGGCCTGGCCGAGCGGGCGAGCACCGACCCGCACACGCTGCACCGGTTCGGGGAGCTGGCCGCCAAGGTCGCGGCCGCCGAGGCCCTGCTGCGGTCGGCGGCGCAGGTCCAGGAGTCGGTCGGCCGGGTGCCGGCCAGCGCCGCCGAGGCCGCCCGTGCCTCGATCGCGATCGCCCAGGCCAAGGCGTTCGGCAGCGAGGTCGCGGCCGAGGTCACGTCCGAGCTGTTCTCCCTGGCGGGGGCGAGCGCGGCCGACGAGAAGTACGGGCTGTCGCGGCACTGGCGCAATGCCCGGACCCACGCCAGCCACGACCCGGTCTCCTGGAAGTACCACCATGTCGGCAACTACCTCCTTAACGACGCCCTCCCGCCCAACCATGGCCAGTTCTAGGGTGCCCGGCGCCGCACGAGGATCGCTCGTGCCCGTCCCCGGCGCGGCCACCGCGCCCGCGGGCTGCACGCCCGCCGAGCTCCGGCACGCCATGGGCCACTTCGCCACCGGCGTCACCGTGGTCACCTCGGTTGACGCCGATGGCGAGCCCGTCGGCACCACGGCCAACGCGGTGACCTCGCTGTCGCTCGACCCGCCGCTCGTCCTGGTCTGCTTCGACCTGGCCAGCGCGACCCTGAAGGCGATCGAGGGGCACGGCGCGTTCGCGGTGAACGTGCTCGCGGACCGGCAGCGGCAGCTGTCGGCCAACTTCGCCCGGCGCGGCCTGGCCGCCACCTGGGACGGGGTGCTGCACCACCGGCACGGCCCGACCGGCAGCCCGCGCCTGGAGGGGGTGCTGGCGGCGGTGGAGTGCACGGTCGAGCACTCGCTGCCGGGCGGCGACCACGTGATCATCGTCGGCCGGGTCCAGCACGTCGAGGCGGGCGGGCAGGGCACTCCCCTCCTGTTCTGGCGAGGCGACTACGCCTCGCTGGAGGGCACTCCCCTGGAGGGCACGCTGTCGGCCTGAGCCGCGGGCGACTCAGTGCGGCCGCATCCTTTCACGGGCCCTCCCCTGGTCGCTACGCCGCCCCGCGGGCGATGAGCGGCACGGCCGCCGTCGCCCAGGTGCCGATGGCCTTGCCCAGGTCGGCCAGTTCCGGCTCGGTGACGTACAGCCCGCGGGACGGGAGCGAGGCGCCCAGCTCGACCAGGACCGGGCGCAAGTGGACCTCGACCGCGAGCAGGTGCCCGGGCCAGCCGCCGGTCATGACCCCGACCGCGGTCACCCCGGCCAGGCCGTTGCTGCCGTACCGGTCCAGGAAGGCCTTCAGCAGCCCGGTGTAGGACGCCTTGTAGGTGGGCGAGGCGAAGATCGCGATGTCGGCCGCGGCGACCTCGGCGGTGAGCCGGGTCAGCTCAGGCGCCGGCCAGTCGAACAGCCGCGGCGCGTGGTCGGCCAGGTCGATTACCAGGCGATCTGACCCCGCCGGGAGGGCGCTGGCGATGGCGCCGGCGACCGCGAGGGCGACCCCGTGGGTACGGGACGCGGGCTTGGGGTTGCCGGTGACGACGGCGATGGTGGTCATGCGGTGCTGGTCCTCTCGGGTAGGCCGGCGACCGGGCGGGCCGCGATCGTTGAGTGGCTCGGCGCGGGCAAGTCGCAGCGCTGGCCGGGTAGCGGGTAGCGGGGCGAGTGGGGCGCGGGCGCCAGGCGGCGCGGGCTGAGGTACCGGGGGTGGCGGATGGCAGGTGAGTGACCGGTGACGGACGACAGGCGACGGGCGACAGGCGACAGGCGACAGGTGAGTGACGGGCGAGTGACAGGCGAGTGACAGGCGACAGGTGGCAGGTGAGTGACAGGCGACGGGCGAGTGACAGGTGGCAGGTGGCAGGTGGCAGGTGGCAGGTGAGTGACGGGCGACGGGCGAGTGACAGGTGGCAGGTGGCAGGTGGCAGGTGAGTGACAGGCGACGGGGGGCGGGTAACGCGACGCGGGAGCGAGCTGGCGCTTGCGGGCCGCTTCTTGCTGTTATCAGAGGCCGGGGCGCCGGAGCAGGACGAGAGGACGGGGCGCCCGCCGGGCCCTGATATAACCTACTTTTCCGATTGGTAAATGTATCAGGCGATGCCCGGGCCTTCGCAAGCCCTGGCCGGCAGCGTATCGTCGGCGGCATGAAAGTGCGGGAGATGCGCAGGCTGGTCCGGATGCGCCCGGTTGAGCTGGACCCGACCACCCGGCGCCTCGCCGCCTGCCACAGCATCGGCGACCTCCGGCGGGCCGCCCGGCGGCTGATCCCGACGCCGGTCTTCGACTACGCCGACGGCGCCGCCGATGAGGAGGTCTCGGTCCGGGCGAACATCGCGGCGTTCCGGCAGTGGCGCTTCCTGCCCCGGGTGCTGGCCGACGTGGCCACCATTGACACGTCGGCGGCCATCTTCGGGGTTCCCGTCCCGCTTCCGATGGCGCTGGCGCCGACCGGCTACACGCGAATGCTGCACCCCGACGGCGAGGCTGGCGCGGCCCGCGCGGCCGCCCGCCGCGGCCTGCCGTACACGCTGTCGACGATGGCGACCACCGGGATCGAGGAGCTGGCGGCGGTCCTGGGCGACGTGCCGGGCGGGCAGGCGCCTGACCCCTGGTTCCAGCTGTACATCCTCAAAGACCGGGGGCAGGCGCATGACCTGGTCGACCGGGCCTGGGAGGCGGGCTACCGGGTGCTGGTGGTGACGGTCGACACCGTGATCGCCGGCAACCGGCTCAAGGACAAGCGCAACGGGCTGACGATGCCGCCCGAGCTCAGCCTGCAGACCGTCGCCCAGGTAGCGTCGCGCCCGGTGTACTGGTACCGGCTGCTGAGCGGCCCGGCGCTGGACTACGCGAACTTCGCCGGGCGCCCGACGGCGAACCTGATGCAGACGGCGGCGTTCTTCGACCCCGGGATCCACTGGGACAACATCGCCGACCTGCGCTCGCGCTGGAAGGGCGAGCTGGTCATCAAGGGGCCGCTCGGCGCCGCCGACGCGCGGCAGGCGGTCGGCCTCGGGGCCGACGGGATCCAGCTGTCCAACCATGGTGGCCGCCAGCTCGACCGGGCGGTCGCCCCGGCCGACCTCATCGCGCCGGTCCGCGAGGCGGTCGGCCCGTCGGTGACGATCCTGGTGGACTCCGGGATCCGGCACGGGGCCGACGTCGTCATCGCGCTGGCCCTCGGCGCGGACGCCGCCGTGCTCGGCCGGGCGTACCTGTACGGGCTGATGGCCGGCGGCGAGGCCGGCGTGGACCGGGCGCTGGACCTGCTGAGCGCCCAGTTCACGTCGACCATGCAGTTGCTCGGCGTGACCTCGGTGGCTGAGCTGCGCAAGCGCGGCCGCGAGCTGCTCACCCGCGCCTGACGCGAGCGGGACCGGGAAGGCCCCGCGACCGGGAGCGGCCGTCACCGGGGCAGGCCGTCACCGGGGCAGGCCGTCACTGGAGAGGCTGCTACGGGGAGGCGGCGTTACCGGAGAGGCGGCGTTACCCGGGGAGGGAGGGGCGGGCGGCGCTTGCCCGGGCCGCCCGGCGGGTCCGGCACCGGCGCCGGCGGGCGCTCGGCCAGGGCGGTCAGGGCGTGGTCGACGGCCGTCTCCAGCTGCGGGTCACGGCCGGCCGCCCACTCGTCCGGGGTGATGAGCACCTCCAGGTCGGGGTCCACGCCGTGGTTCTCGACGTTCCAGCCCAGCTGGCTGAACCAGAACGCGTACCGCGGCACGGTGACGTGCGTCCCGTCCACCAGGCCCTGCCAGCCGTTGATGCCGATGACGCCGCCCCAGGTGCGGGCGCCGATCACCGGGCCGAGGCCCATGACCTTGATCGCCGCGGTCACGATGTCGCCATCGGACCCGGCGAACTCGTCAGCGAGCGCGACGACCGGGCCGCGCGGCGCGTCCTCGGGGTAGCTTTCCGGCCGCATGTAGCGGGCGTAGTCCCAGCCGATGATGCGGCGGGCGAGCTTCTCCACGATGAGCTGGGACGTGTGCCCGCCCCGGTTGCCGCGCACGTCGATGATGAGCGCGTCGCGCCCCATCTCGGTCCGCAGGTCGCGGTGCAGGTGCGCCCAGCCCTCCCCCATCATGTCGGGAACGTGGAGGTAGCCGATCCGCCCGCCGGACTTCTCGCGAACGAACCGCCGCCGCCCCGCCACCCAGTCCTGGTAGCGCAGCCGCCGGTCGTTGAACAGCGGCACCACGACCACCCGGCGGGCCGCCGGGGGCCCGGCCGGCCCGGCCGCGGGCGCGGGCGCCTGATCCGACGGCGCGGGCCCGGCCTGCTCCCCCAGCCCGTCCGGGTCGGTCGTCAAGGGCGCCGCGCCAGGTCCGGCAGCCGGGCTGGCCGCCGGCCCCTTGCCGGGCGCGGGCGCCTGGCCCGGCGAGCCGGGCGGCGCGGGCGAGGGCTCCCCGGCCGAGGGCGCGGGCGCTGCCTGCCCGTTCGGCGCTGCCTGCCCGGCCGGCGCTGCCTGCCCGGCCGCTGCGGGGGGCGGGCCGGGCGCGGCCGGCCGGGAACCAGCCGGAGCGGCGCCCTCGGGGGCGGTCCCCCCGGCGGGGGCATCGGCTCGCGCTGCGGCCTGCGGCGCGGCTACCACGGGACTCCCGGCCGGCTCACCGGGCGCGAGCGACTCACTGGTCGCCGGGTCTCCGGCTGAACCAGGCGCCTGCGCCTCGGCATTCGCCTCGGCCGCCACGGACGACGCACCCGCCGCTGGCTGGCCGCCGGCGGACGGTTCGGGCAGCGGGGCCTGCTCGCCTTCGGGGTCGCCGGGGGCGGGCGGGGGCGGGGATACCAGGGTCAGCTCCACGGGCTTGCCGGCGGTGGACGCGAGCAGGGGCCAGGGGCCGTGGACCGGGTCGACCGGCCGGCCGTCGACCTTCGTGATCTCATCGCCCGGGGACACGGCCGTGCCCGGCGCGGCGAGCGGGGAGCGGGCCATCGGGTCGGACGACTCGCCCGGCAGGACCCGCTCGATGATCCAGCGGCCGTCGGCGGTGCGGACGATGTCGGCGCCGAGCAGCCCCACGGCGGCGCCACGGGAGGCCGGGGCCGAGAACTCGCCGGAGGCGGACACGTACGCGTGCGAGGTCCCGAGCTCAGCGACGAGCTCCCACAGCAGGTCCGCGAAGTCCGAGGACGAGCGGACCTTCGCCAGCAGCGGCCGGTACTGCGCCTGCACGCCGTCCCAGTCCACCTCGGACATGCCCGCGTTCCAGAAGTCGCGCCGCAGCACGCGGCCCGCCTCGTCGAAGGCATGGGACCACAGCGCGGCCGGGTCGGCCAGGAAGCGGGCCCGGCTCAGGTCGACCGTGACCGAGTCATCGGAGCCACCGTCGGCCTTGCGGTCGGCGGGCACGACCCGCACGTCGCCGGCGTCCTGGATGACCAGGCGGCTCCCGTCGCCGGTGACCTCGTACCAGCTGATCTCGGCGGCCAGCACGGTCGTCTCGCGCTTGCGCAGGTCGAACCGCTCCAGCGCGGGACGCGGCCGGCTGGCGTCTTCCGCCAGGCCCTCCCCGAGCACGCCCGCGAGCTTGCCCCGCATCCAGGCCAGCCCGCCCTTGACGGCGGCGAGCCCGTAGTAGCGTCCCTCATCGACCGGGACCGCCACCACCCGCGAGGCGATGCCCTCGGGGTCGACCGCGACGGTCACCTCGTCGTCTCCCTCGGGCGGGCTGACCGGCCGCCCGCCCGGCCGCGGGCCGAACGGCGAGAGCGTGCCCGCCGCCAGCGGCACCAGGTAGGGGCGGACGCCGAACGGGAACGACAGGTCGAAGGAGTGCGCGTCGTAGACCGGGTCGAACGTCCGCCGGGACAGGAAGGCGAGGTAGAGCCCGTCCAGGGTGAACGCGGGCGAGAAGTCCGCGAACCGCCCGTCGGTCACGTCCGCGATCGTCAGCCGCGGGTCGAAGTCCTCCGCCGGGGTCCCGGCCTCCTCCCCCGCGTCCGGCGAGGTGGCAGGGGCCTGCGACGGGGAGGCTGACGGCCCGGCGGGGGCATCGCCATGCTCGGCCGGAACCTCGGCCTCCGCCCGCCCGGCTGCGGAATCGTCCGGGCCCGCCGGCTCGTCCGGGTCGTCCTCGTCGGGCTCCTCGGGGGTGATGCGGGCGAGGCGGATGCGGGCCAGGGGCGCCGGGCCGGGCTGGGACCAGGCCAGCCAGGCCGAGTCGGGCGACCAGGCCAGGCCGCCGATCTGACCGTCGTCGGACTCGGCCAGCGCGAGGACCGCCCCCGACTCGACGGTGACCACCAGCAGGCGCCCGTCGTGGGTGGTGACGGCGGCGTGCGTCCCGGCGGGCGACGGCACCAGGCCGGCCACGTCGCCGAGCTCGCCGGCGGCGACGCGGCGGATCTCGCCTGGCTCGCCGGCGGCGGCGCCGATCTCCAGCGCGTCCGGGCCCTCGGCGTCGGTGACCCAGATGACGGCGCCGTCGGGGCCAAGGACGCGCGGGTCACGGGCGCGGACGCCCGGGTTGACGGAGAGCGCGCGGGCGGGGCCGTCGGCGTGGGTGAGCCAGTGGATGGTCCCGCGCACCTCCACGACGCTGGCCTGGCCGGTCTCGTCGGGCATCATCTCGCCGAGGTGGTCGGCGGCGGTGATGATCCGGGGCGCGCGGGCGGCCGACGGCGAGCCGAGGGTGATGTCGAGCTTGCGCGGCTGCGCGTCCGGGGACTCCAGCAGCCAGATGTCGCCCGCCACGTGGTAGACGATCCGCTGCCCGTCGGTCGCGGGGTTACGG
>DATBEM010000088.1:0-1798 GCA_036276115.1 Trebonia sp.
AGGCTTAGGTGGCGGGCCCGCGCCAGGGGAGGCGGGCCGGGCGGGCCGGCGCGCCTCCCGCGAGCAGGCCCGCCGTCAGGTCTCCGAGCCCGGGCGGGCTGACGTACTCGGTTGTCGCGCGCAGCTCATCCACCGTCCACCAGTGGTGCCCGGTGATGAGCGTGCGCTCGATCTCCTGGTGCCCCTCGGTGCTGACCTCCGCGTGATCGACCCGGACGAGGAAGAACGTGTCGGCCGCGAAGGTGAGGCGGCCGCCCCGCCACGACCGCCACATCCCGGCCCGGGTAGCGACGACCGGCCCGAGTGACGCCTCGTCAATCACGTGCCCGGTCTCCTCCCCGAGCTCCCGGACCGCCGCCGCCTCGACGCTCTCGCCCCGGTGGATGCCACCGCCCGGCGTCAGCCAGGAGACCTCCCCCTGCTCGTTGCGGAAGCGGAACAGCAGGACGCGATGGGCGGGGTCAACGACGAGCAGCCGCGCCGTCGGGCGCCAGCGAGGGGTAGGCAGCATGTCCTTGACGCTACCGGTGCCGTGATGCCCGACAATAGACAGGTGAGCCAGCAGCGCAAGCCCTCTCGGGGGACGCAGGAGCCGCCCCCGACAGGGCGAGGCGGCCTGGCGTTCCGCTCCGGCTTCGCCTGCCTCGCCGGCCGGCCGAACGTCGGCAAGTCGACCCTGACCAACGCGCTGGTCGGCGCGAAGGTCGCGATCACCAGCGACCGCCCCCAGACGACCCGCAAGGTCATCCGGGGCGTGGTCCACCGCCCGGATGCCCAGCTCATCATCGTGGACACCCCTGGCCTGCACCGCCCGCGCACGCTGCTCGGGGAGCGGCTGGACAGCCTGGTCCGCTCGACGCTGACCGAGGTCGACGTCATCGGCTTCTGCCTCCCGGCGACCGACCCGATCGGCCCGGGCGACAAGTACCTGGCCCGCGAGCTCGCGAACGTGAAGAAGACCCCGGTCGTCGCGGTCGTCACCAAGACCGACGAGGCCGGCCCCGAGCAGGTGGCCGCGCAACTGCTCGCCGTCAGCCAGCTCGGCGAGTGGGCCGACATCATCCCGGTCAGCGCGGTTAGCGGCTACCAGGTCGATGAGCTGGCCAGCGTCCTGATCGAGTACCTGCCCGAGGGCCCGGCGCTGTACCCGGACGGCGAGCTGACCGACGAGCCGGAGCAGCTCATGGTGGCCGAGCTGATCCGCGAGGCGGCCCTGGAGGGCGTCCGCGACGAGCTGCCGCACTCGATCGCCGTCGTGGTCGAGGAAATGGGCCCCCGCGCGGGCCACGAGGACCTGACCGACGTGTTCGCCGAGCTCTACATCGAGCGCCAGAGCCAGAAGGCGATCGTCATCGGCGCGAAGGGCGCCCGCCTGAAGGATGTCGGCACCCGCGCCCGCCAGCAGATCGAGGCCCTCCTCGGCACCCGCGTCTACCTGGACCTGCACGTCAAGGTCGCCAAGGAATGGCAGCGCGACCCCAAGCAGCTCCGCCGCCTCGGCTTCTACGACTAAGCGCACTGATAACAGCAAGATGAGGCCGCAGGCCGCCGGGGCCGGGCCGCGTGCCGCTCAAGTCGAGCCGCAGGCCCGCGCTTGCCGCCCCACTCCCAGTCCGCCCTGTGCTCGTGATAACAGCGAGAAATGATCCGGTCGGTCGCCGGTGACTCGCGAGATTGCCGTCGATTGGATTCATATGTGCGGCAAATCGACGGCAATCCCGGGTCCGGTGCCTGATAACAGCAAGATGAGGCCGCAGGCCGCCGGGGCCGGGCCGCGTGCCGCTCAAGTCGAGCCGCA
>DATBEM010000089.1:0-5247 GCA_036276115.1 Trebonia sp.
CAACCCGCACAACAGAAAGGCACGGCAGCAATGAACGACGACAGCATCCGCGTGGCCGTCGGGCGGATCGCGGGGGAGATGAGCCCGCTCGGCGAGCGGCCCGCGACCTGCGCCGACCGCCTGGTCGAGGACCTCGGCTACGACTCGCTGGCGATGATCGAGCTTTCCCAGCGGCTGGAGGAAGAGTTCGCCCTCACCGGCGCGGACACCAGCGAGGCCCTCGACGTCAAGACAGTCGCCGACCTGCTGGCCTTCGTGGAGCGCCACCGGTGACGCTCCCCGAGACCAGCGCGGCGCCCCCCGCCGTCGCGGTAGCGTTCCGCCGCGCGGCCGCGGCGGCGGGGGCCGACCCGGCCGTCGCGGCAATCATGCGCGAGCACGCGCTAACCCTCCAGTTCGCCTGCTCCGACCCCTCGTTCGAGTTCGCCCTTCGCCCCGACGCCGGGCCAGGGGCCAATCCCCTGGCTGACGTGCCCCTGGCGGGCAGTGCGACGGCCGCTCGCGGCCCGCGGCCGCCCGCGGGATTCCCGCCAGCTGAGCGGCCGCCGGCCAGCAACGCGGTACCCGCCCGCCCGGCCACGCCCGCGGGCGCGAGCGGCCCGGCCGTGCTCCGCTTCGAGCTGCCAGCCGCAGCGGCGCACGCGCTCCTGCTCGGCCAGCTCACGATCCCGCAAGCCGCGGTCGCCGGCCAGCTTCAGGTCAAGGGCCCCGTCGCCCAGGTCCGCCTGCTAGCTGGCATCTTGCCAACCCTCGGCGCGTGCTACGGCGCCGCCCTGGCGGCTGCCGCCAGCGAAGGCGCCACCCTCGCGGAGGCACGGTGATGACCACGCCCGCCTCCCCGGTCGGCCGCCTGGCCCAGGCAGGCACTACGCCAGCGGCAACGATGCTGCCGCCGACGCTTTCGGACCTGGCCGCGCTGGATGCCGCGGGCATGCCGTCGCTGTTCCGGCTGCCGCCGGAGGTCGAGCGACTGCGGGAGGAGGCCCGCGAGTTCGCCCGGCAGGTCGTCCGGCCGCGAGCGGAGGCCAATGACCTGGCCCCGGCGGGTGACTTCGACTGGGCGGTCATCCGCGAGGGGCACCGCCGGGACCTGCTGCGGCTGACGATCCCGGCCGAACTGGGCGGCCGCGGCGCCGGCGTGCTCGGCGTCGCCGTGGTCATGGAGGAGATCGCCGCCGCCTGCCCGGCGACCGCCCTGGTATTCGGCGCGTCGCTGCTAGCCCTCAGCGCCGTGCTCTTCTCGGCCGACCGGCGCCTCCAGGCCCGGTTCCTGCCTCCTTTCCTGAGCGACGATCCCGTGCTGGCCTGCAACGCCATCACCGAAGACGAAGCCGGCTGCGACCTCCTCATCCCCGGCAACGCCGCTCACGTTGCCAACCCGATGACGGCCACCAGGGACGGCGACCACTACATCCTCAACGGCACCAAGCGCTTCATCACCAACGGCCAGGTGGCCGAGTGGGCAACCGTCTTCGCCACCGTCACCCCGCCCGCCCCACGCGACGGCCGCACTGTCTTCATCGTCGGACTGGATACCCCTGGCATCACCCGTTCCGGGATCGCCGACAAGATGGGCTACCGCGCCTGCCTCGGCACCACGCTCGAATTCGCGGGCGTCGCGGTCCCGTCGGAGAACGTCGTCCTCGGCGAGGGCCTCGGCCAGGGCTACCTGCGCGTCCAGTCGAACCAGGCCCGGTCCATCGTCGCCGCCATCTCAACCGGCGTCGCCCGCGGCGCCTTCGAGATCGCGGCCAGCTACGCTCGCCGCCGCGTGCAAGGCGGCCGGCCACTGATCGAGCACCAGTTCACCGCGCGCAAGCTGGCGGAAATGACGGCCAAGGTCGATGGCGCTCGCCTCCTTTACCTCCAGGCCGCTTACCAGGCCGACCATCTGCTGCCCGCCCCGGACTACGGCCCCGCGACCGCGAAGCTGTTCGCCGACCGGGCCGCAATCGAGGTGACCGAGGAGGCCATGTCCATCCTCGGCGCCCGTGGATACTGCCGTGAGTACGGGATCGAGAAGCTCGTCCGCGACTCCTTCGGCGCCCGCATCTACGAGGGCACCCCCGAAGTCCTGGCCCTGGCCATCGCCGGGGCCCTCGCCCGCCCGGAACTGTCCGCCGACGAGGCCCGATGACCAGGCCAGCGGCCATGCCCGTCCCAGCTCCGGAAGACCCGGTGGCTCCCGGCCCCGCTCGGTCCAGCCCCCCTCGGTCCAGCCCTGTTCCTCCGTACTCAGTTCCTGTCGGCCACGTTCACGTCGGCTCAGTTCGCGCCCGCTCAGTTCGATCTGGCCCAGTTCGATCTGGCCCAGTTCCTGCTGGCTCGGTTCCGCCCCGGGGGGCCGGGGAGCGGGAGCGCTACCTCGCGCAGGTCGTGGCCACCTCGGCCCGGGCCAGCGCGGGCGGGATCGCCGAGCAGCCGGGTGCCCTCTACCTAGCCCGGCGGCCAGGGCTGACCATCGTCGCCGTGCGCGGCTCGGGCCTGCCCGTGCGGTACCTCCACCTGCTGCATGCCTACCGGCTCTCTCAGTACCTGACGCTGGGATACGCCAGCGGGCAGGTCGCCTACGACCAGGGGATATTCGCTGAGCCATTCGGCGCCCCTGCTGGTGAAGGCTGTACTCGTGAAGGCCCTGCTCGCGAAGGCTGCACTCGTGAAGGCCCTGCTGGTGAAGGCTGCACTCGTGAAGGCGCTGCCCGTGAAGACGTTCCTCGTGGGGTCAGTGCCCCGGAAGTCCCTGCCCCGGAAGTCCCTGCCCCGGAGATCCACGTGCTCGCGCTCGACGAGCGATCCGGCCGGATCGCCGGCTACGTCTCGCTAGCGGGCTCGGCGGCCCGTGAGCCGGTCCCGGTGGCCAGCCCGCAGCGCCCGCCGTTCCCCTGTGAGATCGCGCATGGAATCAACCTGTTCGACAGCGACTCGCTGTCCGGCGGCGTCCCGCTGCCTGACAGCCAAGCCCAGTCCAGCGAGGTATGGGAGGTCGGGCGCTTGACTCACGCTAGCACCTATCAATCGAACACGCAAGCGACAAGGGACGATGCGACCCGCCTCCGGCTCACACTGGAGCTCATGCTGGGCTTCTACGCGGCCCTGTCCCGGCTGGACCCGCCGGCGAGGCTGCTGGTGGGGGACGGGGAAGAAGGCACCATCCGGCGGCTGCGCCGGACCATGACCCGCATCGCCGTCATCGAAGGCACCACGCCCGCCCTGCCCGACGGCGCGCTGCTGGCCCCGGCCTACACCGTCCGGCGAGCCGTGCGGCCCTTCGTCGCCCAGCCGCCCGGCGGCCCCGCCCTGGCGGCGCTGGTCGCGTCGCTGCGGCGGGTGCTCAGCGCTGATGACCCGTTCGACGGCTTCCGGCGGCTGGCCGCCGGCCGGGCGTGCCCGGTGGAGCGGGTCACGGTCGCTCGTCCGGGGGCAGCATGAGGCCGGACGAGTTCTACCGCCAGTTCACCGCGCGCAACGAGGGACTGGTGCCCGGCCCGGTCCAGGAGGCCCTGCGGGTGACGCCGATCCTGGTGGCGGGCTGCGGCTCGACCGGCGGAGCGGCGATCGAGCCGCTCGCGCGGCTCGGGGCCGAGCGGTTCATCCTGGCCGAGCCCGGCCGCTACGACCTGACCAACCTCAACCGCCAGCGCGCGGCCGTGGCCGACGTTGGCCACAATAAGGCTGAGGTCGCGGCGCGGTGGCTCGCGCAGGTCAACCCGCACGCCCGCGCGGAGGTGCACGCGACGGGCATTGCCCCGGACGCCCCCGGCCGCCCCGGCAACGCGCTCGCGCTGGTCCGGGGGGCGGGCGCGGTCATCGACGGGGTGGACGTGACCACCGCCGGCGGCTGGCGGGCCAAGTACGCGCTGCACGCCGCCGCCGCGACGGCCCGGCGCCCGGTCGTCTCCGGCTACGACCTGGGCGGCACCCAGCACGTGCGCTACTACGACTACCCGGCGGGCTGCCCGCCGCTGGCCGGGCAGGTGACCGAGGCCGACGTGGCCGCCGCCGCCCGTGACGGCGGCGCCCTGTGGCCCCTGCTGCTGCGGGTCGTCCCGCGCGCGGTGATCCCGGCCGACCTCATCGCCGACGTGCGGGCGGGGCAGGGACGCCCGGACTACAGCGCGCCCCAGCTCGCCTACACGGCCCAGCTGTTCGGCGTGCTCGCCGCCCGCTACGTCGTGCAGATCCTGGCCGGCCACCCGGTCCGCCCGCACCTCACCATCGACGTGCACAAGCTCGTGCGCCCGGAAGGGGACACCCCGTGACGACCATGGAAAGCAGCCCGGCCCAGGAGCGCGGCACCGCCCAGGAACGCAAGGCGGCCCAGCTCCTGGTCGCGTCGGCCCGGCATTCCTATGACCCGCTGACCGCCGTCGACTGGGACGAGCCGCTCGCCGACGGCAAGTGGTTCCTGCCCGAGCGGCGGATCTCCCTGTACGGGACCGCCCTGTATGGGTCACTCACCCCCCGCCAGCGGCTCGCGCTGAGCCGCGAGGAGCTCGCCTCCTCGATCGCCAGCGGCGTGTGGACCGAGCACCTGCTGCTGCACCTGGTCGCCCGCTACGCCTACCCGCGCGACATCACCAGCCCGCAGGTCCAGTTCGCGCTGACCGAGATGGCCGACGAGGTGCGCCACATGATCATATTTGGCTGATAATTGGAGTATGCCCAGCTCAGAGGGCATGCGGGGATTCCAGAATCAGGCGAAAGTAAGGTGATCTACGGTGGCTCAAAAAGATGAGTCGGACGCTAAGGGACGGCTTCAGGGCACCATTCTGAAGAAGTGCGACCGGTCGAATCACCACCCCGACGACAGCAAGGCATGCGGGGCGCGCGAGCGCGGAGAGCAGCGGGGAGCATGCCAGCACACGTGCGAGCCTTCCGAGATCGACACGTGCCGTCACGCGTGGACCTACCGCTACTCCGTGCCAGGAGGCAAGCAGCGGGAAGAGTCGTTTCCTGACGAGCTGTACGACGACGGGCGGCCGAGGCTAAACAGCGGCAGGCGCAAGGCCCAGGACCGGCAGCTAGTACTGTCGATTGGCAAGCGCGAGCAGGGGCGCAGCTTCAGTGACCCAAGGGCGGGCGACGAGCCGTTCATGCAGGCAGCCGAAGAGATGATCCGCACGAGCACCCGGATACGGTCCCCGCTTGGATCGGGCTCGCGTGACATCTACTTGCGTATTCTTCGAGGTGACATCAAGAAAGCGTTTGCGGGGAAGACGCTAGCGCAAATGGCCACCAGCGCCGCAG
>DATBEM010000090.1:0-8372 GCA_036276115.1 Trebonia sp.
GGCCAGTCGGCGATCGCGTCGGAGCCGTCGGCCATGGCCTCGGTCTCCCGGTAGGGCGAGGCGACCGAGCCGCAGTCCAGGTGGTCGCGGCCGAGCACGATCGGGGCGGCCAGCTCCCCGCGGGCGACCATCTCGTTGAACCGCAGCCCCGCCAGGTGGCGCTCGCCGTAGCCGAGCCAGCAGATCCGCGCGGGCAGCCCCTGGAACTTCACCTTCTCCTGCGCCATCCGCATCCACCGCTGCAGCGGCTCGTTGCCGGGGAACAGCCCGGTGATCGCGCGGTCGGTCGCGGCGATGTCCTTCGGGTCGCCGGAGAGGGCAGCCCACCGGAACGGCCCCTTGCCCTCGCAGAACAGCGGCCGGATGTAGGCGGGCACGAAGCCGGGGAAGGCGAACGCCCGCTCGTAGCCGGCCAGCTCCGCCTCGCCCCGGATCGAGTTCCCGTAGTCGAAGACCTCGGCCCCGGCGTCCTGGAACCCGACCATCGCCGCCACGTGGGCGGCCATCGACTCCCGCGCCCGGGCGGTGAACCCGGCCGGGTCCTCGGCCCGCAGCGCCGCCATGTCCTCGAACGCGACCCCGCTCGGCAGGTAGGTCAGCGGGTCGTGGGCCGACGTCTGGTCGGTGACGATGTCGATGGGGGCGCTGCTGGCCTGCAGCCGGGGCAGGATGTCGGCCGCGTTCCCGACCAGCCCGATCGACAGCGGGACGCGGGCGTCCCGGGCGGCCACGGCCCGCCGCAGCGCGTCGTCCACGTCGTCGGCCTGCTCGTCGAGGTAGGCCTGCTCGATCCGGCGGGCCACCCGCGACGGGTCGCAGTCGATGCAGATCGCCACGCCGCCGTTCATCGTGACGGCCAGCGGCTGGGCGCCGCCCATGCCGCCGAGGCCCGCGGTGAGCGTGATCGTGCCGGCCAGGGTCCCGCCGTACTTCTTGGCCGCGACCGCGGCGAACGTCTCGTAGGTGCCCTGGAGGATGCCCTGGGTCCCGATGTAGATCCACGACCCGGCCGTCATCTGCCCGTACATGGTCAGGCCGAGGTGCTCCAGGCGGCGGAACTCGTCCCAGTTCGCCCACTGCGGGACCAGGTTCGAGTTCGCGATCAGCACCCGCGGGGCCCACTCGTGGGTCCGCAGCACGCCGACCGGCTTGCCCGACTGGACCAGTAGCGTCTGGTCCGCCTCCAGGTCCCGTAGCGTGGCGACGATCGCGTCGAACGCCTGCCAGCTGCGGGCCGCGCGGCCCGACCCGCCGTAGACGATGAGCTGGTCCGGATGCTCGGCCACCTCGGGGTCGAGGTTGTTCATGAGCATCCGCATGGCGGCCTCCTGGGGCCACCCCTTGCACGTCAGCGCGGCGCCCCGGGGCGCCCGTATCTCCCGGCCTGTCACACCCTCATCATGTCCCAGCCCCGCCCCGCGCAAAAGCCGCCCCCGGCCGGACCGGTCCGCTAACCTCGGCGAGGTGAGCGATTCCCCGCCCGGCCCGCTGCCGCTGTCCTCCTACGTGACCGCCGTCGATGGCGGCGAGCTCGGCACCGCGCTGTCCCACTGGGCGGCCGGGGTCACCCTGGTCACCCTGGCCGATGGCCGCGATGACATCGGGACGACGGTCAGCGCGTTCTGCCCGGTGTCGCTCGACCCGCCGATGGTGCTGGTCTCCCTGGCCCGTGAGTCCTACCCGGCCGAGGTGCTGAGCCGCCCGTCGCTGCCCGCCGCCCGGTTCGCCGTCACGCTGCTGTCGGCTGGCCAGCGCGTCCTGGCCGGGCAGTTCGCCGCGTCCGGGCGCCCGTCGGCCCGCCTCGTCCTGGAGAACGCCGAGCACGCGCGCGGGGCCACGTCGGGAGCGCTGATCCCCCTGGGCGGGCTGGCCGCCCTGGAGTGCGCGGTCGCCCGCCGGGTCCCGGCCGGGGACCACCTCCTGGTCATCGCGGCGGTCACCGGGGTCGCCTACGTGGCCGAGTCCGGCTCCCCGCTGGTCCGCTTCGACGGCCGCTATCCGGCCCTGACCGACCATGATCGCTGACCTGCGAGGCCCTGCTTCTACAATGTCCGGTGATGGCGACCAGTGAGCAACCACGGGCGGTGCCGCTGCCCGATCACGAGCACCGCGACGTGTCCGGCGGCTGGCTGCGCCCGGCCGTGTTCGGCGCGATGGACGGCCTGGTCACCAACGTCTCGCTGATCGCGGGAGTGGGCGGGGGCGGCGGCTCCCGGCACGCGATCGTCTTGACCGGGCTCGCGGGCCTGGCCGCGGGCGCGTTCTCCATGGCGGCGGGCGAGTTCGTGTCGGTGTCCTCGCAGAACGAGCTGGTCGCGGCCGAGGTCGCCAAGGAGCAGCACGAGCTGGAGCACAACGCGGCGGCCGAGCAGGCCGAGCTGGTGGGCATGCTGCGCGCCCGCGGCATCTCGGCCGCCACCGCCGCCCAGGCCGCGGCTGAGATCTCCGCCCACCCCGACAAGGCGCTGGCCGTCCACGCGCTAGAGGAGCTCGGCGTCAACCCGGCCGAGCTGCCCTCGCCGTTCGTGGCGGCCGGGGCGTCCCTGGCGGCGTTCGCGGGCGGCGCCCTCGTGCCGCTGCTGCCCTACCTGTTCGCCGGGGGCGTCATGTGGCTCGCGCTGGGGCTGTCGGGACTTGCCGCCGTCCTCGGCGGCGGGGTGGTGGCCCGGCTGACCGACCGCCCGTTCTGGCGCGGCGCGGCCCGCCAGCTCCTGCTCGGCGCGGTCGCGGCCGCCCTCACCTACCTCATCGGCCTGGCCGTGGGGGGCGTCGCCGGCGGCTGACCGGCTTGGCCGCGGCCGTGCGGGGATAGTCGCGTACCGGGTGGTAAGGTGCCCCGTGGTCTTCGTGAATCGCCCGCTGCGCGTCGCGCTGCTGTCCTACCGCAGCAAGCCGCACTCCGGGGGCCAGGGGGTCTACGTCCGGCACCTGAGCCGGGAGCTGGCGGCGCTCGGCCACCACGTCGAGGTGCTCTCGGGCCAGCCCTATCCCGACCTTGACCCCGGGCCGCTGCTCACGAAGGTGCCCAGCCTCGACCTCTACCGCGACGAGGACCCGTTCCGCACCCCCCGGCCGGGCGAGATCCGGGACTGGGCGGACATGCTGGAGACGGCCATGATGTGGGGCGGGGCGTTCCCCGAGCCGCTGACGTTCTCCATCCGGGCCCTGCGGGCGCTGCGCGCCCGGGCCGGGGACTTCGACATCGTCCACGACAACCAGGGCCTCGGCTACGGGATGCTCGGCGTGCGCCGCCTCGGCCTGCCGCTGGTGACCAGCATTCACCACCCGATCACGGTCGACCGGCGGCTCGACCTGGCCGGCCGGCCCCTGCGGGAGCGGCTGGGCAAGGAGCGCTGGTACGGCTTCGTGCGCATGCAGGGGCGGGTCGCCCGCCGGGCCGGGCCGCTGATCACCGTGTCGCAGTCATCGCGGGCTGACATCTGCCGCGACTTCCGGGTGCCGCCCGAGGCGGTCCGGATCGTCCCGCTCGGGGTGGACACCCGGCGCTTCCGTCCCCGCCCGGAGCCGCGCGTGCCCGGCCGCGTGGTGACCGTCACCAGCGCCGACACCCCGCTCAAGGGACTCGGCGTTCTCCTGCGGTCGGTCGCGAAGGTCTCCACCGAGCGCAACCTCCACCTCGTCGTCATCGGCGCCCCCTCGGACGCGACGCGGTCGCTGGTGGCCCAGCTGTCCCTGACGGGGCTGGTCACCTTCTCCCCCGGGCTGCCCGACGACGAGTACGCCCGGGTGCTCGCGTCGGCACAGGTCGCGGTCGTGCCGTCGCTGTACGAGGGGTTCTCGCTGCCGGCGGTGGAGCACATGGCCTCGGGCACGCCCCTCATCGCGACCCGGGCCGGGGCGTTGCCGGAGGTGGCCGGCGAGGGGGCGCTGCTGATCAAGCCAGGCGACCCCGAGGAGCTCGCCGCCGGACTGCGGCGGCTGCTTGACTCCCCGGCCGAGCGGGCCGGGCTGTCAGACCGGGCGCTGCGCCGGGTCCGGGAGCGCTTCGCGTGGCCGGCCGTGGCCGCGGCCACGGCCGGGGTGTACCAGTCCGCCATCTACCACGAAGCCCCGACCGACGTACCGACTGACCGCGGAGCCGCTACGTGCTGACCGTTGACTTCGGCCGCTTTCCCATCACCCCGGGCGAGCGGCTGCTCGACCTGGGCTGCGGAGGCGGCCGGCACGCCTTCGAGGCCTACCGCCGCGGCGCCCGGGTGGTGGCCGCCGACCTCGACGGCGGCGAGCTGGCCTCGGTCGGCGGCATGTTCGGCGCGATGCGGCTCGCGGGGGAGGCCGGCCCGCCGGGCGCGGCCGCCGCCGCCCGGTGCGACGCCCGGCGGCTCCCGTTCGGCGACGGTGCCTTCGATAAGGTCATCGCGGCCGAGATCCTGGAGCACGTGCCCGACGACGGGGCGGCGATGGCAGAGGTCGCCCGGGTGCTGCGGCCGGGCGGGATCGCGGCCGTCACCGTCCCGGCCTGGCTGCCGGAGCGATTGTGCTGGGCGCTGTCGCGGGAGTACCACCAGGTGCCGGGCGGCCACGTGCGGATCTTCACCCGCGCCGAGCTCGTCGCGAAGCTGGCGCGAGCGGGCCTGCGGGTCACCGGCAGCCACCACGCGCACGGGCTGCACGCGCCGTACTGGTGGCTGAAGTGCGCCGTCGGCGTGCACCACGACCAGCACCCGGCCGTCCGCGGGTACCACAAGATGCTGGTCTGGGACATCATGCGCCGCCCGGCCCTCACCCGCTACGCCGAGGCGGCCCTCAACCCGGTCATCGGCAAGAGCCTGGTCGTCTACGCGGCGAAGGCAGCCCATTGACCGGCGCCCCGCCCGACCCGCCCGTTTCCCCCGATCCCGGTCTACCCGCGTTCCAGGCCGCTGCGCCGGCTGGCGTGCCTCCGCGGGCGCTCCCGGTCCCTGGGCCGGCCCCGGCCACGGTTCGCCGGGGGCCCGTCGCCCGGGGCGCGGACGCGAGCGGGCCCGTGCCGGGCGACATGCTCGCGACCGCGCGCGCGATCGCGGCGGCGCAGTTGCCGGACGGGGCGATCCCGTGGCCGGACGGCCATGTCGACCCGTGGGACCACGTCGAGTGCGCGATGGCGCTGTCGGCCTGCGGCCTGCGGCGCGAGGCCCGCCGCGCCTACGCGTGGCTAGCCCGTGCCCAGCGGGCCGACGGCTCCTGGCCCCGCTCGTTCGGCCCGGCCCCTCCAGCCCCTCCAGCCCCTCCAGCCCCTCCAGCCCCTCCAGCCGCGAGAGCATCGTCGGCGGATCCGCCGGTCACGCCCGCACCGACGGCCGCGCCGGTCCCCGGTTCCCCGGTCGCGGCCGTCGGGCCGACCGACCGGGCGGCGGAGTCGCATCACGCCGCCTACGTGGCCGTCGGGGCGTGGCACGAGGTGCTGGTGACCGGCGATGCCGACTTCGAGGCAGTCATGTGGCCGGTGGTGCGCAAGGCGATCGAGTGGGTCCTGGCGCTGCAGTTCCCGCGGGGCGAGGTCGCCTGGGAGCGGGACGCCGCCGGCCGCCCGGGCCAGTACGCGCTGCTGTCGGGCTCGGCGAGCATCCTGCAGGGACTGCGCTGCGCGATCGCGCTGGCCGAGCGGGCCGGGGACCCCCAGCCGGACTGGGAGCTGGCGGCCGGGCAGCTCGGCCACGTGATCGGCGGCCACCCGGCGGCGTTCGCGGACAAGAGCCGGTTCGCGATGGACTGGTACTACCCCGTGCTCGGGGGCGCGCTGCGCGGCCCGGCGGCGGCCGCCCGCCTGGCGGCCGGGTGGGACGCGTTCGTCGTCCCCGGCCTGGGCGTGCGCTGCGTCAGCGACCAGCCGTGGGTGACGGTGGCCGAGACCTGCGAGCTGGTCCTGTCGCTGGACGCGTGCGGGCAGCCCGCCCGGGCGGCCGAGCTGCTGGCCGCGACCGCCCGGCTGCGGCACGCCGACGGCTCGTACTGGACCGGCTGGCAGTTCGCCAACGAGGCCCACTACCCGGCCGAGCGCAGCTCGTGGACCTCGGCCGCGGTGATCCTGGCGGCCGACGCGCTGACCGGCTTCAGCGGCGGCGCCGCCATCTTCCGCGACCCCCCCGGCGCCAGCGCGCCCCGCGCCCCCCGGGGCGGCAGCAGCCTCCAGTTCGACCCGCGCGCCTGCGGCTGCTCCCTGGCCTCAGCCGACCCGCTCCGCTAGCGGCGGCCGGCGCCAGCCCCGCTGATCTCGGCCACCCCGCCGCGCGCTGAGCCACCCTGCCCTGGCGATCCTGGGGCGGCCTGCCAGCGTCCCGGGTTATGCGGAAGGGTTTTCCGGTTCGGAAGGATTTTCCACACCAGAGCGTGGAAAATCCTTCACAATCGTAATTTTCTTGCTGTTATCAGGCTACAAGCGTGCGCTCCAGGATCCGGAGCGAGCCAACCTGGCGAGCCTCGGTGAACTCGCCGGAGGACAGGGCGCGCTGGTAGATGCGGAACGGCGCCTGGCCGCCGTCGGCCGGGTCGGGGAACACGTCGTGGATGGCGAGCGCCCCGCCGGGGGCCACCCAGCGGGCCCAGCCCTCGTAGTCCTGCCGGGCGGCGTCATCGGTGTGCCCGCCGTCGATGAACAGCAGGCCCAGCGGGGCCCGCCAGAGCCGGGCCACGGCCGCCGAGCGGCCGACGATGGCGATCACGTCGTCCTCCAGCCCGGCCGCGACCAGGGTGGCGCGCAGCCGGGGCAGCGTGTCGATCCGCCCGGCGGCCGGGTCGACCAGGCCCGGGTCGTGGTACTCCCAGCCCGGCTGGTGCTCCTCCGAGCCCCGGTGGTGGTCCACCGTGATGACCGGCTGGCCGGCCTCCCGCGCGCCCGCCGCCAGGTAGATGGCCGACTTCCCGCAGTAGCTGCCCAGCTCCAGCACCGGCCCGGCCGCCGCGTACGCCCGGGCGGCGTCGCACAGCGCCAGTCCCTCGGCCTCCGGCATGAACCCCGTCGCGGCCGCCGCCGCCCGCATAAGCTCCGCATCCATCCCGGCACCATAGCCTGGTCCGGTGCCGGCCACCGAACCTCCTGCCCGCCTCCTCGGCGAGCCGGCCCTGCACGCCTCCTCGGTGGTCGCCAACTGCGCGATGAACCGGGAACGAGGGCTGGCCGGGGTCAACAGCTACGAGCGCGAGCTCGGCTTCCACCCGCTCGACGGGCTGCGCGCGGCCGCCCGCGAGCGCGGGGAGGCCGCCTGGCTCGACCTGTGCTGCGGGACCGGGCGAGCGCTCATCGAGGCGGCAGCCGCACTGCGCGAGTCGGGCCTGGCCGGGCGGGTGGCGCTCACCGGGGTTGACCTGGTGGACGCGTTCGACCCGCTCCCGCCGGGCGTGGCCGGCCTGACGCTCGCGTGCGCACCGGTCGCCGCCTGGTCGCCGGGCCGGCGCTATGACCTGATCACCTGCGTCCACGGCCTGCACTACGTCGGGGACAAGCTGGCGGTCCTGGCCCGCGCGGCGGCCTGGCTCGCGCCGGGCGGGCGGCTGGTCGCCGACCTCGACCTGGGCGCGCTCGCGGTCCCCAGCCGCCGGCGGCTGGCCCGGGTGCTGCGCGACGCCGGGTTCGCCTACGACCCGCGCCGCCGCCGCGTGAGCCGGACCGGTCCCGGCGCCGTGCGCCTGCCGTATCGCTACCTCGGGGCCGACGACCAGGCGGGCCCTAACTACACCGGCCAGCCCGCCGTGATCTCGCACTACGCCGAGGACCGGCCCGCGTGAGCGCGCGCGAGTGAATCGGCACGTGAGGAGCGCCCGCTACGCTGGCGGTTTCTGCCAAGCGGGCGCGGACCGGGGGCACGGGAGTCGCCCCCCGGGCGATAGCGCGAATGAGGCCGACGAGCGCCGGCGAGGAGGGATCGTGAGCGACCTGGCCGAGCTCGCGGCGGTGCTGGGCCGGGTCGCGGAGCTGCTCGCCCGCGACGACGTGAACACGATCTGGAGTGGCTATGCGGCCGATGAGCTACGGGCCGAGGTCGCCCGGCTGCTGGCGCGAGCCGAGTCGGGCGAGCCGCTCGCCGACAGCGAGCGGGGGCTGGCGCGGTACCTGTTCCTGCCGACCGGCCCGCTGCAGGAGACGGCGATCAGCAGCGGCTGGGGCGATGAGTTCCTGGGCCTCGCCAACCGCGCGGACGCGGCGATCTAGGAGGGGTGTCCCGGCGTTGTGCCTGCGGTGGCTTGCGGTTCGGGTGTTCCGCGCGGGGCTCGCGGGGCTGGCGCTCGCGGGGCTAGCGCTGGCGAGGCGGGCGCGTGGCCGGGCCTCGCGCAGGGCCAGACTGACATGGGCCTCGCCAACCGCGCGGACGCGGCGATCTAGGAGGGGTGTCCCGGCGTTGTGCCTGCGGTGGCTTGCGGTTCGGGTGTTCCGC
>DATBEM010000091.1:0-3029 GCA_036276115.1 Trebonia sp.
ATGTCGCCGTCGACCAGGAGGGTCGAGACCCCGGCCTTGGCGCAGCACGCCGCCAGCTGCGCCGCCAGCGTCGTCTTCCCCTCCGCCTCGGTGGCGCTGGTGACGATCACGCAGCGGCCGCCGCCGGCCGCCGCCGCCGCCCCCGCCCCCATGAGCGCCACCCGCAGGTGGTCGAGGCCCTGGAGGAACTCCAGGAGCCGCGCCTCCCGCTCGCGCGCCCCGCGGCGGCCGGAGTCGAGGCGGGGCCCGGGCAGCGGCGGCAGCGCGAAGACCTCGGTCGGGATCACCCGCGAGAAGTCGTCCAGGTCCGACACCCGCCCCGTCTTGACCTCGAGCGTCACGAAGACCGCGACCAGCAGGCCCATCACGGCGACCGGGGTGGCCATCAGGAACTTCTTGCGGTCGTCCTTCGAGGGCGCGCCGCCGACCCGGGCCTCGCTCACCCGCGTCACCCGGGTCTCCCCCTTGGACTCGAACCGGAGCTGTTCGAGCCGGCGGTTGACCGACGACTGCATCTCCTTGATCCCGTCGAGCGCCTCGCGGACGAGCTCGACCCGGACGGAGTCGCTCCCCTCCTCGCGGTCGGTCACCTCGATCTCGCCGAGCAGCTTCTCGAAGTTCTCCCCGGTGGCCCGCAGCGCCCGGACCCGGGACCGGGCGGCGAGGAGGTCGGGGGGGGTGCCCGGGTCGGCCGGCCCCGTCCCGTCGGGTTGCTGACCCAGGGCGAGGGCCTCCTCCTGCCTCCGCCGGCCGAGCGCGGCGCGGCGGTCGCGGAGCGCCGCGAGCCGCCTCCGGGCCTCGACCCGCGACGGGTCGCCGGGCGAACGGGTCAGCCGCGTGACCTCGTCGAGCCGGGCCGCCGCCCGCTCGACCTGCTGCGCCAGTGCGGCCACCTCCGGGTCGTCCCGCACCCGGGGCGCGAGTGCCGGCCCCGCCGCGGGCCCGGGCCGGGGCGCCTGGCGGGCGTACTCCTGCTCCCGCATGTCGAGCAGCGCCTCGGCCTGGCTCGACTCCACGTTCACCTTGAACAGCTCGTCGCGGACCCGCTTGTACTCGTCGAGGGTGACCCGGTTGCGGGCCGCCGCCGCCCGGCGGCCCTCGGCCCCTTCCTCCTTGGCGGATTCGAGTTCGAGGTTCCCCTTCGAGGCGATCGACATCCAGGTCTCCTGCTTCTCGTCGGCCTGGGTCTGGAGCTCCCGCTGGTAGAGCTCCAGGGACTTGATCTGCGCCCGGGTCATCCCGTCCGACCACTCCGCGGCGGCGGCCAGGTAGGCCTTGACCACGGCGTTGACGATCACGGCGCACTCGGCGGGCGCGGGCGAGGTCATCGAGACCCGCAGGAGGTAGGAGTTGGGGACGGCGTCGACCCTCAGGAGCCCCCGCAGGGCGCCCTCGGCGTCCGCCGCGGCGCGGAGCGACGGCTGGGCCGCGACCCGGGGGTCGGCGAGGACCGCCGAGAGCACGTTCGGGCTGAGCATGAGCTGGACCTGGGTCTCCATGAACGGGCCGAAGCTCTCCCCGGCGTGGGCGCCGGTGCCGAACAGGTCGCGGCCCGACGGCTCGACCTTGAGCAGGCTCGCCGACTCGTAGAGGGGGGTGACCCGGGTCTTGATCAGGTAGCAGACCCCGCCGGTCACCGCCCCCCAGAGCAGGAGGATCTGCCACCAGTGGCGGGAGACCGCCCGCACCCCCGCCCGGAACAGGTTCACCGGGCGGGACGGCGCGCCGGCGGCCGGCGCGGCGGGCCGCGGCGGGTCGACGACGACGGGGACCGGGGCCGCGAGGCGCAGGGGGACGGACGGCAGGTACTGGCCGGGCCTGTCTTTGCTGTCCATCGTGTCGAGTCTCGTACCCGGGTGGTGGTGCTCGGAGTAGACGACGAGGGCAGGGAACCGGACGTGACGAAGCCGGGCTGAGCCGTGCCGTCGGGAGGGCCGGGGGTTTGATCTCGGGCCGAACTCCCGACGGCGATCGGGTCTCGCGGACCACCCACCCGGGAGATCGGGGGCGGTCGTTCCGCCGCCGTGGGCCGCAACGCGCCGTTGCGATGATCAAGACACTAATCAAATGCGTTCGTGCTCGTCAATGCAAAAATTCTGATCGGTGCCCTCCGGATATTGGCCAGGACTTCGGAGGACCCGCACGCGCCGGGTCGAAATCCAAGATGACGCAACCACTTGACAGGGCAAAACTTGCTCGCCGACGGCCGGCGTGGACCGGTCTCGCGGGGGTCAGCGTGCCGTCGTCGAGGGCCGCGGGATTCGCGCCGCGGCGGCACTTTCGGGCAACACGCCGCGGCCCGCGTCCGACTCGGGCCGCCGCCGGGCCGGGAAAACGGGGCGACCGCGGCCGCAGGGCTTGACACGCCGGTCTCCCCGCTATTTACCTTATAGTTTCGGCCGGGTGGTCGGACTCACCCCCCGGCCGACACGCCCCCGACGGGGCACCCCCATCCCGGAACGCCCCCCACCCCGAGGCCCAACGTGGACAAGCACCGCGTCACGACCGTGCGGACGGTCCGGTTCAACCGCCTCGCCGTCGCCTCGACGATCATCGTGGCCGCGGCCGCCGGGCTGGCGCTCTACCGGCTCGACGTCGTCCAGGACCAGCGGATGACCCGCGCGGCCGTGGCGGCCGCCCGCCGGCTCCACGAGGCGGGGGAGACCGACCTCGCCGTCCGCCACCTGGGCCGGCACCTGGCCCTCCACCCCGACGACGCCGACGCCCTGGCCGTGCGGGCCGAGATCCTCGCCGCCGCGGCGCGCGGGCCCGAGCAGTACCTGGGCGCGGCCCAGGCGCAGGAGCAGCTCGTCCGGTCCGCCCCCGACGCCCCCGCCAGCCAGGCCGCGCGGCGGCGCCTGGCGGACCTCTACGTCAAGTACGGCGACGCCACCCGGTCGAACGCGCTGACCCAGGTCGACGCCGCGCTGGCGACCCTCGACAGCCGCTACCAGGCCGCCGCGGTCGTCGCCCGCCAGCTCATCGACCGCGGCGCCGACGACCCCGGCGCCCACCTCCTGCTGGCCAAG
>DATBEM010000092.1:0-27431 GCA_036276115.1 Trebonia sp.
GGGCGGGCCGCTAGTCCCGGGCGGGCAGTGGCTCGGGCCGCCGCGGCGCATCTTGCTGTTATCGTGCGAGGCCCTGGCCCGGGAGCTGTTCAGGGGGCCAGGGCCTCGCGGAGCCAGTCCTCGATCCCGGCGATGTGGATCGTGGCCCAGGAGCGGGCGAGGTCGGCGTCGCCCTTGACGATGGCCTTGTGGATGGCGCGGTGCTCGTTCATCGTCCGCTCCAGGGCGCGGGGCTCGGTCATGCCGCGCCAGACCCGCGCCCGGGCGGTGGGCAGGGACATGTTCTCCACCAGGGAGGCGAGCACCGCGTTGCCCGCGCCGAGGGCGATCCGCTTGTGGAACTCCAGGTCGGTGGCGACGAAGTCCTCGACCGGGGACTCGACGGTGACGCTGTCGAGGATCTTGCCCAGGTCGGCCTTGGCGTCGTCGGGCATCCGCTGGGCGGCGAGGCCGGTGGCGGCCGGCTCCAGGATGCGGCGGACCTCCAGGAACTCCAGGACGGTGTCGTCGCGGTGGAAGTCCACCACGAAGCTCAGCGCCTCCAGCAGCAGCGACGGCGACAGGCTGGTGGCGTAGGTGCCGTCGCCCTGCCGCACGTCGAGCACGTTGATGAGGCTGAGCGCCTTCACCGCCTCGCGCAGCGAGCTGCGCGACAGGCCCAGCTCGGCGGCGAGGTCCGCCTCCCGCGGCAGCTTCTCCCCCGGCCGGACCCGGCCGGAGAGGATCATCTGCTTGATCTTGTCGATCGCCTCGTCAGTTAGCGCCACGCCCGCCGCCCCGCTCTCATCCCATGTCCCCGGCCGAAGTATTACCCAGCCGGTAGGCCCTGGTCGCCGTCCCGGCGAAAACCGCCGCCCGCTCGGTCGCCGTCAGCCCGGCCGTCAGCTCCCCCGCCAGCGCCATGACCCCGGCGTAGTCGCAGGCCAGCAGGCACACCGGCCAGTCGGAGCCGATCATGACCCGGTCGGGCCCGAAGGCGCCCAGCACGACGTCGGCCACGGCCGCCAGCGCGGCCGCCCGCGCGCGGTCACTGGTGCCGGGCACGACCTCGGTGACCAGGCCCGACAGCTTGCAGGCGGTGTTCGGGCGGGCCGCGAACGCGGCGATCGCGGTCGCCCAGGCCGTCAGGTCCCCGCCGACCGGAGGCTTGCCCGCGTGGTCGAGGGTCATCGTCAGGCTGGGGACGGCCGACGCCGCGTGCGTGGCGGCGGGCAGCTGGTGCGGCCGCACGAGCACGTCGTAGGCGAGGCCGGCGGCGGCGACCGCGCGCAGGCCGCGCAGCACGTCCTCGCGGCGCAGCCAGTCCGGGTCGGGCTCGCCCTGCACCTGGTGGCGCAGCGCGGCCAGGTACTGCCCGCCGGGCCCGGCCGCCAGGCGCTCCAGCTCGACGCCGAGGCCGGGGCTGGTCAGGTCGCTCCAGCCGACCACGCCCGCGACCAGCGGGTCGGCGGCGGCCAGGGCCAGCAGCTCGGGCGTCTCGGCCGCGACCGCCACCGTCTGCACGACGACGGTGGCGCTCACCCCGGCCGCGACGGCGGCCGGGCGCAGGTCATCGAGGGTGAAGGTGCGCCGGATGGGGGCCATGGCCGGCCCGGTGATCCAGTCCTGGTCCCGGACCGCGAGGTCCCAGACGTGGTGGTGCGCGTCGATCACGGCTGGCGGGCCCCGTCGGCGCGGGACTGGCCAGCTCGGTCGCGGTGAGCGCGGTCCTGGCCGGCACCGTCCTGGCCGGCACCGTCCTGGCCGGCGCGGGCCTCGTCGCTGGCCGCGAGGGCGTCCCACAGGCCGTCGGGCACGCTGAGCGCGCGCATCGCGAGGGCGTCGCTGACCTCGGCCGGGCTGCGCAGCCCGAGCAGCACCGTCGCCACCGCCGGGCAGGTGAGCGGGAAGCGGGCCGCCGCCGCCCGCAGCGGGACGCGGAACCGGACGCACCGCTCCTCCAGCGCTCGCGCCCGGCGCACCAGCGCCTCCGGCGCGGCCGCGTAGTCGTAGGTGGCGCTGGCGCCGGGGTCGGCGAGGATGCCGGAGTTGAACACTCCCCCGGCGATCACCGAGACGCCGCGCTCGGCGGCGGCGGGCAGCAGGCCGGCGGCGGCCGACCGGTCCAGCAGCGTGTACCGGCCCGCCAGCAGGACCGCGTCGACGTCGGTGTCGCGGACGAAGCGGGCGAGCATCGCCGACTGGTTCATGCCCGCCCCGATGGCGCGCACGACGCCCTCGGCCCGCAGCTTCTCCAGGGCCGGGTAGGCCTCGCGGAACGCCTGCTCCTCGTGGTCATCGGGGTCGTGGATGAGCGCGAGGTCGACCCGGTCCAGGCCCAGCCGCTCCAGGCTGTCGGCCAGGCTGCGGCGGACGCCGTCGGCGCTGAAGTCGAACCGCCGGGTGAGGCCGCCGGCCACGTCGAAGCCCTGCTCGTCGCGCCCGCCCGGCGCGCCCGGCTCCAGGATCCGGCCGACCTTGGTGGACAGCGCGTACTCATCGCGCGGGCGGCCCCGCAGGGCCGCGCCGACCCGCCGCTCGGACAGGCCCAGGCCGTAGTGCGGGGCGGTGTCGAAGTAGCGGATGCCGCCGTCCCAGGCGGCGTCCACCGCCGCCCGGGCGTCGTCGTCGCTGACCTCGGTGTAGAGGTTGCCGAGGGCGGCGGCGCCGAACGACAGCTCGGTCACCTCGACCGGGGACCGGCCCAGGCGCCGCCGCGGCAGCGTCCCGAGGGCCGCCCCGGCCGCGGGGGCGGCGGTCACGAGCGGGGCCGCAGGCGCAGGCCCTGCATCCCGCCGTCGATGGCGAGGGCGGTGCCGGTGACGGACGCGGCGAGCGGGCTGGCGAGGTAGGCGATCCCGGCCGCGACCTCGTCGGCGCTGACGAGGCGGCCCATCGGCTGGCGGGCGTTGAGGGCGGCCCGCTCGGCCTCGGGGTCGGCGGCCGCCTCCAGCAGGCGGCCAACCCAGGGGGTGTCGGCGGTGCCGGGGTTGACGCAGTTGACGCGAATGCCCTCGTAGACGTGGTCGGCCGCCATCGCGAGGGTCAGTGACAGCACCGCGCCCTTGGTCGCCGAGTACAGCGCCCGCTGCGGCAGGCCCGCCGTGGCGGCGATCGAGCAGGTGTTGACGACGGCCGCGTGCTGCGAGGCGCGCAGGTAGGGCAGCGCGGCCCGGGTGACGCGGACGATGCCGACCACGTTCACGTCGTACACCCGGTGCCACTCGTCGTCGGGGTTGTCGGCGACGGTGCCGATCGCGCCGATGCCCGCGTTGTTGACCAGGATGTCGAGGCCGCCCAGCTCCCCGGCGGCCCCCTCGACCGCGGCGCGCACCGACGCGTCGTCGGTGACGTCGGCCGCGAAGCCGGGGAACTCCTCGCCCGGCTTGAGGTCGAGCACCGCCACCCGGGCGCCCCGGCCGGCCAGCAGCCGCGCCGCCGCCAGCCCGATGCCCGAGCCGCCGCCGGTCACGACCGCCGCCAGGCCGTCCAGTTCCGCCATGTCGCACGCCTTTCTCATCCGCTTGCTGTTATCAGTTGCAAGTTCCAGGACTGCCGTCAGTTAGCTTCACATACGGTGCTAATCGACGGCAATCAGCCCGCCGCGCCGGGGCGCCTCTTGCTGTTATCCAGGACAGGCACGGGATTGCCGTCGATTGGCTTCATATGGGGTTCCAATCGACGGCGGTCCGGCCTCCCGGCGCCACCGCAGGTCGCCTCTTGCTGTTATCCGAAGGCTGGCCGTCGGGCCTCAGGGGGCGGCCACGAAGCGCTGCCCGGCCTGGCCGAGGCCGTCGACCTCCAGGGTGACGGTGTCGCCGGCCCGCAGGTAGGGGTGGCCGGGCAGGCCGAGGGCGACGCCGGCCGGGGTGCCGGTGTTGACGATGTCGCCCGGGCGCAGCACCATGTACTGGCTGAGGTACCAGATCACGTGGGCGACGCTGAAGATCATGTTGGCGGTCGAGCCGTCCTGGCGCGGCTGGCCGTTGACCGACAGCCGCAGGCCCAGCGCCTGCGGGTCGGGCACCTCGTCGGCGGTGACCAGCCACGGGCCGAGCGGGTTGAACGTCTCGCACGACTTGCCCAGGTCCCACTGGGGGGAGCGCTCGAGCTGGAACTCCCGCTCGGACACGTCGTGGCTGACGGCGTAGCCGGCCACGCAGGCGAGCGCGTCGTCGGGCGAGGCCAGGTAGCGGGCGGTGGTGCCGATGACGACGCCGAGCTCGACCTCCCAGTCGGTCCGCTGCGAGCCGCGCGGGATGTGCACCTCATCGAACGGGCCGACCACGGTCGAGGGGTCCTTCATGAACACGACCGGGCGCTCGGGGATCGCGGCGCCGGTCTCGGCCGCGTGGTCGGAGTAGTTCAGGCCGATGCACACGACCTTGCCCGGCCGGGCGACGGGGGCGCCGGCCCGGCCGTCGAGGGCGGGCAGGGCGGCCAGCGCGGCCGGGCCGGCCACCGCCGCCGCGAGCGCCGCCAGGCCGTCGCCGGCGAAGAAGGCCGGGCCGAAGTCAGGCTCGCCCGCCGGGCCGCCCGCCACGATCGCCGACACGTCGCGGGCGGTCCCGCCCGCGTCCAGGACGGCGGGCCGCTCCGCGCCCGCCGCGCCGATCCGCACCAGCTTCACTAGCTCTCCTCTGCCGTGGACTCGCCGCCGACAACGCGGGCGAGGAACAGCGCGAACAAGATGACCGCGCCGTCGATTGCCTCGATCCAGTAGTTCGACACGTTCGCCAGGTCAAGGATGTCCTGGACGATGCCGAGCAGGATTACACCAGACGCGGCCCCGACCATGTTGCCGCGCCCTCCCCTCAGGGAGACCCCGCCGATGACGGCGGCGGCGAAGACCGAGAAGATGATGCCTTCCTGGTAGCCCTGCTGGCCGGTCACGGCCGAGACGCGGCCCGACTCCATGAGGCCGCCGACGGCGGCGAGCACGCTGCCGGCGACGTAGACGCCGATCTTGACCCGGTCGACCTTGATGCCGGCCGCCCGGGCGGCGGCGACGTTTCCGCCGAGTGCGTAGATGGCGCGGCCGGTGCGGTGGTAGCGCAGGTACAGGCCGGTCGCGACGAAGATGACGACGGCGACGATGAGCGAGACCGGCACCTGGCCGACCGACGCCGAGCCGAGGTAGCCGAACGGCCGCGGCAGGTTGAACAGGGTCTGCGCCTTGACGATGCCGTTTTGCAGGCCGGCCAGCACGATCGTCATGCCGAGGGTGACGATGAAGCCGTTCAGCCGCCCCTTCACGATCAGCAGGCCGTTGACGAGGCCGATGGCCGCCCCGACGAGCAGCACGACGAGGATGCCCAGGTAGGGGTTCCAGTCGGTGCCGATCCCGTAGGCGGAGATGGGCACGATCAGCCAGGCGGCGACCATCGGGGCCAGGCCGTAGGTCGACTCCAGCGACAGGTCCATGCCGCCGATCATCAAGATCAGGCTCTCGCCGACCACGACGACGCCGAGGGCGGCGCTCTGCTGGCCGATGCCCGCGAAGTTGGACGCGGTGAAGAACGCGGGGCTGACCACGCTGCCGACGATGATCAGCAGGACCAGCACCGGCAGCAGCGCGACCTCGCGCAGCACGGTGACGTTCAGGCCGCGCACCCAGGTGCCGGCGGTGCCGCCCCGGACGGCGGCGGGATTGGAGATCATTCGGCTGCCTCCTGGGCGGTGCTCTCGGTAGCGACGGTGCTACCGGTCGGGGTGATGCCCTCGGTCGCGAGGATGAGCTCGTCGCGGTCGAAGGGCGGCTCGGTGAACTCGGCGAAGACCTCGCCCTGGACCAGGACGATGATCCGGTCGCAGACCACGAGGTCGGACAGCTCGTCGCTGCACAGCAAGACGCCCGCCCCGCCGCCCGTGGCGGCGCTGGCGAGGGCGTCGAGCAGCAGTTCCTTGGACGCCACGTCGACCCCCCGGGTCGGGGTGATCGCGACGATGAGGGACGGGTCGTGGGCGAGGGTCCGGGCGACGGTGACCTTCTGCTGGTTACCGCCCGACAGCTCGCCCACGGGCTGGCCCGGCCCGGATGAGACCAGCGACAGGCGGCTGGTCAGGGGCGCGGCGGCGGCCGCCCGGCGGGCCGGGTTGAGCAGCCCGAGCGGGCCCGACAGCCGCCGGGTGATGGTCATGGTGGCGTTCTCGGCCACCCCGAGGTGGGCGACGAACCCCTCGGCCCGGCGGTCCTCGGGGATGTAGCCGATGCCGGCCCGCTGGGCGAGGTCGCGCCGCCCGGCCGGGACCGGCCGCCCGTGCAGGGTGACCTGGCCGCCGGACTTGCCCTGCGCCCCGGCGATGACCCGGCCGATGGTGGCGACCCCGGCCGACAGCAGCCCGGTGACGCCGACCACCTCCCCCGCGCCGACGGTCAGGGACACGCCCGACAGCCGGCCGCGGGCCGAGTCGGCGGTGAGCCGGTCGACGCTGAGGATGACGTCGCCGGTGACCGCCCCGGACGGAGCGGCCGCCGTGGCCGCGGGCGCCCGGCCCCCGGCTGACGCGGTTGGCCGGACATCGCCCACCATGGCGGCCACCATGTCGTCGGGGCTAAGGCTGGACGTGGGGGCGGACAGCACGAGCTGGCCGTCGCGCAAGATGGCCACGTCCGAGCAGATCTCGAAGACCTCTTCGAGGTGGTGGGAGATGTAGAGGACGGCCACGCCGCCCTCGGTGAGCTGGCGGACCCGCTCGAACAGCCGGCGGCCGGCCTCGCGCTCGAGGGCGGCGGTGGGCTCGTCGAGCAGGACGCAGCGGGCGCCGCGGGCCAGCGAGCGGGCGATCTCGACGATCTGGAGCTGCTCGACCGACAGGTTCCGGCACAGGGTGTCGGCCGGGATGTCGAAGCCCCACTCGCGCATGACGTCGCGGGTCCGGCTGCGCACCTCCCGCCAGTTGACCAGCCGGGGGGTGGCGCCGAGGAACACGTTCTCGGCGACCGACAGGTCCGGCACGATCATGGAGTGCTGGAAGACGGTGGCGATCCACTCGTGCCAGCGGGCGATGTCGCCCGTCCGGGGCGCGGGCTGGCCGCCGAACCGGACCGTGCCGGCGTCCGGCTCGGCCAGGCCGGACAAGATGGACACGAGGGTGGACTTGCCGGCCCCGTTGCGGCCGACCAGCCCCAGGCACTGGCCGGCCTCGATGGACAGGCTGACGCCGCGCAGGGCGCGGGTGGTGCCGAAGCTCTTGTCGACGCCGGTCACTTCAACGAGCGCCGGCCCCTGGGAGCTGCCGCTGGAGGTCATGGGGGCTTCCCTTCAGGCGGCCGGCGCCCGCGGGGGACGCCGGCCGGAGCGTGGCGGGGGTAACGGGCGGCGTGCCGGGAAGGGCAGTGCCGCGAGGCGGTGCTGCTAGAAGGCGGTGCCGCTAGAAGACGGTGCCGCTAGGAGGAGGCGGAGCAGACGCCGCCGTGGGCCGCGCCGTAGACGTTGCCCCACAGGGTCGTGTCGCTGACCGCGGTCGAGGTGAACGAGCCGGGCAGGCCCTGGACGGGGCTGGTGAGCGACAGCGTGGCGGCGGACTTGGTGACGAACGGGGCCACGATCGGGTCAGCCAGGTTGGTGTCGCCCTGGTAGGCGACGTTCTGCAGGGTGGGGGCGCCGCCGCCGGGGTCGCCCGCCTTGAGCTGCACGCCCTTGGCGGCGTCAAGCGCGTAGGTCAGCGCCCACTTGGCGTACAGGTCGGCCGGCTGGGACTGGGACGCGGTGAGCGAGCCGTTGCCGATGTCGCACATCTCGAACGGCACGCCGTCGTCGCTGATCAGCATGACCTTGCCCTGCAGGTTCTTGCTCTTCAGGAGGGGGATGATGCCGGTGTCGGGGCTGGACCACTGGGAGTAGATCGCCTTGAGCTGGTCGCCGTAGGCGTTGATGGCGTTCTGCGCGTCGGTCACCGCGGTCGAGTCGTTCCAGGTGGTCGGGTCCTTGAGCAGCTTCACGCCCGGGTCGTTGGCCGCCATGCACTGGTCGAACGCGTTGGTCCGGTCGGCGCCGTTGGAGGAGGTGAGGTCGCCCTCCAGGTCCAGCACGTAGCCGGACTTGACCGAGCCGGCGATCTGCGCGCAGGCGTCCTGCCCGTAGAGGGTGTTGGACGCGCGGACGACCATGTAGACGTGGCCGGCGCCGACGATCGTGTCGACCGAGACGAGCTGGACGTTGTGCGCGGTCGCGTAGGCGATCGCCGGGGACAGGCTGGTGGCGGTCTCGGGGTTGACGATGATGGCCTTGGCGCCCTCGTCGACCAGGTTCTCGATCTGCTGGTTCTGCAGGCTGGCGCTGGCGTTGGCGAGCAGCGGGCCGATCAGCGAGATGTTCATCTGCTTGGCGTACTGCTGCTCCTCGTTGATGTACGCCGCCCAGAACGCGGTGTTGTTGTAGGTCAGGTCAACGCCGATCTTGACCTGGCCCGACGACGCCCCGGAGCCGCCGCTGGCCGAGCCGCCGGCGGCGCTGGTGCTAGAGGAAGAGCTGCAGGCGGCAGCGAGTAGCGCCGTGACCGCCAGCGTCAGTGCTGGGAGCAGGCGTCTCTTTAGTCTCATGACTCTCCTAACGCGACATGGATCTTATCGGGGTAAGGGCAGGGAAGTAAGGCCTGGCCACCGAGGCGCTGCCAGACGGCGCCGCCGGGGAACTGGTAGTCGACCAGCGTCTGGGGCCGCAGGGTGGTGGAGAAGCCCGGCGCCGTCGGGGCCAGGTAGCGGCCGGCCACCACGCGGACCGGGTCGGTGAAGTGCTCGTGCAGGTGGTCCACGTACTCCAGGACGCGGTCGGTGGACGAGGCCGCCACCGCGGCGAAGTCGAACATCGCCAGGTGCTGGACCATCTCGCACAGCCCCACGCCGCCCGCGTGCGGGCAGACGGGAATCCCGTACTTGGCGGCCAGCAGGAGGATCGCCAGGTTCTCGTTGACCCCGGCCACCCGGCAGGCGTCGATCGTGAGCACGTCGGACGCGCCCGCCTGGAGGATCTGCTTGAAGATCACCCGGTTGGCGACGTGCTCGCCGACCGCGATCTTGGTGGGCGCGATGGCCGTCTTGATGGCCGCCAGCCCCAGGATCTCGTCCGGGCTGGTCGGCTCCTCCACCCAGTAGGGGTGCCACGGCGCGAGGGCGGCGATCGCGTCGGTCGCCTGGGCCACGCCCCAGCGCTGGTTGGCGTCGACCGCGATGCGGATGTCGGGGCCGACCGCCTCCCGGGCGATCGCCAGCCGGCGGGCGTCGGAGGCGGGATCGGCCCCGACCTTGAGCTTGATCTGGGTGAAGCCGTCGGCGACGGCCTGGCGCGACAGCTCGGCCAGCTTCTCGTCGGAGTAGCCGATCCAGCCGGGGGTGGTGGTGTAGGCCGGGTAGCCGATCCGCTCCAGCTCCGCGATCCGCATCGCCTTGCCGTCCTGCGCGCGGCGCAGGATGTCCAGCGCGTCGGCGCGGGTGAGGGCATCCTCCAGGTAGCGGAAGTCGACCAGGGCGACGAGCTGCTCGGGCGTCATGCCGGCCAGCAGCCGCCAGACCGGCTTGCCCGCGACCTTGGCGGCCAGGTCCCAGGCGGCGTTGACGACCGCGCCGATCGCCATGTGCATGACGCCCTTCTCGGGGCCGAGCCAGCGCAGCTGGCTGTCGCCGATCATGGCGGCGCTGAAGGCCCCGAGGTCGCCGGTGATGTCGGCCACGTACTGGCCGACGACGTGCTGGCGCAGCGCGTCGATCGCGGCGACGACCACGTCGTTGCCGCGGCCGATGGTGAAGCAGAGGGAGTGCCCCTCCAGCCCCTCGGCGTCGGTGCGGAGCACCGCGTAGGCCGCCGAGTAGTCAGGATCGGGGTTCATCGCGTCCGATCCGTGGTGCTCCAGCGAGGTGGGGAACCGCACGTCGAAGCAGTCGAGCGCGACGACCCGGGCGCCGGAGCCGCCGCCCGCGGCACCGGGCGCCACCGGGATCGTGGCGGGTTCTTGCGGCTGCACCTGCGTCACTTGCTCTCCTCGGAGGTAGCAAACATCGTATGTATTCATCGGATGTTTGCACCTGAACCACCATGGGCGCAAGGGGCGAGTTACGACAAAATTTCAGCTCACGGTCAGAACCGGTCCGAGCGTGACAAATTCGCGGCAAAGAGAGATCAGGTCTTTACACAGGCCCGGAATCGCCATATAACGCAGTCATCCGATGTTACGGCACCGTGAACGCGGCGGGCGGCAAGCCAGCACGCCCGCCGCGGGCCGGTGGCGCAGGCATCGGGTCTCTCGTCGGCGTCGCAGCATCGGATCAGACGCAGCATCGGATCAGATCAGGGCAGTCCCGTAACGCTGCCGGCTCGCGCTCTCATCGTGGAGGCCTTTCGTGTCACTGAGCCCGCCGTCTCCGTCCGCCCACTCCTCCCCGCCGGGCCGCCGCCCGCTGCGGCGGCTGGCCACCGGCCTCGCCGCCGCCGCCGTCGCCGCCTCCGGCCTCGCCCTGGCCACCGGCCAGGTGCCCGCCCACGCCACGCCCAGCACGGCCGCGCCTACCACCGCCTGGCACGACAACGCGTTCAACCTCGATCCCGACGCCGTGGTCAGCCGGGACGACATCGTGCTGGGCCAGCCCAACGTCAGCCCGACCGCGTCGATCCCGCTCGGCAACGGCGCCCTCGGCGTCGCCGCCTGGGCCGCCAATGGCTTCACGGCCCAGCTCAACCGGTCCGACACGATGCCGTCGCGCAAGTCGCCGGGGCAGGTCACCATCCCGGGCCTGTCGGTCATCACCCACGCGAGCGACTTCCAGGGCCGCCTCGACCTGACCGACGGCGTCCTGGAGGAGTCCGGCGGCGGCATGTCCATGCAGGCGTGGGTCTCCACGGCCAAGGACGAGCTGATCATCGACGTCGTCGGGGCCAACCCCGACGTGACCCAGACGGCGTCGACGTTCCTGTGGCCGGGCCGCAAGCCCGCCGCCGCCGTCACCGGCACGACCGGCACGCTCGCCGAGACCTGGGCGGACAACTCCGGCAGCGGCGCCAGCGGCCAGACGTTCGGCTCGCTGGCGGCGATCACGGCCGGCGGCCGGAACGTCACCGCCAGCGTCACCAGCCCCACCTCGGTCGGGGTCAGCTTCAAGCCGAACAAGGACGGCTCGTTCCGGGTCGTCGTCGCCGCCCCGTCGTGGAACGGCAGCGCCGCCCAGACGCCCGGCCAGGCGGCGACCGCCCTGATCGGCAACGATGCCACCACCGGGGTCAACAACCTGCTGGTCAAGAACCACAACTGGTGGACCAGCTACTGGACGCACTCCGGCCTGGTGGAGATGAGCTCGGCCGACGGCAGCGCCGACTACATCGAGAACATGCGGACGCTGTACCTGTACGACGCCGCCGCCAGCATGAAGGCCGGGAGCCTGCCGGGCAGCCAGGCGGGCGAGGCCGACATGTTCGACTGGAGCCAGGACAAGCAGACCTGGAACCCGAACGACTACTGGCTGTGGAACCTGCGGGGCGAGATCTCCGCGAACATGAGCTCGGGCAACTACCAGCTCAACACCCCGATCTTCGACATGTACATCAACGACCTGCCGGCCATCGAGGCCTGGACGAAGTCGCAGATGGGCGGCCTGCCGGGCGCCTGCGTGCCGGAGACCATGAGCTTCAACGGCAACGGCTTCTACGGCGACGGCCCGGTCCAGTCCGACGGCTCGTGCGCCCTGGCGGCCGCCCCGCAGTGGAACGCGCTGAACATCAGCTCCGGCCCCGAGGTCGCGCTCTACATGTGGGAGCAGTACCAGGGGACGAACGACAAGGCGTTCCTGAAGCAGGCGTTCCCGTTCATGGAGGCCACCGCCCAGTTCCTGCTCGCCTACCAGCAGGTCGGCAGCGACGGGCTGCTGCACGCGGTCGCCAACGCGCACGAGACCCAGTGGTCGGTGCAGGACCCGACGACCGACATCGCCGCCGACCAGGCGATCTTCCCGATCATCGCCTCGGCGGCCAAGCTGGTCGGCGACACGCCCGCCAGCGACCCGCTGCTGGCCCAGTTCGCGACCGCGCTGAACGAGATCCCGCCCTACCCGCGGACCGACGACGCGACCGGCAAGCAGCTCCTGAACCCGGACTACAGCCAGGCCGAGACGGCGGCGGCCGACGCCACCGGGACCGACATGATCGCGATCTCCTACCAGCCGGCCGCCCAGCGGCAGAACAGCGAGAACATCGAGCTGGAGCCGCTGTGGCCGTGGAACCAGGTCAGCGACTCCGACGCCAACCTGTTCGCCCTGGAGCAGCGGGCCTTCGCCAGCCGGCCGAACAAGGGCGGCAACGACTGGTCCTATGACGCGGTTGACGCGGCCCGGCTGGAGCAGCCGGCCCAGGTGGAGAGCAACCTGATCTCGCTGACCGAGTCGCACCAGGTGTACCCGAACGGCCTGGCCGACATCGGCAGCACCGTCGGGTACCAGCCGTACCAGGAGCAGTCGGCCAACGTCGCCACCGCCGTGGACGAGGCGCTCGCCCAGGACTACGACGGCATCCTCCGGTTCGCCCCGGCCTGGCCGTCGGACTGGACCGGCAGCGGCTCGGTCTACGTCCAGGGCCAGAACAAGGTCGACGTGCAGGTCGAGAACGGCCAGCTCGTCACCGCCGCGATCGAGGGCGGCAGCAACGGCGTGGTGACCATCAAGAACCCGTGGCCGGGCCAGCCGGTCCAGGTCGTCAACGCCGACGACTACTCGGTCGCGGCCAAGGCGACGTCGGCCGCGACGATCTCGGTCATGGTCTACAAGGGCGCCAGCTACCTGGTCGAGCCAGTCAGCGCGCCGACCAGCGCGCTGCCCTATGCCCCCGTCACCGGCACGGCGGCGACGGCGGCCAGGCACCTGGGCGGCAAGGTCCAGATCGGCCTCGACCCGGCCGGCCCGGCTGCGACCGCCACGGTCGGCACCGTGCTCGGCGCGGCCAACGCCAGCGACGGCCTGACCCAGGCCGACTACGCGGGCACCGGTGAGTCGGCGGCCACGACGGCGTCCGACGTGGGCGGGCTGTCGGCCCGGACCACGACGGGCACGGCGGCCGAGAACGACCTCTATTTCACGATCGACCCGGCCGTGGCCGCCACGTCCAGCTACGACGCCACCATCACCGTGTCGTACTACGACGCGGGCACCGGGAAGGTCGCGCTGCAGTACGACAACGGCTACACCGACCCCGACCACAGCGCGGGCACCATCACCCTCACCGGCAGCGACACCTGGAAGACGGCCACGTTCACCGTCACCGGGGCGTACTTCGGCGGCGACGAGGATGCCAGCGGCGACTTCCGGCTCGACGCGAAGGCGCCGATCACCGTGCACAGCGTCGCGGTGGCGGTCACCGGCCCGGCCGTCCCGGCCGGGTCGCAGTTCCCGGCCGCCCCGGCGATCACCGCCCCCAAGGCCGGCGGCACGGTCAAGCTGGCGTCCGCCATCTCCGGCACGTCCCTGCCCGGCGCCACGGTGACCGTCACCGAGGCGGCGACGGCGCTGTGCTCCGGTACCGCGTCGGACTCCGGCGCCTGGTCGTGCACGCCGGCTGGCGGCCTGCCGTCCGGGCGGCAGGCCATCAGCGCAACGGCCACCGACCCGACCGGGCTGACCAGCCCGGCGTCGCCATCAGTCGCGTTCACCGCCTCCGACCTGCCGCCCGGCACCGCCGTGGTCGCCTCGGTCGTGGGCCCGGCGAACACCGCCTACGGCATGAGCCTGAACACCGCGGCCTATGACGGGCCGACGGCCGGCTCCGACGTTAACGGGCTGTCCGCCCTGGCCAGCACCGACAGCAACATCTACTTCAGCATCAGCGACTCGGTCGCCGACGCCGGGGACTACTCGGCGACGTTCAAGGTCCAGTACCTCGACGCCGGCACCGGCTCGTTCCAGGTCCAGTACGACGACGGCTCGTCCGACCCGTACCGGGCCGCGACGCCGAGCATCTCGCTGACCAACACCGGTACCTGGAAGACCGCGACGGTCACCGCGGCCGACGCCTACTTCGGCGATAAGCAGAACGGGGGCGCCGACTTCCGGCTCCGCAACGGCGGCGGGCAGGTAACCGTGCACAGCGTCGCGGTGACCATCACCGGGGACGGCGTCGCCAGCGTCACCGACTTCCCGCCGCCGGCCGCGATCACCGGGCCGGCCACCGGGGCGACGGTGCCCGCGACGCCGGCCGTGTCCGGAACGGCCGAGCCGGACGCGGCGATCACCGTCACCGCGAACGGCAACGCGCTGTGCACGGCCACCGCCAGCGACTCCGGCGCGTGGTCCTGCACCCCGTCGGCGCCGCTGGCCGGCGGCGCCTACACCCTGGCCGCCACGGCGGCCGACGCCCTGGCCGGGCCGGTGACCTCGCCGCCGGTCCAGGTCACGGTCGCCGGATAGCCCCTCCCCCGGCGACCCTGGGGGCCGCCCGTCCCTCCCCGGACGGGCGGCCCCTCGCTTTCTCCCCCGCGCGTTTTCCTCACGGGCCCGGGCGCCTCACCCGAACGCCGGCCCGCGGGCGCGGGGCACTTCCCCCACCGGGAGGCCCCGGTCCGGGTCGCGGCCGAGATCGGCCGGCGCCAGGGAACGGGGCGGCCGGCTACCCGCCGGGCATCCGGCCGCGTCGCCAGCCCGCCGGGCAGCCGTTCCCTGGCCGCCCCGTTCCCTCTACAGTGGGGTGGCGTGAGCCAGCACCCTCTCCGCGCCGCCATGACCGATCGCTTGCCGCAGGTCATCGCGGACATCGAGGCGCTCGTGACCTGCGAGTCGCCGTCGGCCGACCTCGCCGCCGTCGCGGCCAGCGCCGACGTGGCCGCCGCGGCCGGGCAGCGGCTGCTCGGGGTCGCGCCCGAGCGGATCGTGGCCGACGGGCGGCCGCACCTGCGCTGGCGGCTGGGCGACCGGCCGTCCCGGGTGCTGCTGCTGGGGCACCACGACACCGTCTGGCCGCTGGGGTCGCTGGCGACCCACCCGTACTCGGCCAGCGACGGGGTGCTGCGCGGGCCGGGCTGCTTCGACATGAAGACCGGGGTCATCATGGCCTTGCACGCGATCGCCGCGCTCGGCTCCCCCGCCGGGGTGACGATCCTGGTCACGGCGGATGAGGAGATCGGCTCGCCGACCTCCCGGGGGCTGATCGAGGAGGCGGCGGCGGGCTGCCGGGCGGCGCTCGTGCTGGAGGCCTCGGCCGACGGGGGCGCGCTCAAGACCGCCCGCAAGGGCACCTCGATCTACCGCGTGCACGCGGCCGGGAAGGCGGCCCACGCCGGGCTGGAGCCGGAGAAGGGCGTCAACGCGAGCCTGGAGCTCGCCCGCCAGCTGCTGGCCGTCGAGCGGCTGGCCGACCCCGGGCGCGGGACGACGGTTACCCCGACGGTGCTGGCGGCCGGGACGACGCTCAACACCGTGCCCGCGTCGGGCGAGTTCGGGGTCGACGTGCGGATGTGGGACGACGCCGAGCAGCAGCGGGTGGACGCGGACATGCGGGCGCTGCGGGCGGCCCTGCCCGGCGCCGCCCTGGAGGTCACCGGCGGCCCGAACCGGCCGCCGCTCGCGGCCGGCGCCTCGGCCGCGCTGTTCGACCGGGCCGCCGGGCTCGCGGCCGGGCTCGGGCTGGGCCCGCTGGCGCAGGCCGCGGTCGGCGGGGCCTCGGACGGCAACTTCACCGCCGGGATCGGGACGCCGACCCTCGACGGCCTCGGGGCGGTCGGCGGCGGGGCGCACGCCGACCACGAGCACGTGCTGGCCGGCGAGATCCCCGGGCGCCTGGCCCTGCTCGCGGCCCTGGTGGGCGACCTGCTGGGCGACGAGCCGGGCGGGGCCGCGTGACCAGCCCGGCCGCGGAGGTCACGGCCGCGCAGGCTGACGCGGCGCAGGCGGCGGCCGAGGCGATGGCACGGGCGGCCGGGGTGCGGATCGCCGCGCTGCGGGAGCTGGGCGAGCTGGCGGCGGCGTGCGCGCTGCTGGACCGGATCTGGGTGCCGGGGCCGGGCGGGCAGTCGCCGCTGCACCTGGAGCTGGCGCGGGCGCTGGCCAAGGCGGGCAATTACCTCAGCGGCGCCTACGACCTCACCACGGGCGAGCTCATCGGGGCGTGCATGGGGTTCTTCGGCCCGCCCGCCCGCGGCTGCCTGCACAGCCACGTCACCGGGGTGCTGCCGCCGGGGCTGGGGCGCGGGGTCGGGCTGGCGCTGAAGGTCCACCAGCGGGCGTGGTGCCTGCGCGAGGGCGCGAGCGAGATCCAGTGGACGTTCGACCCGCTGATCCGCCGCAACGCCTACTTCAACCTGGTCAAGGTCGGTGCCCGGCCAGTGGAGTACCTGCCCGACTTCTACGGGGCGATGAACGACGTCATCAACGGGGCGACCGAGACCGACCGGCTGCTGCTGAGCTGGGACCTGCGGTCGGGCCCGGCGACTGACGCCGCCGCCGGGCGCCTGGCTCCCGCGTCGGCCGCGGCCGAGCTGGCCCGGGGGGCCGTCATCGCGCTCGACGTCGGATGCGGGCAAGAGCCGAGGCCGGTTCCGTGTGACGATGCCTGGACGAGGGAGCCGGCGGGCACGGCGGCGCCCGCGGTGCTGGTCGGGGTGCCGGCCGACATCGAGGGGATGCGGGCCAGCGACCCGGCGCTGGCCGCCGCCTGGCGGGCGGCGCTGCGCGACGCGCTGGCGCCGCTGCTGGCGGCGGGCGCGCGGGTGGCCGGCTTCGACCGGGACGGCTGGTACGTCCTGACGCAGGGCCAGGGCCAGGGCCAGGGCGGCCCGGCCGGGGAGCAGGGCGGCGAGCGCGCGGCCGGGGCAATTTTCCGCCCCGCCCGCCCGGGGGTACCCCCACCTTAGGAAGGCCACTGACATTCGAGCTGCGCTGGTGCCCTCACCAGCCACGATGCCCGGTACCGGGTCAGCCGGGACTGTTCGCCGAACGATCGCAGAGGGAGTCGCATGAAGCTGACCGGGGTGGAGCTCCGCCGGATCGACATGCCGCTGGTGGCGCCGTTCCGCACGTCGTTCGGGACCGAGCGCGCGCGGGACATCCTGCTGGTGCGGGTGATGGCGAGCGGGCCCGGGGGCGAGGCCGAGGGCTGGGGTGAGTGCGTCGCGCTGGCTGACCCGCTGTACTCGGCCGAGTACACGGAGATGGCGGCCGACGTGCTGCGGCGGTTCATGATCCCGGCCCTGGCGGCGGCCCGGTTCCCGGGCGGAACGGGGCTGACCGGGGCGCTGGTGGGGCCGGCCCTGGGCGCGTTCAAGGGGCACTGGATGGCCAAGGCGGTCCTGGAGATGGCGGTCCTGGACGCGGAGCTGCGGCTGGAGGGACGGTCGTGGGCGCGCGAGCTGGGCGCGGTCAGGGCCCGGGTGCCGTCGGGAGTGTCGGTCGGCATCATGGACTCGGTGCCGGAGCTGCTGGCGGCGGTCGAGGGCTACCTGGCGCAGGGGTACCTGCGGATCAAGCTGAAGATCGAGCCCGGCTGGGACCTGGAGCCGGTGCGGGCGGTCCGCGAGCTGATCGGCGACGACGTGCCGCTGCAGGTCGACGCGAACACCGCCTACACCCTGGCCGACGCCCGGCACCTGGCCCGGCTGGATGAGTTCGGGCTCCTGCTGATGGAGCAGCCGCTGGCCGAGGAGGACGTGCCCGGGCACGCCGCCCTCGCCAAGGTCGTGCGCACCCCGATCTGCCTGGATGAGTCGATCACGTCGGCCCGGACGGCGGCGGCGGCCATCGCCATGGGCGCGTGCTCGGTGATCAACATCAAGCCGGGCCGGGTCGGCGGGTACCTGGAGGCCCGCCGGGTGCACGACGTCGCGGCCGCGCACGGGATCGCGGTCTGGTGCGGCGGGATGCTCGAGACCGGGCTCGGGCGGGCCGCGAACGTCGCGCTGGCGGCGCTGCCCGGGTTCACCCTGCCGGGCGACACCTCGGCCTCGGACCGGTACTACCAGGCCGACATCACCGAGCCGTTCACCTTGCGCGACGGGCACCTGGACGTGCCCGCCGGGCCCGGCCTGGGCGTGACCCCGGTGCCGGACCGGCTGGCGGAGGTCACCCGGTCCACCGAGTGGATACCAGTGACGTAGCGCCGGCCTTATAGGGGCCTATCTGGGGCCAATACCACCTCCAAGCGGCATGGGTGACACGAGTGAAGTAGCGTGGCTACGAATCGTAACTACCCGGGAGGAAGCCCATGAGTGCGGTACTGACGCCCGAACGCCCCGTGGCGACGAAAACCGAGCAGCGGACGGTCGCGCGGGCGGTCACGGACCGGCTGGAGCCGCGGAACTGGATGATCGCGCTGGCGACCTTGCTGGGCTGGAAGGCCGGCGGGGCCGCCGGGGCCGGCTGGGGGCTGCTGATGGCGCTGTTCGCGGCGGTCTTGCCGGTGCTGTTCGTGCGCTATGGCGTCCGCCACTGGCAGTGGACGGGCAAGCACGTGAGCCGCAAGGGCGAGCGGCTGACGGCGCTGGGGTTCATCGCGGGGGCGGACGCCGCCGGGGCCGCCGTGCTGTGGGCGCTGCCCGCGCCGCCCCGGCTGACCGGGTACCTGCTCGGCATGCTGGTCACCACGCTGGTGATCGCGGCGATCACGGTGGCCTGGAAGATCTCGGTCCACTGCTCGGTCGCCTCGGCCGCCATCGCGCTGCTGGCACTGGACTTCGGGCCGCTCGTGCTGGCCGGGCTGGTGCTCGTGGGCCTCGTCGCGTGGTCCCGGGTCGCCCTCCGCGACCACACGATTGCGCAGGTCATCGGGGGCACGGCGCTGGGGGCGACCGCCGCCGTGCTCACCCACCTGGCGGTGTGAGCCTGGCCACGGCGGCCGCGCGCCCCGGGCACGCGCCCCGGACCTCGCGAAAGCGCCATCAGCGCTGGTGGCGGGGGTGCCAGGCCGGGCCGGGGCACCGGGACGATCACGCAGTCGTTGCCGACAATCGCGCACGGCTTGTTACACTACCGGGGAGTATGCGGCTTTTCCGCTACGCTGAGCTATGCAATCGATAGCGGTCGCCATCACCCCAGCCGCGTAACGCTGCCGGAGGACCCCCGGCGGGGGGTGGTGCCCCAGCGCCCTTGCCCCGGCGCGGGCTACCGGCGCGGCCGTCGATCGCACGCGAGATCCCCGACGCACACACCCCACACCGCCGTGACGCTCTCCCCCTGCCCCCCGCGTGCCCCGCCGGCAGCCGTCACGACACCCGCGCCACGGGTCTGGACCCCCAGGGCCCAGCGAGATAGAAGGACGGCCAGACGATGAACAGCAGCACCGCATCAGCCGAGCTCGCCTTCCGGCTGATCGTGCCCCAGCAGACGATCGTGCCGCTGGTGGCAAGCCTCTACTACTCCAGCGAGGACCCGTACGCGATCCGCGTCGCGTTCCACGTGGGCCTCGACGAGCCGGTCGAGTGGATCTTCGCGCGTGACCTGCTGGCCAACGGGATCAAGGGGCGCGACGGGCTGGGCGACGTGCGGGTGTGGCCGGGGCCGGCCACCGCCGGGCGCGGCGTCGCGGCCGAGCTGGTCGCCGGCGGCGAGCAGGTGCTGCACATCGAGCTGTCGTCGCCGTTCGGCGAGGCGCACTTCGAGGCCGCGATCCGCGAGGTGTCGGACTTCCTGCGGCGCACCTACCGGATCGTGCCGACCGGGGAGGAAGGCGGCTTCGTGGACGTCGAGGCGGAGCTGGCCAACCTGCTGCGGCAGGGCTGAGGGCGAAGCGCCGCTCGGGCCTGGCTCGGGGCCCGCTGGGCCCGGCCCGGTTGCGCCCGGACGGGCCGGGACGAACACCCCGGCGCGTACTAAGATGCTTGACATGACAACTACTTCCGCCTCGGCCCCAGTCGTTGACTTCTACTTCGACCCGCTGTGCCCGTTCGCCTGGGTCAGCTCCCGCTGGATCCTCGAGGTCGAGAAGCAGCGCGACATGACCCTCTCGTTCCGGGTCATGTCCCTGTCGGTCCTCAACTCCGGCCGCGACATCCCGCAGAACTACCGGGAGATGATCGACCGCGCCTGGGGCCCGGTCCGCATCTGCATCGCCGCCGAGCAGAAGTACGGCAACGCCGTCCTGCGCGACCTGTACACGGCGCTCGGCACCAGGAAGCACGCCGAGGGGCGCGAGTTCGGCCACGACATGTACGTGGCGGCGCTGACCGAGTGCGGGCTCGACCCGGCGCTGGCGGCCGCGGCCGACTCGGCCGAGTACGACGAGGCCCTCAACGCCTCCCACCACCGGGGCATGGACCCGGTCGGCGACGAGGTCGGCACGCCCACGATCCACATTGACGGCGTGGCGTTCTTCGGCCCGGTGATCACCCGCGTCCCCGCCGGCGACGAGGCGCTGCGGATGTTCGACGGCGCCGTCATGCTCGCGTCCAACCCGTACTTCTTCGAGCTGAAGCGGACCCGGACCGAGAACCCGCAGGTTCGCGGCTAGAGATCCTGCCCGGCCGTGCCAGCCAGCCGCTAGCGGGCCGGGCCGGGGCGGGCGGCGAGGTCCCCGGCATGTGATTCCCAGGCGGCGGCCAGGCGCTCGGCCGCCAGCTCCAGGGTCGCGGGCTGCTCGGCGAACGACAGCCGCACGAAGCCCGCGTGGCCCGCGCAGACGCACGCGGTCGAGCCGGGGGGTGATCGTGACCCCGTGCCGGGCGGCGGCGTGGGCGAACGCGTCGGCGCTGGTGACCGGCAGCCGCGCCCACAGCGACAGGCCCGCCGCGGGCAGGGTCACCCGCCAGGCCGGCAGGTACTCGCCGATGAGGGCGGCCAGGTGGTCGCGCCGCTGGGCCAGCGCCGCCCGGTGGGCGGCCAGCCAGCCAGGGGTGACGGCGGCGAGCAGCTGGGCGGTGACGGCCTGGCTGACGGCCGAGGTGCCAAGGTTGAGGGCGGCCTTGCGGCCGGCCACCGCGGCCCGCAGGGCCTCGTCCCCGGCTAGCTCGCCCTTCAGCCGCCGGATCTCCGCGTCCTCAGCGTCGTCACCCTCGGCTGCCTCACGATGGGCAGCCTCCCGGTTGGTGACCTTACAGGCGACATAGCCGGAATCGGCATGCTCATCGTAATTGTTTACTTTGCCTTCACGAAATAATGGTGTTGGTGCCATCCGACTTTTTCGGCCAGGCGTCACGACCGGAGTTGTGGCGCGGCTCGTATAGTGGGGCTGGCGCGCTCACAGGTGACGGTGGCGACGGCTTTTGCCGTGCTAGCGCGTGGTCGCGGCGGGGCGCGAAGGCGCCACTGCGCCGCGAGATGCGGGCACGGCCGCCTGGGACGCACTGGTGCACGCGGGCGCGCACCCGATCGCGCAATGCGACCCGGCGCCATATTCCAAGAAAGGCACACAAGGCCGCGCACGCATTACGGTACGCGAATGCCGACTGGCTGACCCTTTAGCTAATGGTGAACCCCGGCTAGCCTTACTGAAACCTTGGCCCGCGGCCCGCCGGGCGAAGCCCGGTATCGGGGGTCGGGGGGTCGTCCCCCGGGGAATTGCAAAGCGACCCTGGTTCCCGAAGGGAACACGGGTCGCCTGGACCTGCGCGTGGGCCGTACAGGACTTGAACCTGTGACCTCCTCCGTGTCAGGGAGGCGCTCTAGCCAAACTGAGCTAACGGCCCGCAAGCGAGCAAGTTCCCGATCGGACTTAGTCCGGCTGGTCTTGCTTGCCCTCAAAGAGGCTACCAGAACTGCAGTGGTCGCAAGACCCGGCGCGCTGGGGTCTCCTGGGCCCGCGAGGGCGGCCGGGGCCGCCCTCGCGGGCGGGGCTAGTTGCTGGCGGAGACGGGGGTGGTCACGCGGGAGAAGGTATTGGCCGGCAGGCCGGCGGCGGTGACGATCTTGCTCAGCCAGATGCCGATCGCGTTGTCGCTGATGACGTTCTGCTCGATCGTGACCTGGACCGGGGTGGTGCCGGAGTAGACCAGGATGCCGGTTTCCTGCGGGTCAGTGGGGCCGGCGGGGCCGTCGAGGGGGTCGCCTTCGACGTTGTCGCGGGCGATGACGTTGCGGGTGATGACGTTGCCGTTCAGGTCCTGGACCTGGCCCGCGCCGATGACGTGCGCGTGCATCACCACGCCGGACAGGCCGTTGCCGGCGATGTAGTTATCTTCCACCAGGTTGTCGTAGGCGGCCATGCTGGCGCCGGCGTTGGCGATCAGGACGCCGCCGCCGTCGTTGGTGAGGCCGTTGTCGAGGACGACGTTGGCGCGGACGACATTGTCGTAGACGCCCGCCACCGACGGCTGGGGCTGCCCCTGGGCGTTGACCGCGCCCGGGTTGTGGCCGGGCAGGGTGATGCCGCAGGCGTACGCGTTCCTGGTGACGAGGTTGCCCTGGACGAGGACGTTGCGGGTCGGGCCGGTGTCGTCGTCGAGCAGCACCCCGCCGGAGTTCTGGCTGATGTCGCTGCCCTCGATGGTGGAGTTGGCGACCCCGGTGAAGTGGACGCCCTCACCGCAGTCGCCGGGCACGGCCGCGTGCAGCGCGCACAGGTAGTACGACGCCCCGGCGATGCTGCCGAGGTCGTTGCCGATCACCTGGTCGCCCGCGATGGTCACGCCGGTGAGCTCGGTGCCCAGGCCCTCGGCGAGGACGCCCTCGCCGACGGCGCCGGTGATGGTGACCCCGCTGACGGTGACGTTGGAGCTGGCGATGACCACGGCGGCCCAGATCGTCTCGGGGCCGAGGCCGGGCAGGGTCACGCTGTAGGCCGGGGTGACGCCCGACTCGCTGATCGTCACGCTCCCCTGCCCGCGCAGGGCCAGCGGCTTGGTGAGGACGACCTGCTCGTGGTAGCTGCCGGCGCAGGCGATGACGGACCCGCCGGACGGGGCGGCGCTGATCGCGGCCTGGACCGAGGTGAACCGCGCGCTCTGGCAGGACGCACCGCTGTGGCCTGGCTGCCCCGAGGGCGAGACGTACAGCGGGGCGGCCGCAGGCGTGGCCGCCGAGGCAGTTCCCGATTGGACGGCGGCGGCGCTAATGATAATAAGCGGCGCGGCCAGGGCGCATACTGCCCGGGCCAAATGTCTGGTTCTCATGCTTCCTCCTTAGACGCGCGCTAATAGCCCAATCCTTAGCAGCACCCGGCAGTTCGCGTCTATACGGCCTATGCATAATCTCGGCGAACAGTCCCCCGCCCGCGAGGCGCCCGCGAATGACGCCGGCCATGTTTCCGCTGGGTAATGGCCTTCCCGGCCCGGCCAGGGGCGCAATCACTACGGGCCGCGGGCGCGGGCGCCGGCCCTCGCGCGGCCGGGGCGCGCTTGCCTGCGCCAGCGGGAGATCACGAGAGCCGGCCACGCCCGGTGACGTGGCTCCAGCCAGGGCTGAGTAGTATGGGAAGCCGGCCGGAAGGGCCGGGAATGAGCACCCCGGCCCGGCCTCAGTTCTCCACTTTCACGCTTGTGACCTGCGGATATTACAGGTAAGGACATACCGTGGCGCCGGGCGGGCAACCGCTCGCATTGATGGGCCGAAGGCCGGACAACTGTGCCGCAGCATCTTGGGCAAAGAAACTCCTACGCGTCGGAGAGGAAATCCTCACGATGCGTACAGCCCGCATAGAGCGCCCCTTGCCCGACCGCATTAACAGGTGATAAGATGTTTCCTGGGTGCGTGTCGGTTAATTCATGTGACGTATTGGGGCTGCGACTGGCATGGTCGAGTAGATTCTGGATGCCCCTCTCTTCGCAGCCTACACAGCAGCAGGACGAGGGCACTTACCACGGTGCCTAGAGGCACGGGCCGGGGACGCCATGGCCAATGCGCCGAGGCGTAATTCCCTTACACCCGCTTAGCCCTTTCCGCCGGACGCCTCCCCTAACGACGGGGGTTAGTCGCCTATGCCAACGAGGTTCGCTGACCCAGAGGGAGAGTTAGACATTGCGAACACTCAAGATCCTCTTGGCCGAGGGCGTCACTATGGTGCGCGGTGCGCTGGTGGCCCTGATCGAGCTGGAGCCGGACCTCAAGGTCGTGGCGGCGGTCAAGAGCGGGAACGACATCGTCCGCGCGGCCCGGGAGCACAAGCCGGACGTCGCGGTCATCGACATCGACCTCCCGGACCTGGACGGGCTCACGGCCGCGGGGCGGCTGAACAAGGAGCTGCCCGCGTGCCGGACCGTCATCTTGACCAACCTGACCGGCGCGGGGATGGTGCGGCGGGCGCTGGCCGCCCGCGTGTCCGGTTACCTGCTCAAGGACGCGCCGCCGGAGCAGCTCGCGGTCACGATCCGCGATGTCGCGGCCGGCCGCGGCGTCATCGACATGGAGCTGGCCACCTCGGCCTGGGAGGACGCCCCGAACCCGCTGTCGCGCCGCGAGCACGAGGTCCTGCGGCTGGCGGCCGAGGGGTCGGAGCCGGCCGAGATCGCGGCGGCGCTGCACCTGTCGGTCGGGACCGTCCGCAACTACCTGACGATCATCGTCAGCAAGCTCAACGCGCGCAACCGGGTGGACGCGATCAAGAACGCGATGGACGCGGGCCTGCTGCCCTAGTAAGAGCGGCCGGGCCGCCCGGGCGCGGCGGCGGCCGGGCCGCCCGCCCGGCGCCCGCGCTACATCGGCGGGTTGCCGTGCTTGCGCGGCATCATCTCGGGCCGCTTCTGGCTCAGCGCGTCGAGCGCGCGGATGACCACCCGGCGGGTGTCAGCCGGGTCTATGACGTCATCGACCAGGCCGCGCTCGGACGCGTAGTACGGGTGCATCAGCCGCTCGGCGTAGTCCTCGATCAGCTGGTTCCGCAGCACCTCGGGACTGTCGGCGGCGGCCAGCTCCTTGCGGTAGATCACGCCGATGGCGGCCTCGGCCCCCATCACCGCGATCTCGTTGGTCGGCCAGGCGAAGGACAGGTCCGCGCCGATGGAGCGCGAGTCCATCACGATGTAGGCGCCGCCGTAGGCCTTGCGCAAGATCACCTGGACCCGGGGGACGGTCGCGTCGCAGTACGCGTACAGGAGCTTGGCCCCGTGGCGGATGATGCCGCCATGCTCCTGGTCCACGCCGGGCAGGAAGCCGGGCACGTCGACCAGCGTGACCAGGGGAATGCTGAAGGCGTCGCACATCGCGACGAACCGGGCCCCCTTCTGGGAGGCCTGGATGTCGAGCACCCCGGCCCGGACCATTGGCTGGTTGGCCACGATGCCGACCGAGCGGCCGCCGAGGCGGGCGAGCGCGCACACCAGGCTGCCGGCCCAGTGCTCGTGCACCTCCATGAACTCGCCGTCGTCGACGAGCTCCTCGATCACGTCGCGGATGTCGTAGGGGACCTTGGGGTTGGCGGGCACGATGTCGGCCAGCCGCGGGCAGCGCCGGTCCGACGGGTCGCCGCCATCGCCCGGCTGGGCGAGGTCATGGCTGTTGGACGGCAGCAGCGAGATGAGGTAGCGGACGTCGGCCAGGCACTCGGCCTCGTCCTCGGACAGGAACGTCGCGACGCCGGAGGTCTCGGCGTGCACCTGCGCGCCGCCGAGCTCCTCGTGCGTGACCGTCTCGCCGGTCACCGTCTTGATGACGTCGGGGCCGGTCACGAACATGTAGGAGGTGTTGCGGACCATGAAGGTGAAGTCGGTCAGGGCCGGCGAGTACGCCGCGCCCCCCGCGCAGGGCCCGAGCACCACGCTGATCTGCGGGATCACGCCGGAGGCGCGGACGTTGCGGCGGAAGATACCGCCGTAGCCGGCCAGCGCGGTGACGCCTTCCTGGATCCGCGCCCCGCCGCTGTCGTTGAGCGCGATCAGCGGGGCCCCGGCGGCCACGGCGAGGTCCATGACCTTGTGGATCTTCGCGGCGTGGACCTCGCCGAGCGAGCCGCCCAGGATCCGGAAGTCCTGCGCGTAGGCGAAGACGCGCCGCCCCAGCACTGTCCCCGTCCCCGTCACCACCCCGTCGGTGACCGGTCCGCCCTCCTCGGCGCCGGACTGCCTGCGGAACAGGTCGAACTCAGTGAAGGAGCCCTCGTCGAGCAGTTGCTCCAGCCGCTGCCGGGCCGTGAGCTTCCCCTTGGCATGCTGGCGCTCGGTCGCCAGCTCGTCGCCCTGGATCGCCCGCTTGCGGATCTCCAGCAGCCGGTTGGCGTGGTCCCGCGTCGTGGCCTTCGACTGTAGTGCCTGCACATCCATTTCGAACTGCTGTTCGGCCATTGCCAAGCATCCTTCTCCTGCGTCTAGACAGCCAGCGACCGCCTTACCGGGTCGTGCCTGACTCGTGCCCGGGCACCACGGCGGCCGCCGCCCCTGACCGGCCGGCGGGCGGTAGCCCCCCGGGCGCCAATCAAATTCGCGACGTCTATGCCGTGCACGCTCCCCATCATGCGGGAAATGCCGGGCGGAAGGCCATCTCGTAGCTTGCCCTAAATTGCGTTCCCGAGTGCTGCCCTAGCCGACCGCGACGGCCCTGGGAAATCCTGCTGGCCAAGGCAAGAAAAAGCGAGGTCTTCATGAGTAATATCGCCATTGATACGGCTATCGAGTGCATCTGGGACCGTTACAGCGAGCCGTTGTCGCTGGACGAGATCGCCCGCAGCGCCCGGCTCAGCCGGTTTTACTTCACTCGCCTATTTCGCGGCGTGACCGGGATCACGCCCGGCCGGTTCCTCGCCGCGGTGCGCGTCTACCAGGCTAAGCGCCTGCTCGAGACGACCGCGCTGAGCGTGGCGGACGTCTCGTGCGCGGTCGGCTATGCCAGCCTGGGCTCGTTTGCCAGCTGCTTCACGGCCAGCGTGGGGCTGTCGCCGGGCCGGTTCCGCCGCCTGGCGCAGGCGGGCGGCCCGGACGCGCCCGGCCCGCGCCCGGGGGCGCGCCCGGGGCTTGGCGCCGTCGCGGGGACGGTCGCCCTGCCTGAGGGCTACGCGGGCGCCCGCGTGTACGTGGGCGCCTTCGCCACCCCGGTGGTGCAGTACCCGGCCGCCGCGGCCGTCGTCGTTGACGTGGCCGCCAGCCGCCCGTCGTGCTACTACCTGCCGAACGTGCCCGACGGGACCTGGTTCGTGCGCGCGGTGGGGATGGCCGACAGCGCGGCGCCGGAGCGGCGGGGCGACCTGATCCCGCTCGTCGCCACCCTCGGGCCGGCCGTGGTGGGGGCCGACAGCGTCACCGGCGGGGCGATGCGGCTGCGCCGCGGGCGGCGGGCCGACCCGCCGGTCCTGCTCGCGCTGCCCGACCTGGCGCCGCCCGCCACCGGCGCCGCCGGCTGCCCGGCCATCACCCCGCGCCAGCTGTCGGCGCGGGCCTAGCCGGCCCGCGGCCCGGGCCGCGGGCACCAGGGACGGGGAGGCGCCGCCGGCGCCTCCCCTTCCGCTTGCCCGCTGGGCTTGCTGGCCGCCTAAGCGGGCTGGTGCCTGCGAGCGGCCCCGAACCACTGGGCGAGGACGTCGGTCAGCTCACGGGCCGACCCCGGCGACGTCCACGCCACGTACCCGTCCGGGCGCACCAGCACCGCCTCAACCGGGCCCCCCTCACACGACCCCCACGTCCCCTCCACGACCTCCACC
>DATBEM010000093.1:0-17473 GCA_036276115.1 Trebonia sp.
ATTGGCCAGCACCGCCGGATCGTTGACGAAATCGAACCGGCGGACCAGCTCGGCGGGGACGTGCGGCGGGATGCTTGAGGGGGTTTCTTCCTGCACTGTCACGTACATCATTACAGACGACGCGAGGACGCCCCGTAAAGCCGCAATTGCCATATTATTCCCGTATCGCCGCCGGGTGACGCTCCGAGCTGCGCAATTGCCGCTGATGAGGTGAGGATTTACCGCGTGATCGCCGGGGTGAAGGTGACCGGCAGCGAGTGCAGGCCGCGCATGATCGCGGTCTCCTTCCAGCGGACCAGGGCGGCCGGGATCGCGAGCTCCACGTCGGGCAGCCGGTCCAGCAGGACCTCGATGGCGGTGCGGGCGATCGCCTCGGCGATCTCCGGCGCCCCGACCGGGCAGGAGTGCTCCCCGTGGGCGAACGACATGTGCGCCCGGTTCGTGCCGACGTTGCCGAACGAGTCCGGCCGCACCTGCGGGTCGGCGTTGGCCGAGGCGAGGGCGGGAATCAGCAGGTCCCCCTTGCGGATGCGGCGCCCGGCCAGCTCGTAGTCCTGCGTCGCCCAGCGGCCGACCATCTGCTGGATCGGCGTGTCCTTCCACAGCACCTCGTTCAGGGCCTGCTCGACGCTGCTGCGGCCGCCCTGCAGGGTCAGCGAGAACTGGTCATCCAGGAGCATCAGCCGCAGCGTGTTGCCGATCCAGTCGGCCGTCGGCTGCTGGCCGATGATCATCAGCACGAACATGTCGACCGTGAGCTCCTCGTCGCTGAGCCCGGCCGGGTGCCGGACCAGCCGCGCCGTCAGCCCGCTGCGCGCCCCCTGGCGGTGCTCGGCGATGAGCCGCATGACCCGGGCCAGGATGCGCTGGTGGGCCGCGATCGCCTCCTCGCCCGCCAGCGACGTCGCCAGCAGGTCGCCGGCCATGGCGTCGGTCTCTGACTCGGGCAGGCCGTGCAGCCGGGACAGGACCCGGATCGGCATCTGCTGGGCGTACTGGAGGATCAGGTCGGCCTTGCCGTCGCCCGCGAACGCGTCGATGAGCTGGTCGGCGGTGCGCTGGCAGATCCGGCCGAGCTCGGTGGCGTTCGTCGACTCCAGCGCGTCGCTGATCGCCCCGGCCCGCCGCTGGTGCTCGGCTCCCTCCGCGTGCAGGACCGAGGGCGCCCAGGCGACGATCGGCATCAGGGGCCAGTCCGGCGCTACCTCGTCCCACAGGTTCCAGTGCCGGCTGTTGCGGCTGAAGACCTGCGGGTTGCTGGTGACGTGGTGCACCTCGCGGTAGGCCAGCACGAGCCAGGCGGGAACGTCGCCTTCCAGCAGGACCGGCGCCACGCGTCCGTGGCGGCGGCGGATCTCGCGGTAGAACTCGGCCGGGTCGGTCCCGAGCTCGGGGCCGTACAGCCGGGTGGCCTGTGCGTGGGACGGCGGAATGCGCATGAACGCGCTCCTCGTGCGATCGCTAGCGGGCAGAACGGCTTTCACCGCAGGCCAGGGATGGCCCCGGATGCCGCGAACGATACGCGCTCGCGCACTTGCACCGCATGCGAATCGAAAGTTCCCGATTGCCGGTTGCCGCGGTCGCCGGCAAGGCGGTGCGCACGCGCCATCACTGGCCACATTGATAACGGTCAAAGAGTGCAAATCGTATAAGTGCAGGTAAATCAGGCCATCATTATAGGCAATCCCTGAAACGGCCGGCCGGGCGGGCAGTTGCCGGGCTTGCAATTGCGGCCATTTCAGTGCGGGGGTCGCGGCGCGTTCGGTACGCTCTGCCCTACTTAGCCAGCCATGTCGTCCATGCGGCGGCCCTCGCGGGTCCTCGCGCCCGGCGCTCGCCCGCGCCGGTGCCACTAACGAAGGACGTGACCTGATGTCGGCGCAGCCCTCCCCTGACCTCGGCGCGCGCGAGGCCGGCCCCCCTGCCACCATCGCCGGCGACGGAACGGCCCCGGTCGGCAGGACTCCGGTCGGCAGGACTCCGGGCGGCAGGACTCCGGTCGGCACTGCCCTGGCCGGCACTGCCCCGCTCGCCGGGCACCCGCTGTTCGCCGGCGGCCTGGCGCTGGTGGTCACCGGCGCCGGCCTGGCCTGGGCGCTGGCCGCCGCGACCCCCGCCGCGCTGACCGCGGTCGCCGCCGCGGGCGGGCCGGCGCTGGCGGTGACGGTCGGCGCGGTCACCGTGGCCGCGTACGGGACGCGGGCAGCCCGCCGCTCGCGGGCGCAGGCGGCGGCCGCCGACGTGCGCTGGCGGCGGCTGGAGGGCCAGCTCGCGGACCTGGCCCCGGCCCGGGCCGAGGCCGAGCGGGCGCGCCGGGACGCGGCCGAGGCGGGCGCCGGCTGGCGGTCGGCCGAGGCCGAGGCCGCCCGGCTGTCGGGCCACACGCTCCCCGCCGCGGTCGGGCGGGTCCGCCAGGGCGACTCGGCCGAGGAGGTCCTCGTCGGCACCGCCCGCCCGGCCTCGCCCGCGCTGGGGGAGATCCTCGACCTTGCGGTGACCGAGATCGCCGCGGGCGAGGGCCGGGGCGCCACCGCGATGGCCGCCTGCGCCGGCGCCGCCGCCCGCATCCAGGCGCAGTCCACCCGGATGCTGGCCGAGCTGCGGGAGATGGAGCAGCGGCACGGGGACGACAAGGTCTTCGCCGACCTCATCGAGCTGGACCACCGGGTGTCGCAGATGGGGCGGCTGGCCGACTCCGTCGCGCTGCTGGCCGGGGGCCGGTCCGGGCGCCGCTGGACCCGGCCGATCCCGATGGAGTCGATCCTGCGCGGGGCCATGGGCCGCATCGACGCCTACCAGCGCGTCCGCATCCACTCCACCTCCGGCGCCGCCATCGCCGGCTACGCGGCCGAAGGCGTCATGCACGCGCTGGCCGAGCTGATGGACAACGCGACCGCCTTCTCCACCCACGGCTCGGAGGTCCACGTCTACGTCGAGGAAGAGGACATCGGCGTCGTCGTCACGATCGAGGACAGCGGGCTGGGCATGCGCCGCCGCGAGCGGACCCGGGCCGAGGGCCTCGTCGCGGCGTCACTCGACCTGGCCACGCTGCCCGGCACCCGGCTGGGCCTGGCGGTCGTGGGCAAGGTGGCCGCCCGCTACGGCCTGTCGGTCAGCTTCCGGCCCTCCTCGCGCGGCGGGACCGGCGTCGTCGTGCTGATCCCCCGGGCGCTGGTCACCCAGGCGCGGCCCGAGGCCGGCATCGGCGGGTTCGGCGATCCCGAGCCGGGCGAGCCCCGCCGCGCCCCGGCCGCCAGCGCGGGCGCGCCCGAGCGCGACCTGGCCGGCGGCGGCGCCAGCAGCGCCACCGCGGGCAGCGCGGATGCCCGCCTCGCGGTCACCGGCTCGCAGCCCGCCCTCGGGGGCGGGGCCGGGCGGCACGCCGCCCCGGCCGGGACCGACACCGGCGAGCTGCCCGTCCGGCCCCGGGGGCAGACGCTGGCGGACGCGTCGCGGGCACGGCCGCCCGAGGAGGGCCAGCCGGCCGTCACCCGCACCCCGCAGGAGGCCGGCTCGCGGTTCGCCGCCTTCCGGCAGGCGGCCAGGGGCGGCGCCGACCCGGGTGAGGCCCCCGCCCCGCGGCCGGACGACGACATCGCGGCAACTGAACAGACATAGATAGGGACGACCGACATGAGTGGCGCAGAGCCGATGACCACGACGACCTCGCGGGAACCCGGGCACGACCTTGAGTGGCTGCTGGAGAACCTGCGGGCCAGGACCCCCGACGTCCGGCACGTCCTGGTCCTGTCGAAGGACGGCCTGCGGCTGTGCTTCACCAGCGACCTCAGCATCGACCGGGCCGACCAGCTGTCGGCCCTCGCCTCGGGCATCCAGAGCCTCGCGATCAGCGCCTCAGCCGAGTTCGGCACCCACCTCGGGTCGGGCCAGGCGATGGTGGAGTTCCCCGGCGGCCTGCTGCTCATCGTCCCGGCCGGGGAGGGCGCCCACCTGGCCGTCGTCGCCGGCGACGAGGCCGACGTGGGGCTGGTCGGCCACAACATGTCCGAGCTGGTCGAGCAGATCGGCAACCACCTGACCGCCCCGCCCCGGCGCCCCCGGGCCGGGAAGCCCGCATGAACCGCCGGTCGATCGACCGGGAGGCGCCGGACCGGCTCTACACCGTCACCGGCGGGCGGGTGCTGGGCGACGACGACCCGTTCGACCTGGTCTCGCTGATCGTCGCCGAGCGCGACCCCGCGCCCGGGATGCAGTCCGAGCATGCCCGCATCCTGGTGCTGTGCCGCGCGCCGATGGCCGTGGTCGAGGTCTCGGCCGAGCTGCGGCTGCCCGTCAGCGTCGTCAAGGTGCTGCTGCTGGACCTGCTCGACACCGGCGGCATCACCGTCCGCCACCCGCTGCCCGCCCCGGCCCGCGCGGCCGGGCCGAGCGGGCTCCACCTCCCCGACCGCGACGTGCTCAGGCAGGTGCTCCATGGCCTTCAGCGACTCTGACGCCCGTGTCCTGCCCGGCGCCAGTGCCCCGGCCGACGCGCGGGCACTGGCGCACTCACGAGCACTGCCGAAGTCGGCCCGCCACGGCCTCAAGGTCGTCATCCTCGGCGGCTTCGGCGTCGGGAAGACCACCATGGTCGGCTCGGTCAGCGAGATCAGGCCGCTGTCCACCGAGGAGCTGATGACCGAGGCCAGCCGGGGCATTGACGACGGCGGCGCGGTCCGGGACAAGACCACCACCACCGTCGCGTTCGACTTCGGGCGCATCTCGCTGGACGCGGCCAACGTCCTGTACCTGTTCGGGGCGCCGGGCCAGGAGCGGTTCTGGTACCTGTGGGACCAGCTGTTCGCGGGCAGCCTGGGAGCGGTCGTCCTGGTCGACACCCGGCGGCTGAAGGACTCCTGGTACGCCATCGACCGGCTGGAGCACCACCGGATGCCGTTCGTGGTCGGCGTCAACCGGTTCGACGGCCGCGCCCAGCCGCCGGCGGCCAAGGTCCGCGAGGCGCTCGCCCTGCCGGGCGAGGTTCCCGTCGTGGACTGCGACGCCCGGGCCCGGGAGTCAGCCAAGCAGGTCCTCATCACCCTTGTCGAGTACCTGACGACGCTGTCCGAGCAGCGCTGACGGCCCGCCCCGAGGACCGCCGGCGACCTTGCCCCAGGGCGGGCGGCGGCGGCCGGGGCTGGCATACTGCGCGCCATGACCCGTCCCCTGGTGGCCGCGCACCGCGGCGTCCCCGCTGGCGCCGCCGAGAACTCCATCGAGGCGTTCACCAACGCGATCGGCCTCGGCGCCGACATGATCGAGTTCGACGTCCGCCGGACCCGGGACGGGGAGCTCATCGCGTTCCACGACCCCGCCGTGCGCGGCGCCCCCATCGCCACCGTGACCCGCGACGAGATCGCGGCGGCCACCGGGACCCGCCCGCCCCTGCTGGCCGACGTGCTGGCCACCTGCGCGGGCCGGATCCGGCTGGACGTGGAGCTCAAGGAAGACGGCTACGTGCCCGAGGTGATGGCCGCGCTGCGGGCAGCCGTCGACGCCGGCGCCATGGACGCCGGCGACCTGGTCGTCACCTCGTTCCTGCCCGCTGTCGTCGCCCAGGCCAAGGACGCGTTCGCGGCGGTCAAGACGGGCCTGCTGGTCGGCAGCGGCAAGCCCCCGCACCACCTGCGGGCGCATTACCGGGAGCTGTTCCCGGTCGGCCTCGCCCGCCGGGTCCGGGCCGACTACCTCGCCCCCCACTACCGGCTCGCGGCCTACGGGGTGGTCGGCCGGGCCGCCGCGGCGGGCCTGCCCTGCCTGCTGTGGACCGTCAACGACCCCGTCGCGATCGCCCGGTTCGCCGCCGACCCGCGGGTGGCCGCCATCATCACCGACGACGCCGCCAGCGCCCTGTCGATCGTGGGCGGCGTGCCCGGGGGCGCGGCCGCCCGGCCCTGACCCTGGCCGGCGGCGGCCCGGGCCGCCGCCGGCCAGCAGGCCGGCGGTCAGCTCGCGCTGGTGGCCACGATCGCGGCCGTGAACGGGGCGAGCAGCACGCGGCACCGGCCCGCCGGGCACGCGACCCGCAGCGGCCGCCCCGGGGTGAACGCGCCGTCCGGGCCGACGCTCGCGCCCGCGATGCGCAGGCCGGACGTGGCCGTGAGGCCGGGGGCGGTCAGCCGGGTGACGTCGACCGCGCGCGGCCCGGTGCCGGGGTCGAGCGCGATGGTGGCGGGCGACCCGGTCATGTTCTCCAGCATGACCCGCGTCCCCCCGCTGGCCGGGCGGACCGCGAACGCCGTCACGTAGGCGCGCGGCGCGCTGGCCCCGACCGTGACCGGCAGCATGGCCCCGGCCCCGAGCAGGTGGGTGAACAGCAGCCCGTAGTACAGCGGCCGGATCGTGAAGTGGCCCGGGTCGCCCGGGGTCGGGCACAGCGCCGAGTAGTAGAAGCAGTCCCCGGTCGAGGTGAGCCCGGACGTGCTGAGCCCGCCGGTGAGCCCACCGTGGAAGTTCACGCCGGTCACGCCGTGCTCGGCCCCGGTCAGCATGAAGTTGATGCTCCAGAGCGCGGCGGCGAAGGAGTTGCTCACCCCCGGCAGCCCGCCCGAGCAGACGCTGTTGACCTCGCTGATCACCGGCCGCGCGCCGGCGCTGGCCGCGTCCGCGACCAGCCACTGGAAGGCCGGGATCTCCTTCTTGGTGACGATGGACGGCGACAGCAGCGCCGCGTCGGCCACCTGGGGCGCCAGCCCGGCGTAATTGCGGACGCAGCCCGCCCCGTACAGGTGCTGGCCGATGATGGCCAGCCGCCCCTTCTCCCGCGCGGCGTAGGCCGAGAGCCAGTCCCGCGCGCCGGTCAGGTCAGCGCCCTCCAGGGGCGCCCGCGGCGCCCCGGCCCGGACGGCGGCCAGGCACGCGTCCGCCTCGGTCAGGTAATCCCCCACGGTGTAGTCCTTCGGGCGCAAGCGGTCAACGGGGAACCCGTCCGGCTCGTTGCCGCAGCCGATCGCGGCCAGGTGCGGCCCCAGCGCGCCGGCGACCGCCCGCGCGTCCGCGCGCACCGCGGCGGCGTTGAAGTGGCCGAGGTTCTCGCTGTAGATGACCTGCCAGCCCGACGCCCGCGCCAGTGCGGCCAGGCCGGCCAGGGCGCCGGGGGAGATGCCGGTGAAGGCGGCCTGGTCGGCCGTCAGCCCGCCGAAGCGCATCAGCGCGGGGCCGAGGTTGCGCAAGAGCCGGGGCAGGTTCCCGGTCGCGGTGAACTGGCCGCTGTTCAGCGTGCCGGACTCGAAGGACAGCCCGGTGTAGCGATCGCCGATCGCGCCTAGCGGCCGGGCGGACGCGTGCACGACAACGGTGGCGGTGAACGGGCCGGGCCGCGGCAAGGCGGTGGGCAGGCCGCTGCCGGGCCCGGTGCCCACGCCCCCGGCGCCGCCGCCGGGCGCCACCGTCGCCACGGGCGGCCCGCCGCCGGATGACCCGCCGCCGGGCGACACGAAGGCCCCGGGCGTCCCGGCCGTGCCCGCGGGCGGGCCGCCGCCCGCCGCCGGCGGGCTGATCGGGGTAACGCTGCCGCCGGCCGGGCCATCCGCCGGCCCGCTGCAGGCCCCGGCCACGAGGGCGATCGCCAGCAGCATCGCGCCCAGCGCCCCGGCCATCGCCGCGCGCCCGCGTTCCCTTATCCGCACGACCGCGATTGTGGCAGGGCCGAAGCGGGCGCTAGCGACCTTTAGTAACAAGTTCACCATGCTCAGGGCCGGGCGCGGCTACGTGGCCGGCTCCAGGGTCAGGGAGATGGAGTTGATGCACCAGCGCTCGTCGGTCGGCGTGTCGTAGCCCTCGCCCTTGAACACGTGCCCCAGGTGGGAGCCGCAGTTCGCGCAGCGCGCCTCGGTGCGGGCCATCCCGAGCGTCCGGTCCTCGATCAGCTCGACGGCGTCGCCCTCAGCCGGCTGGTAGAAGGACGGCCAGCCGCAATGCGACTCGAACTTCGCCTCGGACCGGAACAGCTCCGCCCCGCAGGCCCGGCAGTGATAGACGCCGACGGTCTTGGTGTTCGTGTACTCGCCGGTATTCGGCCGCTCGGTACCCGCCTGCCGCAGCACGCGGTACTCCTCGGGCGCCAGCCGCTCCCGCCACTGCTCATCGGTCAGGTTCACCTTGTCCATGCTCCCCAGCCTAATTCAAGCGGGTATGCGATACGACTTGGCAGCTGGGATACTCGGGGCATGGGGACACGCGCGCTACCCGGGACCGGGGCCTTCGTCGGGCGGGCGGCCGAGCTTGGCGGGCTGCGCGCGCTGCTCGACGACGCCCTGCTCGCCCCGCCCGGCACCGGCCGCGCGGTCGTCGCGCTCATCCGCGGCGACGCCGGCATCGGCAAGTCCCGGCTGGTCGCCGAGGCGTCGGCGATCGCCGCCGGCCACGGCGTGACGGTGCTGCGCGGGCAGTGCGCCGAGATCGGCGACAGCGTCCCCTGGCTGCCGTTCGCCGACGCCCTGCGGGGCGGGTCGCTCGACCCGGGCAGCGCCGCCCGCCTGGCCGAGGCCGCCCGCAAGCGCCCGGTGCTGTCCGGGCTGCTCCCGGACGGGACCGCGGGCCCGCCGCCCGACGGGGACCAGTCCGGGCTGGCCCGGCAGCAGATGTTCGGGGCCGTCCTTGGCCTGCTGTCCGAGCTCGCCGCCCAGGACCCGGTCCTGCTGGTGCTGGAGGACCTGCACTGGGCCGACGCCTCCACCCGCGACCTGCTCACGTTCCTGTCGCGGATGCTGCATCGCGAGCGGGTCGTCATCATCGGCACCTACCGGGCCGATGACCTGCACCGCCGGCACCCGCTGCGGGCCGTCGTGGCCGACCTGCGGCGGCTGCCGTCGGTGACCGAGATCGAGCTCGGCCCCCTCTCGTCGCCCGCGCTGGCGGACCTGTTGTCCGCGCTGCCGCAGGCGCCGCCGGGCGGCCAGGGCCCGCTGTCGGCCGCGACCCTCGACCAGATCGTCGAGCGGGCCGAGGGCAACCCCTACTACGCCGAGGAGCTCCTCGCGGCCGCGTCCGAGCCGGCCGCCCCCGGCCGGGCGCCGGGCCTGCCCTCGGGCCTGGCGGCGCTGCTGCTGAGCCGGGTCGAGCGCCTGCCCGATGCCGCCCAGCAGGTACTGCGGGCCGCCGCGGCGGCCGGGCGGCGGGCCGACGACGACCTGATCGCGGCCGTCGTGGCGGACGTGTTCGGGCTGGCCGGGGCCGAGTACGACGCGGCTGCCCGCGAGGCGGTCGCGCACCAGCTCCTGGTCCCCGACGCCGGCGGGGCCGGGCGCTACGCGTTCCGGCACGCCCTGGTGCGCGAGGCGGTCTACAGCGACCTCCTGCCCGGCGAGCGGACCCGGCTGCACGGCCGGCTGGCCGAGCTCCTCGCCGCCCGGCTGGCGGCCAGCGGGGAGGGCGCCGGCGGCCACGACGCCGGCCCCGCCGCCCCGGGCGCGCTGGCCGAGCTCGCCCACCACAGCCTGGCCAGCCTGGACGTGGCGGGCGGGTTCACCGCGTCGGTCCGCGCGGGCCACGAGGCCCATCACCTCGGCGCCCCGGCCGAGGCGCACCGGCACTACGACCAGGCCCTCGCCTTGTGGGAGCGGGTGCCGGACGCCGCCGCCCGGGCGGGCATGTCGCGCGGCTGGCTCGCCTTCCGCTCCGCGACCGCCGCCGCCCACGCCGGCGACGTGCCCCGCGCGATCGCGCAGCTGCGCCGCCTGCGCGACTGGGTTGGCGAGGACGACGATGACATCGAGCTGCGCAGCCGGGCGGGGGAACGGCTGGCGCACTTCATCATCCAGCTCGACAGCCCCGAGGCCGCCCGCGAGGCCCTGCGGGTGGCGGCCGGCACCGTCCGCGAGACGCCGGCGCAGCCGCCCACCGTGTACCGGGCGCGGGCGATGGCGACGTACGCGCTGACGCTCATGGTCGCCCAGGACTACGACGCCGCGCTGGACTGGGCGCAGCGCGGGCAGGAGCTCGCCCGGCAGGCCGGCGCGCCCTGGGTCGAGGCGGATGCCCTCATCACCATCGGGCTGCTGGCCAGCCGGTCCGGCGAGACTGACCGGGCGATCGCCACGTTCACCGCGGCCGGCGAGCAGGCGGCCGGCTCGGGCATGATCGGGGTCGAGCTGCGGGCCGCCTACCACCTGGCCCGCGAGCGGCTGGCGCTCGGCGAGCTGGGCGAGGCGGCCCGGCTGGCGCACCAGGGCGTGCGCCGGGCCGAGGCCGAGGGGCTGGGCCTGGCCCCGTTCGGGTTCGACCTGCAGCACCTGCACTTCCAGGCGCACTACGCCGACGGCTCCTGGGACCACGCGCAGGAGATCGCCGACGGCTTCATGGCCCGCGTCAGCCGTCAGGCCGAGGCCGTGCTGTCGGCGATGGCGCTGTTCATCGACGTGGCCCGGGGCAACCCGGCCGTGGCGGACCGCCGGGCGTGGCTGGAGCCGTTCTGGTCCGACGGCTTCGTCGCCTACATCGGCCGGGGCCTGCTGGCCGAGCACGCCCTGTGGCAGGGCGACGCCGGCCGGGCGCTGGCCCACGCCGACGCCGCCATCCGGGCCGATGAGTGGCCGGCCCGGTCCCCGGCCGTCTTGCGGGTGGCGGCGGTCGCGCTGAGCGCCCGCGCCGACCGGGCCGCGCAGGCCCGCGCCGGGGGCGACGAGGCGGCGCTCGCGGCCGAGACCGGGGCGGCGGCGGAGCTGCTGGCCATCGCCCGCGAGGGGGCTAGCTTCCCGTCGCGGCCCAAGTCCTTCCTGGGGCCGGAGGGGCGCGGCTGGCTGGCCCGGTGCGAGGCCGAGTACCAGCGGGCCGCGGGCCGTAACGACCCCGGTCACTGGCGGGCGGTCCTGGCCGAGTTCGGCTCCGGCGAGGCGGCATTCCCCTACGAGGACGCCCGCGCCCGCTGGCGGCTGGCGGAGGCGCTGGTGGCGGCCGGGCAGCGGGAGGAGGCGATCGCGGCCTGGCAGTCGGCCGTCGCGACGGCCACCCGGCTCGGGGCGGCGCCGCTGCGGGCGGCGCTGGACGACCTCGGCCGCCGGGCGCGGCTGGGGCCCGGCACCCCCGGCACCCCCGGCACCCCCGGCGCCCCGGGCGAGCACGGCGGGCACCGGCCGTCAGCCGGCGGCGGGCTCACCGACCGCGAGCGGGAGGTGCTGCGGCTGGTCGCCCAGGGCAAGACCAACCGCGAGATCGCGGCCGAGCTGTTCATCGCCCCGAAGACCGCGAGCGTCCATGTCTCCAACATCCTCGGCAAGCTCGGCGCCGGCAGCCGCACCGAGGCGGCCGCCATCGCCCACCGCGACGGCCTCTAGCCCCGGGCTGACTCAGAATGCCTGGTCAGGCGCCAGGGCCGCCAGCTGGGCCAGCGCCCGGGCGGTCGCGGCCCCGGCGTCGGCGGCCGGGTTTCCGATCTCGGGATCGAAGTTGAAGTCGTAGAAGACCTCGGTGACGCCCTGGCTGGCCAGCCACGCGGTGTCCGCCCGGATCTGCTCGTGGCTGCCCGACAGCAGCAGCCGCTCGCCGCTCTTGCGCGAGGTGACCTCAGCCCCGGGCCGCACCACGCCCCGGCAGATGATCCGCACCGGCCCTCGCCCGCACGCGGCCGCCGCCGCCTGGACGACTGCCGCCGACGAGCCGACGCGGGCCAGGTTCGCCCCGCTCGCGGTCACCCAGCCGTCCGCGACCCGGCCCGCCCGCTCCATCGCCGCCCGCGACATGCCGCCAAGGAGCACCGGCGGCCCCGGCCGCTGGACCGGGGCCGGCTCCTGGCGCCCGGCCGGGATCTCGTAGTGCTCGCCCGCGAAGCCGCCGGCGGCGCCGTCCCCCGGCGCCCACAGGTGCCGCAGGGCCGCGACGTACTCCTCGGTGCGCGGTCCCCGCCGCGCGGGCGAGGCGCCCGACCCGGTGAACTCCTCCGGCAGCCAGCCGATCCCCAGCCCCAGGTCCAGCCGCCCGCCCGAGAGCACGTCGATCGTGGCCGCCTGCTTGGCCAGCAGCAGCGGCGAGGTGAACGGGTGGCAGACGACCGCGACCCCGAGCCGCGCCCGCTCGGTGACCGCCGCCACGTAGCCGAGGGCGACCAGCGGGTCCAGCACGCTCTGGTACGCCGGCGCCAGGTCGGGCCCGGCCGGCACCAGCAGCCGCTGGAACGTCCACAGCGACTGGTAGCCGAGCTCCTCCGCCTGCCGGGCGAACCGGCCCAGGTTGGCCGGCGTCGCCCAGGCGCCGGCGACCGGCGCCCCCACCCCGATGGCAATCCCCGGACCGGTCCCGCCGCCGCTGCTCATGAGGGCCACTTTATTTCAGGGGCTCGCCCCGCCCGCCCATTAGGATCGCCAGGCATGGAGCTCGGGCTGGGCGGGAAGCGCGCGCTGGTGACCGGCGGCAGCCGGGGCATTGGCCTGGCGATCGCGCGGGCGCTGGCGGCCGAGGGCGCGGGTCGGCGCGCCGCCTTCAGTGAGTCCGCAACGCCCGCCCGCGAACGCGAGGGAGAGCCCATCCACGGGATCAGTTGACGAGTTCCTGGCCGAGCCGCGCAATGCGGCGGTCATCGGCGTGCGCCGTGACGGCCGCCCGCACGCGACCCCCAACTGGTTCGGCTGGGACGGGGAGCGCTTCTACGTGTCGACCACGCGCGGCCGGGCCAAGTACGCGATCTTCAGCCGCGACCCGCGGGTGGAGCTGCTCATCGACGACTCCGAGGGCTTCCGCTACATCGCCCTGTCGGGCACGGTCGAGATCCTGGCCGACATCCGCGCGCACCTGGCCCAGTTCCGGGCGATCCGCCGCAAGCACGGCCGCGCGGTCCCGGCCGACGACGAGCAGTTCGCGGCCGACCTGGCCGGCGAGGACCGGGTCCTGCTGGCCATCACCCCGAACGGCCCCCGCGACACCTGGCAGGTCCACGGGCTGGACTGAGCGCGCCCGGGCGGTACCCAGCGCCCGCGGCTGCCCTACGCGGGGCGGGCGACGGCGAAGTAGGCGGGCATCCCGCCGTCGCCCGGGGCATCCGGATCGAGCCAGCGGCCCGCCGGCAGCACGCCCTGGCCGTCGAGCCGCATCCCGTCGAAGAAGCGGCTGACCTGCCCGTGGCTGCGGGGGGTGAGCGGGACCAGCGCCCGCTCGTTGTAGCAGCCGATCGCCGCCGCGACCCCGTCGGGCTGGATGTCGCTGGCGGCGTGCGTGACGAGCAGGGCGCTGCCGGGGGCGAGGGCGCCGCGCAGCCGGGTCATGATAGCCCACGGGTCATCGACGTCGGGCACGAAGTGCACCACGGCGGCCAGCAGCACGGCCACCGGCTGCCGGAAGTCCAGCGTCTCGGCCGCCCGGGCCAGCATCTCCCCGGCGTCGCGCAGGTCCATCTGCGCGTAGTCGGTGACCCCGGCCTCGCGGCCGACCAGCAGCGCCCGCGCGTGGCTGGCGACGAGCGGGTCGTTGTCGACGTAGACCACTCGCAGGTCGCGCGCCGTGCCTCCGCCGGTGGCGGCCTCGATGGCCTGCTGCGCCAGCTCGTGGGTGGGCTCGGCCACCGGCAGGCCCGTCCCGATGTCGAGGAACTGGCGCACGCCGCGGGCGGCGAGGCCGCGCACCGTTCCGGCCGTGAACCGCCGGGTCGCCCGGGCGATGACCGGCATGAGGGGGATGCCCTCGGTGACCCGGTCGGCCGCGGCCCGGTCGGCCGCGAAGTGGTCCTTGCCGCCCAGCCAGTAGTTCCACATCCGGGCCGGGTGCGGTACGGACGCGTCGAAGGCGCGAAATGAGCGTGACTCCCCGAGGGGCTGGTCCCTCATCAGCACGTGGACCTCCTGCACCGGCAGTCCGCCTGCCTTCGAGGAAGATAGGACAACCTCGTCCGGCATGCCTTAAGCCACGTTAACTCGGCGAAACAATGCCCCCGCCCGCGTTCACATCATGTTTCCGGCCCGGCCCGGCATATTAACGGCGCGTTTACAGGTCCCCCGTGCCCCCGGGACGGCGCCCCCCGCTTCGAGGACTGCGACGAGTCCGACGTGCTCGGCCCCGACGTGCCCGGCCGCACCGCCCGCCGCAACGGCGTCGCCTGGTACGCCCTCGACCCCGCCAACGCCGACCGCCTGTGGGACCTGTCGGAGCAAGCCGTCGCCATCTAGCGGCCCCGCCTGGCCGTACCGCCGCCGGCCGCCGGGCCCTGGTCCTCAGCAGCCGGATCGGCCGGGGCGCAGCGGTCCCGGGGCGGCGCGTCGGGCATGGCCATGACGTGGCTCCCGGTGAAGCCGAGCAGCCCCTCCCGGCCAAGCCCGCGGCCGACGCCGGACTGGTTGACGCCCCCGAACGGGGCGCGCTCGTCAACCGCCGCTGCGTTGTGGTTGTTGAAGAACGTGACCCCGGTCCGCAGTTGCCGGGCGACCTGCCGGGCGTGCTCGGGGTCGCCACTCCGGACCGGCGAGCACAGGCCCGACCAGGTGCCGGTCGCGGCCGCGACTGCCTCGTCCTCGCTGTCGTAGGGCATGACGGGCAGCGTCGGCCCGAACTGCTCCTCGGCCACGATCGGCGAGCCCGCCGCCGGGTCGAGCACGAGCGAGGGCAGCAGGTAGTTGCCCGGGCGGTCGGCGATGACCTCGCCGAACGTCTGGACCTCACGCCTGGGTAGCCATCGACGGTCACGACCTTCCTGACCGTTGTCGGGCGAGGGTAGCTCGGCCGGTCGATGCTGGCGCTGCGCTCTCCGGGGGCACTGCGAAGGGACGCTAGGAGGTGCACTCGCTGGGTACCTGATCCTCCTGGGGCGAGTCGCCTGCTGGCTGTTCCTGCTCGCTGGAGCCATCCGACATGACCGGCGACCGGGCTAGCATGACCACGCCCGTGGCGATCACCGCCGCGCAACCCACCTCGCCGGCGATGTACCAGCCCTGCCGGACCTGCTCGTGGAAGGCCAGCACGCCCCACAGCACCGAGATCAGCGGATCGGACAGGGTCAGGCCAGGTTGCGCCGCCAGTAGCTGGCCGGCGTTCAGGGCGGACTGGGTCAGGAACATCCCGAGCACGCCCGCGGCGACCATGGCGTAGACGGGCCAGTCGGTGAGCAGGTGCCCGATTCCCCCGTTGAGGGTCCTCGTCATCGCCTTCATCAGGGCCGCCGTCAGGCCGAAGGTCGATCCCGCCGCGATGGCGAGCAACGCCGACCGCAGCGACCCGCCCCGCTGGCCGTTCTCGCTCTCGTTCCGGTTGTCCGGGCGACGGCCGTCCTGGTCGCGGGCGCCCCCGCGCGCGCCCTGGAAGGAGACGCCCCGCGCCCACAAGACCAGGCCACCTGCCAGGACGAGGTTGCCGCCGATGCCGGCCAGCCAGCCGTACCAGTGCACCCGGGGCGGGGCGCCCGCGGACGGCGCGAGCAAGTACAGCAGCCCGGCCAGCCCGGCGGTCATCGCGACGATCGGCAGCCACTCCCGCAGGCCGAGCCGCTGCCGGAACACCCGGGAGGCGATGATCAGCGTGCAGGGCAGCTCCAGCACCAGGACCGGCTCGACCACCGATAGCTGCCCGGAGCCCAGCGCGGTCGCCTGGAGCAGGAACCCGGCCGTGATGGCCGCGATCCCGCCGAACCACAGCGGCTGCCGCAACAGGAGCCAGATCTGGCGCAGGCTCATGTTCTCGCTCTGCGGGACGCGCTTGTTCGCCTTGCGCTGCAAGACCGACGATACGGCGTTCGCGCATGCCGCCAGCACCGCCAGGGCATAGGTAAGCACTGCACTCCTTTGACCGGGAGCAGTCCCCTACCCGTGATGCGTCCCCACATGCGACGTCGCGGCCGCGGCTGTCCGGTTGCCGAATAGCATGGACGAGAACGGATAGGGCGGTCGCGGGAATACGCCGCTCACGGAGGTGTCGTTCGGCAATGGCGGAAACGGGCCCAGGGGAGCTATCCCCGTCACGCGGGAAAAGCCAGCCAGGGGCCGGCCGTGCGGGCTTTACGGGGGACGCTGACGCGGGGCGGGATGCTTTTTACGACAGCCCGCCGGGGATCAGCCGAGGAAGGCAAGCAGCCGGGCACTGAACCGGGCCGGGTCGTCCAGCCAGGGATAGTGCCCCGCGCCCGGCTGGACCGTGAGCTGCCAGCGGGGGAACAGCGCGGCCGCCTCGGCCAGCAGCGCAGGGGCCGGGCCGATCTCAAGCTCGGCTGACCTCCCCGACTACCTGCAGCACCAGGCGCCGTACCCGGAGCCCCTGCAGCCCACCGCCCAGGAGGTGGCCGACAACTCCTGCGTCACCCCGGCCCCGTCGTGAACCGGGCAGTCGTGACCCGCGTCCCCGCTTACTGGCCCAGCAGCCAGTGGCCGGGCGCGACCAGGTCGCGGGCCTCGCCCGGCCCCCACGACCCGGGCTCATAGGGCCGGACCGCGGGCGGGGCCGACAGCAGCGGCCCGGCCGCCTCCCACACGGCGGCCAGGCCGTCCGGGCGGGTGAACAGCGACCGGTCGCCCAGCAGCACGTCATGGATCAGCCGCACGTACGGCGGCAGCGGGTCCGCCCCCGGCAGGCCCGACAGCGGGATCGCCGCGTGGGCCACGTCGAGGTCCAGCGCCGCCCCGGGCTTCTTGGCCACCAGCGACAGGTCGATCTCGCCGTCGCCCGCCAGCGAGAACGACAGCACGTTGGCCTCGGGCGGCAGCTGCCCGCTCAGCGGCCCGGGCGGGTCGCGCAGGATCAGGCTGACCCGCTGGGCCGAGGTGGCCAGCCGCTTGCCGGTCCGCAGGTAGAACGGCACGCCCCGCCAGGAGTCGCTGTCGATCCACAGCCGGGCGGCGACGAACGTGTCCCGGCTGGAGTGCGGGTCGATGCCGTCGATGTCCCGGTACCCGTCGAACTGGCCGAGCACCACCTCGGCCGGGTCCAGCGGCCGGAAGCAGCCGATGACCTTCTCCCGCGCGGCCTGCAGGTCGGCCGCGCCCAGGCTCGCCGGGGGATCCATGGCGACCTCGGCCGCCACCTGGAACAGGTGCGTGACGAGCATGTCGAGAATCGCCCCGGTGGCATCGTAGAACTGGGCGCGGTCGGCGACGTCGAGCGTCTCCGGCACGTCGATCTGGACCGACTCGACGTGCTCGCGGTTCCAGATGGCGGCCGCCGCCTCGTTGGCGAACCGCAGCACGTGCAGGTCCTGGGTGGCTTCCTTGCCCAGGAAATGGTCGATCCGGTATACCTGCTGCTCGTCCAGGACGGAGTGCACGACCTGATCCAGTTCCCGGAAGTCCGCGCCCGACGTGCCGAACGGCTTCTCGTAGACAACCCGGGTGTCCTTGGCGAGCCCGTGCTGGCCCAGGGCCTTCGTCAGCCCGGCGAAGGCGACGGGCGGCACGGCCAGGTAGTGGACGAGCTGCGGGTCGCCGCCGAGCGACTGGCGGGCCTTCGCGATCACGTCGAGCAGGCTGCCCGGGTCCTCGGTGTTGAAGCCGCCGCCGGCGAAGAACACCTGCTTCGCGAAGTCGTCCCACTCCTGCGGGTCCGGCGCCTTGTCGAACTCGGTGAGCGCGTC
>DATBEM010000094.1:0-1816 GCA_036276115.1 Trebonia sp.
GTCGTCACCGCGCTCGTGGCCATACCTCGCCGGGCGCTGGCCGACGTCGGCGGGTTCAGCAGCCGCTTCGACAAGACCGGATGGGGCTGCGACGACACCTACGTCGGAGCGGCGCTGATCGGCGCGGGCCTGATGGTCGCCCCGCTGGAGCAGCTTGTCTGCTACCACGTCAACCCGCCCGACGAGGCCGGGTCCTGGCAGGCCAAGCTGGCGACCTGGCCCGCCACCATCGCCCTGTACCGCGAGCTGCTGGAGGAACCGCCGCCGCACGGCCGGACGGACGCCTTCTCGAGCGAGGCCGAGGCGATCCTGGCCGACTGCGAGGTGACCCGGTTATGCGGCGCGTCTTCCGGACCGACGTTACCGGCGGGCAGGTGATCGCCTACGACCCCTGCACCGGGGCGACCCGCCTCGCCCCGCCCGGAATCCCCCCAGGGCGGCAGGCACTGGACGATGAGCAGGCGCGCGAGTGGCCCGCAGTCCACCCGGCCCGCCTGGGCCGCAGCGTCCCGGTCTCTGCGTGCTGGTCCCCGCTGGTCCGCTGCAACCTCAAATGCCCGCACTGCCTGGACGACACCACAGTTCCCGAGGGGGACGCGGACAGCAGGGCGGCAACCGCCAGCGTCCTGGCGGCCTCTGGCCTGCTCGGCGTCGACATCTCCGGCGGCGAGCCCCTGCTGCTGCGCGACCTGCCCCGGCTAGCGGACTGCCTGGCCGACGGGGGGCTGGCTGTCAGCGTTACCACCAACGGCTGGCTCCTGCCCCGCCGCGCCGCCGAGCTGGCCGGCCGCGTGGATGCCATCCGGGTCAGCCTTGACGGCCCCGACCCCCGTGCTCACGACGCGCTGCGCGGCGCGGGATCGTTCAGCCGGGCCATCGTCGGCATCGCCGCCAGCAGGGCCGCCGGGATACCGGTCCAGGTCCAGTCCGTGCTCATGGCCACGACCGCTGCCCGCGCCCAGGGCATGGTCGACCTGGCGGCGCAAACCGGGGCGACAGGCGTGACGTTCCTCCAGATGCTGCCTCTCGGCCAGGGAAAGGAACTCGCCAGCCGCGAGATGCTCACCGACCAGGACGCCACGGAACTCGTCTACTCCCTGCGAGTCCCGCAGGGAGTAGACGTCCGGCTCCGGACACGGGAGGCCGCCGACGGGTTCACCGTCATCCGCGCCGACGGGCAGGTCTGGCGCAACGCGCCAGGAGCCCTGGCGATCAGCCCGGCCCGGCCCCTGGCCCGGCCCGGGGACCTGGCCCTGACCAACGCGGACGGGTCGGCGTGACCAGCCGCGCCTTCAACCGCGAGTTCGCCTGGCAGATGACCGCAAGCCAGGCGGCCGGCGCGGCAGCCGTTCTCGCCGGGGCCGCGGCCAGGGGCGGCCCTGTCGACGCGGTGGTCGCCGTCGCGCGGGGCGGCACCCAGCCCGCCCACGGCATCGCCGCCGCACTCGGCGTCCCTGTCAGCACGGTCCGGGCCAGGCACAACCCCACCGACGCCATGTACGCGCAGGCGACCGGGCGCGTCTGGTGCGACGCGGCGGAGGCAGGGCCGGTACGCGGCCGGGTCCTCGTCGTGGACGACATCTGCGGCACCGGGGCGACGCTCACCGCCGTGACCAGCGCGCTCGCGCAGATCGCCGAGCCCAGGGCCACCCTGGTCACGGCCACCTTGTGCCGCAACGCGGGATCGCCATGCCGGCCGGACCTCACGGTCTGGGACGACCTGCGCGAGTGGGTCATCTTCCCCTGGGAAGCCGGCCCGCCGGGCGGGCTGCCCGTCCGGCGCCTGCCCGATCCCGGACAGGCGCTCGTCGCATGA
>DATBEM010000095.1:0-28615 GCA_036276115.1 Trebonia sp.
CTGCCGAAATGGCCTGAATGCTTACCCTGGAACCAGTACATCCCCTCAGGAAGCTCTACGCCGGGATCGCGGATGAACCGGCACTCGCGTACCTGTCCGGCGAGCGCCCGCACTGGGGCGTCCACGACGAGGGCGCGCTCAAATGGACCACGGTCCATTACCGCATCGGGTCGCTCCGGATCTGAGTGGTATCCGAAGGCCGGGAACTCATTGGCCTGCCCGTCTTCAAACGTCATCACACAAGGCCCCCCTTGTACGTGGATCGCCGGAGGCCTCGAAACGCTGACAGGGCCCCGCAAACCAGTACTATAGGACGTTCCGGGTTCCTGCTGAGCCGAGTTGCGCGATGTTGCCAATAAGCGTGGTGGCTATCAAGCACGTGCGAGGATTCCGGCTAACGCGCACAGTGCCAATTGCCTACTGTGAACGGCGCTCCCGTTGTCGCAGGCCCATGCGGTGCCCGGCTATTGAGCCACCGGGCGGCCAGGTTAGCTTTGCGTGACCGGGCGCAGGCGGGCGAGCAGGCCGGTGCGGCCGCTGGCGGCCAGCCCGAGCTGGGTGGCCAGGCTGAGGTCGATCACGCCCGTGAGCAGGCCGAGGACCGCCCGGGGCGGGCCCTCCAGGGTGAGGTCGGGGTCGGTGGCGCGGCCGAGCCGGGTGCGGACCTGGCCGTCGCCCAGCTCGATGATGGCCAGCTCGCCATCGGCGCTGAGCTGGATGACGGCGGGCGGCCCGTCAGGCTCGGCGTCGGTCGTGAACCAGGCCGGTGCGTAGGCCATCCACCGGGCCTGGATCGCGTCGTCCGGATGCTCCTCGGCCATGAATCGCAGGCCCCACAGCCCGAGCGCAACGTGGCCCTGCCGACCCTGACGCGGACGCTGGGTACCTCCACCGCGCAGCTGCAATGGGTCGTGGACGCCTACAACCTTGTGTTCGCCTCCCTGCTACTTACCTCAGGGAGCCTGTCGGACCGGTATGGTCGCAAGGGCATGCTCACGGCCGGCCTGCTGGTGTTCGGGGCGGCCAGCTTCGGCGGCGGCCACGCCACCACCCCGGCCGAGCTGATCGCGGCCCGGGCAGTGATGGGGCTGGGGGCCGCGATGACCTTCCCGGCCACCCTCGCCCTGCTCACGGGCGTGTTCACCAGCCGCAAGGAGCGGGCGCTGTCCATCGGGCTGTGGGGCGCCACGGGCGGCGTCGCCATCGCCCTGGGGGCCGATCGTGGGCGGCTTCCTGCTCGAGCATTTCACCTGGCCGAGCATCTTCTACACCCTCGGGCCGGTGTCCGTGGCCGCCATCGCCTTGGTGGCCGCGCTCGCGCCCCGGTCGCGTAACCCCGCCCCGCGCCGGCTGGACTACCCGGGCCTGGTCATCTCGGCCGCCTTCATGGGGCTGCTCGCCGGCACGACCATCGAGGCCCCGGGCTGGGGCTGGGCCTCGGCAGCCTCGCTGGCCGGCTTCGCCGGGTCCATCGTGCTGCTGCTCGCGTTCACCGTCGCCGAGCGCCGTGCCCGCGCCCCGATGCTCGACGTGCGGTTGTTCCGGGACATGCGCTTCAGCGCCGCCAGCGCGTCGGTCATGATCGCGTTCTTTACGCTGCTCGGGTTCATCTTCCTGCTCACGCAGTACTTCCAGTTCGTACGGGACTACAGCCCCCTGTCGGCCGGCGTTCACCTGCTGCCGGTCGCGGCCTGCGTCGCGACCGGGTCGACCCTGGGGACGCGGCTGGCGGTCCGGGTCAGCACCAAGGCCATCGTCACGGCCGGGCTGGTCCTGCAGGCCGCCTTCTACTTCTGGGCCGCCAGCGACCTGTCCCCGACGCTCAGCTACGGGATCATCGCGGTCCAGACGGTCGTCTACGGCCTGGGCATGGGCCTGACCTCAGCCCCCGCGACCGAAGCCCCCGCGACCGAGTCGATCATGGGAGCGGTCGCCGCCAGCCAGGCCGGCGTCGGGTCGGCCATCAACGACTCCGCCCGCCTGCTCGGCGGGACCCTCGGCGTCGCGGTCACCGGCAGCGTGTACGCCACGCTGTACGGCTCGCGGCTGGGCAGTGCCCTCCCGCCGGCGCTGCCAGCTCGGCTGGCGGACGTGGCCCACCAGTCCATCGGGGGCGCCTACGCCGTCTCCGCCCAGCTCGCCGGCCAGGGCCAGGGAGCCCTCGCCAGCGCGGTCCGCCAGGCCGCTACCGGGGCCTTCGACCACGGCGTGAGCGTCGGCTGCGTCGTCGCCGGGCTCGTCGCGGCCGGGGGAGCGCTGCTCGCGGCCGCGTTCCTGCCCGCCCAGCCCCCGCGCCAGCTAGGGCCGGACCGGCAGTCGGCCGAACTGGCCGCCACCGCCCGCGACCGCTAAGGCGGCTCCCGCCGCGACGCCTGGTTGCCAGGTACTCAGGGCGGCCCTGAGTACCTGGCGGGCAGGCTGAGTCATCGCGCGGATGGCCGGCGCCCGCCGCCCGCCCCGATCCTGGGGGCATGAGCGAGAACTACCGCAGTTCAGTGACCACCATCAGGTCGTGGCGTCTTAACTGGGGCCTGCTGGGCGTCCCGGCCGTCGGCCTCGCCGGCACGGCGGTCAGCAGCGTGGCGGCGCTGGGCGTGACCGGCCTGGTGGGCATGTTCGTTGTCGGCTACGACCCGAGCCCGACCCAGCCCGCTAACGCCTACGCGAGCGCGCACTACCAGGACGCGTACCTGACCAGCCACCCGCTGCTCCTGGCGGCCTGGTGCGCCCTGGTCGTGGCCGGCACCGGGCTCACCGCCGCCCGGCGCGGCCTGGCGGCGGCGCTGCTGGTCGGCGCGGCCGCGATCTTGCCGTGGATCCCCGCGATGGCCTTCCTGCACCACGTATGGGACCTCGTCCCCAGCTAACTGGCTGGCTCACGGGCACGCGCTCTTGATCCCTGCGGCCAAGTCCGTGTTGAAGGCGTGCCAGGACGGCACGTCGCGAATCGGGCCGTCTGGGTCAATGCGCTCGAGGAGGAGCCGCCGGTGCTGCGAGAACCGGTTGTTGAATTGTTCAAGCCGTCGCCCCTTGAGGCCGGAGGCGCGAGCCAGCGTGGTCTTGAGGAGCGCCTTCGGATCAGGAACCGACTCCACCTTGCTCGCCGTGGGCAGGCTAAGCGTGGTCCTGTCATTGGGAGCGCCGGCGACGCGGCGGATCTGCACCTCATCGAGCAGCAGCCATGCCTCAGTCATGCGGATGGGAACCACCGGGACGTGTGGTACGCCCGGCATGACCTGTCGTACCGCGTCGCGGATCTCGGCCAGGCGGGGCGGGCGGCCTTCCCGGTCGGCATCGCGATGCAGGACTGCGAGGTCGTATTCACCGCCGAGATCCTTGACAGCTTGCAGTTTCCCCGCGACTGTCTTGCGGGGCGGAGGCGACAGCCGATCTACCAGCGGATCGGTAATAACAGCCGAGTGGCCGTGCTCGGCAGTGATCCGGCGGATGTGCGTGGCAATACCACTGTCGCTCGTGCCCTCCCCAATGAACAACAGTCGAATAATCACGCGGTAGGCTCCAGCGACAGCTGTGTACCGGGTGGGTTCGTAAGGTAGGGGAGAATGTCGGGCTTCGTTACGGCGGGGACCTCCGAGGATGGGGCATCGCGCCACGTTCCCGCTAGGGGGCGCAGCAGGAGGCCGCTGGCAAGTGATCCGTCCGGCGCGCGCATTGATGCCGTGTCCGCGAAGAGGAGATCCTCCTTATCGACGAGCTGAACGACATGCGGGGAGTGCGTGTTAATGATCACCTGCCGGAATGGGTTATCCGGTCCCGGCTCTTCGCCCGCGTCAACGGCGAGGTCCCGCACTAGGCCAACCATCGCCTCGACGTTCGCGGGGTGAATGCCGTTCTCTGGCTCCTCCATGCAGAGTAGCCCGGTAACTGAAGGATCTTCGAGCAGCACGCACAGGGCCAGGAATCGCAGCGTCCCTTCCGACAGGCTCCGCGCGGGCAGGGTCATGCCGCCCGTCTCTGTCAGCTGGACGGTGAGAAGTTCCCGGACGTCATCTTCGTCGACGCGCAACTCCCCCACCCGGAGGCCTGAAAGATCCGCGAGCCGACTGGCGACGCGTGCTTCCACGCGCTCGGGATCGCCGTCCTGGTACCCGATGCGCAGCAAGGCTCCTGGCATGTGAAGCCCGGTGGCGTCCATGGCCCGGGGATCGGCGTACCTGTCGGACGTGCGTAGCGCCGAGGGCTCCAGGGCGAGCCGTCGCCAGGATTGCATCTCCCTGCGCGCTGCGAGAATAGTCGGATCATCGCTGCTCGTCACCGTGGACACGACAGTAGCGGGTGCCCTGGCGGCAGCGGCTGCCTTCGGCTGGCCGCGACTGCCGCCATCTTGATGGATGCTCACTACTGGCTGGCCCTCAACCAGCGTCGTGGAGATGAACGCCGTGCCACTGCGACGCCCAGTCAGAACGGCGCGGCGAAATCGTGCCACGCTATGCGGGAAATGCAGGCGATTAGGAGCATCGCTCAGGTTGATGTGGCGGAGTGTCTCCGACAACAGCCTGAGACGGCCGATCTTCTCGACGCCCGTTGGCGGGCTGTACCCGAGCTCCAGTTCATACCTTAGGTATGTAATGGAAGCTGAAGCCATGCGTCCGAAATCATCCTCGATGTCCTTCGGGACAATCATTTCGGCCGCGAGCCGCATCCGGTGATCGCCGTCGGCGTAGCCATTCCAGAAAAGCTCGCGTGGGTCCCCGAGCCTGTCGCCGCGCACGACGTCACGTACCTCCTGGGCAGCGTCGAGCAGCGACCTGCTCGCGAGCAGGCTCAGGAAGTGGATCGAATCGAACACGTTCGACTTGCCAGCGCCGTTGATGCCGGCGATACACGTGAACGGCCCAAGGTCAACCTTCAGGTCAAGCAGGTTCTTGAACCCGTCAACCTCCAGTCGGGTGAGCATGGAATCTCTCCTGTCAGCCACGTACCTGTGCCTATACGGCAGCCGTATGGCCCACAGGCTATCGGGCCGCATGGCTATGAACCGGCCAACCCAACCTCGACGTCGGCTACCGGGCGTGCGGTTGGCTGGCCGCGGGCGTCGGTAACCGGGCGAGCCAGGTGGCGGCCAGCCACTCCAGGGTGCCGGCCTTCGCGGCCCGATCCTCGTGCTCGGCCGTGAAGAGCCGCTCGGTCTTGGTGAGCACGAGGGTGAATGGCCTGCCCGTCCGCCTCGTGACGTGGGTGACGGGCAGTTCGGCCGCGTCGATCCGGGTATGCACGTGCTGGCGGTCCTCCTTGCGCAACGGCCACTCCAGCGTCCGCCGCGCGCGGTCGGCCAGGAACGCCGTGAGCGTGCCGCACACCTCGCACGTGCAGCCGCCGGACGGCAGCCGGACCGACCAGTCGTCGCTGTCCCGTCGCGGGCCTCCCTGAAGGACGCGCAGCCGCGCCGCGCAGCTGGCGGCGATGCCGGCGAAGCCGGCGTCGCGCTGCGCGCCGTCCGGGGCGGCGGCGGGTGGTGGCGCGGCGGGGGCCCGCAGCGTCGCCAGCAGCAGCGGGAGCACCTCGTGGGGCTGCTGCACGGTGAAGTCGGTGATCTCTTCGACCAGTTCCGGCAGGCCGGCGAGCTCGGCGGCGGCCAGGATCGCGGCGAGCGGGGCCCCGAGGGCGGCGAGGGCCTTCTCGCGCTGGCCCCGGGCCCGGTGCGGCAGCCACCCGGCGGCCCTGGCGCGCAGCCACGTCCAGCCCAGGCGCAGGATCTGCCGCGCGATGGCCGTGCCGCCAGCGCCGGCCGCCTGCAGCGCGGCGCAGAGCGCCGGCAGCGCGGTCAGCCATTTCTCCCGCGCCTCGGGCTGCGACCACGTCCGTCGGCCATCGCCATACCAGCCGGCCAGCAGGGCCCCGGTCCACTGGGGGCCATAGGCGGCCAGCTCCGCCAGCGCGGCGGCGTCGGATGGCTGCAGGCGCTCGACCCGGAACGGCCGCAGGAGCGCCTCCGCCACCGCGGCATCGCGCAGGTCGGCGGCGGCGCGGAGCGTCGCCGGGAACAGCCCTGGCACCGTGGCCTGCGCCCCGGCCGCCTGCTCCCAGAAGCGGTCGAGCGTCCGGGCCGCGGTCCGGGCTCCGGCCACGTCGCCCGAGCGGGCGCGGGCGCTCAGTTCCTCCATGGCCCAGCGCGGCGACGTTTCCGCTCGGCTGGCGAATGCCTGCTCGCGAGGGCACACGACGATCGCGCCGCGCTTGTACCAGCGGTCCAGCGTGTTGCCGTAGTTGCCCATGTTGCCCTCGTACTGCGAGGAGTACGGCTTCAGGTGCCCGGTCGGGGTGCTGGCGCACGTCTCGTGGTCACCGACTGGCAGCGTGATGTCCTCGGCCCGCGTCCCGTCCGGGGTGAGCCAGCGCGTGAGCTCCGCCCCGGAGTCGATCAGGTCGTGGACCTCGTACTCAGCGTCGCCGTCATCCGGGCCGTCATCGTCGTCGGACTCGTCGTCGTCTTCGCCGGCGTCGTAGTGGCCGTACTCGTCGTAGTCCTCGGCCGGGTAGGCCTCGTGCGTCTCCCGCACCTCGGCCAGGGCCAGCATGACCTCGCAGTCCGCCTGCCCGGCGGCTGCCCGCAGGAGGGCGGCGCGAGTGGCATCGGCCCCCTTCAGCCGGGCCCAGCTCAGGCCGCGCGGCGTGTACTCATGGTCGAGCAGGTACACCAGCCGGGCCGGCGGGTGGCCCAGCGAACGGCCCCAGCGCTCGGCGGTCACGCTGAAATGCTCGCCCAGGCACTGCGCCAGGCTGGCGACGGCCGCCGCATCGGCGGGGGCCTGCCCGCTCGTGCCGCCCCGCAGCAGGAGGTTATAGGTGAGCGTGACCCGGTAGCCGCTCTTGACCGGCAGCACTTCATGCTGCCGGTCGGCGTAGAACGCGACGAGCACGTGCCCCGTCGTCGACCCCCGGTAGGCCTTCCACTCCTCGCCCTCGCCGATGAGCAGGTCACCACCGGTGAACGCGGACGGCAGCGTCACGACCAGGGTGCCGATCATGGCGTCGTCTTTCTCGGAGTCCTGGTGGGTGACGAAGAACTGCCCCTTGTCGTACACGAGCATGGAATGGAGGCTGATCTCCAGCTCGCAGCCCGGCGGCAGCCCCAGGCCGTCGCGGACGCCAGCCAGCGCGGCGGCCAGCGCCGTCTCGTCCCACTGGGCCGTCACCAGGCTCCGGGGGATCTCCCAGGTGTCCCGGACGGCAAGGTCGGTCAGCGTCTGCTCGCCTCGCCCGAACCGCGCCGCCGTGCCCAGCCCGATGAGCTCCCTGGCCTGCGCGGCCGGTACCGGGTAGGCGAGCGGCCCGGCTCCCTCGACCGCTACCTGGATGTCAGCGGCCCGTGCTCGCAGTTCCAGGCTAGAGGCGGCAGCCTGCCCGCTTCCGCCCAGCAGCTCCGCCAGCCGATCCCGCGCCGCAGTAGTCACGCTCAAGCCTAGCAACGATTGCGGGTGACCTGACCCGGTTACGGTTCGGCTGGCCGGTGGCCGTCGCCGGATTCCTTCCCGCCCGACACCAGGCCGGTCAGGACCGAGCGGATGGACCTCCAGTTCCCGTGCGGTCCCACTTGCAGCGACGCGTAGGCCAGGGCGCCGGTCGGGATGGGCAGCCAGAAGTTGACCACCCGCCAGCCGAGCACGCCCAGCGTCGCCACGCTCCGGGTGGTGCCGAAGCCGACCAGCAGCAGCGGCGTGATCGAGTCGACCACGCCCAGGCCGCCGGGGGTGATGGGCAGCGCGCCCGCGACGTTGGCGATGCCGTAGGCCGCGAACAGCTCGACCGGGTTGGTGAACGAGCCGAACGCGGCCACGAAGCACCACAGCGACGCGGCGTCGAGGATCCAGTTCAGCGACGCCCACAGCAGCGCCCACGCCATCACCCGCCGGTCCCGGGCCAGCAGCGAGAACGAGTGGCTGGCGGTCAGGACCGCCTTCTCCAGCTTCTCGCCGCTCAGGCCAGGGACCTTGTCGCCCACGACGCGCAGCACCCGGGACGCGACCCCGCCGCCGCGCATGACCCCGACGACCAGCAGGGCAACCCCGGCCAAGACGATGGTCCCGATGATCGCGACCGTGCCGTAGATCGGCTGGAACCCGGCCAGCGGGATCGAGATCACCAGGGACAGCCACAGCAGCACGTTCAGCACCACGGTGGAGCCGATGCCCTTGGCCGCCATCATCACGCCGGCGTCGGTGGGGGAGATGCCCTCCTTGGTGAACAGCCGGAACCCGAGCGCCGCCGTGCCCAGCGTCCCGGCCGGCAGGACGTGCGCGATCGCGGCCGCCGTCAGGTCGATCCGGAACAGCGTGAACAGGCTCGGCTTGGGCCCGGGGGGCAGCAGCACCTTGGCCAGCACCGCGTAGCAGTACAGCGACACGCCCTCCAGCAGGACGCCCGCCACGACCCAGAGGGCATTGATCCGGCCGAGCAGGTACAGGTCCTTGCTCGCGCCGACCAGCTCGGGCACGACCAGGTACTCGACGACCAGCGCGACGACGAAGAGCAGGACGCCGATCCGGACCGGCTTGGCCGCCCGCTTCAGCCACGGGGGCACCCGGCGCCCGCGCGTCCCGCCGCCGTCACCCGCACCCGGCGGGGCCTCGTCAACCCCGTTAGTCGGCCGGGCGCCATTGGCGGAAGGAACGCCGTTGCCGGCCGGAACGCCGTTGCTGGCGGAGGCGGTGCCGCTGACAGGGACGCCGTCGTGAGCGCCGCGCGGGCCCTCGCCGGGGGCCCCGCCTGGTTCGTTGTCGATGCGCGCGCTCATCTCAGGCGTGTCTTCCCCGGGGGCAGCCGTCATGTCACGCAACTACCCTACCCTCGCCGGATACCCGCCCTGATCACCGTTTCCGCCGGCCCCTACCAGCGCGGCTGCCGGCGCTCGTAGCCCGGGGCGAAGCGCTGCATGTACGCGGTGTCGTCGCGGTTGCGGATGCCGCACGACAGGTACTGCTCGTGCATCCGGGCGAGCTCGTCGCGGTCGAGCTCGACGCCGAGGCCCGGGCCGGCCGGCACCGGGACCGAGCCGCCCGCGAACGTGAACGGGGCGCCCTTGACCACGTCTTCCGTCTTCCAGGGCCAGTGCGTGTCGCAGGCGTAGGTGAGGTTCGGGGTCGCCGCCGCCAGGTGGACCATCGCCGCCAGGCTGATGCCCAGGTGGGAGTTGGAGTGCATGGACAGCCCGATGCCGAACGTGTCGCAGATCCCCGCCAGCACCGCCGACCGGCGCAGGCCGCCCCAGTAGTGGTGGTCGGACAAGATCACCTGGACGGCGTCGGCCCTGATGGCCGGCTCCAGGTGACGGAACGCGACCACGCACATGTTCGTGGCCAGCGGCATGCTCGCCTGCCGGGCGACCTCGGCCATGCCCTCGATCCCGGGGGTCGGGTCCTCCAGGTACTCCAGGGTGCCGTCGAGCGCCTCCGCCACGCTGATCCCGGTCTCCGGGGTCCAGGCGGCGTTCGGGTCCAGGCGCAGCGGGTGGCCGGGGAAGGCCGCCTTCAGCGCGCGGGCCGCCTCGACCTCCTCCCGGGGCGGGAAGACGCCGCCCTTGAACTTGATCGCGGTGAAGCCGTACTTCCCGATCATCGCGGCGGCCTGGGCGACGATGCCGCCGGGGTCGGTCGCCTCGCCCCACGCGTCGCCGTCCTGGCCCGGGTGGCTGCCCCACTTGTAGAACAGGTAGGCCGAGAACGGCACCCGGTCGCGGACCGCCCCGCCGAGCAGGTCGCAGACCGGCCGGCCGGCCGCCTTGCCCTGGATGTCGAGGCAGGCGACCTCGAACGGGGAGAACACCCGGTCGATCGCGTCGCTGTCGCCCGCCAGGCCCGACGCGATCGTCGTGGCGGCGGGGGAGACGGCCGTCACCGCGCGGAAGATCGCGCTGGTGTCGTAGGCGTCGCTGCCCTCGGTGGCCCGGGCAGCCGCCGTGAGGGCGGCCAGGTGCTTGTCGTCGGCGTAGGTCTCGCCCAGCCCGGTCAGGCCGCCGGCCGTCTCCAGCTCGATGATTGCCCGCAGCGCGAACGGCTGGTGCACCCCCGCCGCCGTCAGCAGTGGCGGGTCAGCGAACGCGACGGGGGTGACGGTGGCCCTGACGATCGTGCTCCCGGCTGAGGTCATGCCCCCATGCTAGAACGATGCCCCAGGCGCGGTACCGCCGCGCCGCGGCGCTAGGCGGCCTGCTCGGCGAGGGCCGCGAGGCGGTCCAGGGACGCCCGGAGCTTGTCCGGTGTGTTGGCCCGGGCGCGCGGGATCCGCTTGGCGTCGTCGCCCAGCCGGGTCCAGTCGTAGGTGATGGTGACCTGGGTGCCCGCCTCGCCCGCCGGGACCAGCTCCCAGCGCCACAGGTGCCCCGGGGGCGTCTTCCCGACCTCGGACGGCGTCCAGGCGATGAGCCGCCCCTCCTCGAACTCGGTCACGTGGTTCTCGCGGACCTGGTCGCTGGTGAGCGTCATCGTGAACACGTCGCCCAGGCGCCGCACCCGCTGCCCCTCGTCCGCTCGCGCGAGGTTGTCGTTGCCGTCCCACTGCGGCTGCCGGGCCGGGTCGGCGATCAGCTCGAAGATCCGCTCCGCTGGTGCCTGGACCTGGCGGCTCGCGCTGACCACGCGCGCCTCGCCCGCTCCGGTCTCCTGTCCTGTCGTCATGGGTCCATCCAAGCACCGGGGCGGCCTGTGCCGCTATCTGTCCCATTGCTGACAATGGGACAGTGATCGAGGTTGACCCGTGGTGGTTCGAGGAAAAGGTCGCCGACGCGCTCGACGGCCTGCCGCCGGAGCTGGGGCGGCTGATGAGCAACGTCGCCGTCTTCGTCGAGCACGAGCCGGGCCCGCCGGGCCTGCTCGGGCTGTACGAGGGCACCCCGCTGACCAGCCGCGCCCAGTACGCGATGGCATTGCCGGACCGGATCACGATCTACCGGCAGGCGATCTGCGCGATCTGCGGCACCGAGCAGGAGGTCGCCGACCAGGTCCGCAAGACCGTCGTCCACGAGGTGGGCCACCACTTCGGCATCGACGACGACCGGCTGGAAGAGCTCGGCTGGTAGCGGCCGGCTACCCCGCGACCGGTTTACCCGAAGCAGTGCCTATTCGAAGATCGCGGGGTCGCCCGCGCCGTAGCGCACGATCTCCGGCTCGTCGCCCGAGAAGTCGATGACCGTCGTCGGCTCGGTGCCGCAGTCGCCGGAGTCGATGACCGCGTCCAGGACGTTGCCGAGCTCCTCGTTGATCTCCCAGCCCTGGGTCAGCGGGTCCTCCTGGCCCGGCAGCAGCAGGGTGCTGGACACCAGCGGCTCGCCCAGCTCGGCCAGCAGCGCCTTGGTGACCACGTGGTCCGGGATCCGGGCGCCGACCGTCTTCTTGCCCGGGTGCTGGAGCCGGCGGGGGACTTCCTTGGTCGCGGGCAAGATGAACGTGTAGCGGCCGGGGATGGCGGCCTTGATGGCGCGGAAGATCGAGTTGGGGACGTGCACGAACTGGCCCAGCTGGGCGAAGTCCTCGCACACGAGCGTCATGTGGTGCTTGTCGTCCAGCTTGCGGATCGACCGGATGCGCTCGATGCCCTCCTTGTTGCCGAACTGGCAGCCGAGCGCGTAGCACGAGTCGGTCGGGTACGCGATGAGCCCGCCGGCGCGCACGATGTCGGCGACCTGGCTGATCGACCGGGCCTGCGGGTTAACGGGGTGGATGTCGAAGTACCTGGCCATGGGAACAGATCATAGGGGACGCCGGTCATGGCGCCACGCTGCTCAGCAGGACCGACGGGTCCGGCCAGGCGTAGCGCAAGATCACCACGCGCCCGACGAGGTTGGCCGGGTCCCCGGCCGGCGGCTCGTCGTCCGCCCGGCCCGTGCAGGCGCCGCCCCGCGCGGCGTAGAACGCCTGGGCGGCCGCGTTCTGCTCCAGGACCCACAGGTACAGGCCCGCCCCGGGCGACCAGCCGAGGGCCGCCCGGGCCGCCAGGGCCATGAGCCCGCTGCCGGCCCCCTGCCGCTGGCGGCCGTGGGCCACGTGGAGGTTGTCCACCAGCGACCCCCACTGCTCGTCATCGCCCAGCCGCACGTGGACGAAGCCCTGGACCTCGCCCGGGTCGTCGTCGGCCTGCGCGAGGTAGGTGCGCGCCAGCGGGCCGTCCCCGGCCAGCCGCCGGGTCCACAGCGCGAGCAGGTGCGCGGGCGCGCGCGCGTCCAGGAAGCCGTCGGAGAACGCGCCCCGGTAGTGCCGCTGCCAGCTCTCGGCGTGCAGCCGGGCGACCGCCGGGGCGTCGGCGGCGGCCGCCGGGCGGTACCGGGTCATCCCGCCGTTCCGGCCGGCTGGCGGTCCAGCCACATCCCGATGCTGCGGGCCAGGGCCGGCAGCGGCAGCGAGCCGTGGTCGAGGACGGCGGCGTGGAACTCCGGCAGCGAGAACGCCGCCCCCAGCCGCTGGCGGGCCTGCTCGCGCAGCCGCTCGATCTCCAGCTTCCCGGTCAGGTAGGCCAGCGCCTGCCCGGGCATGACGATGTACCGGTCCACCTCCGAGCGCATGAACTCCTCCGGCAGCGGCACGTGCGCGATGGTGAACTGCACCGCCTGCTCGCGGCTCCAGCCGAGGAAGTGCAGCCCGGTGTCGACCACCAGCCGCACCGCCCGCATCAGGGCGGTGCTGAGCGAGCCGAGCAGGGCGCGGTCATCGGCGTACAGCCCCATTTCCTCGGCCAGCTGCTCGGCGTACAGGCCCCAGCCCTCGGAGAACACGGTGACGCTGCGCTGGCGCTGCAGGGCCGGCAGCCCGTCCAGCAGCTGCAGGTGGGCCAGCTGCAGGTGGTGGCCGGGGACCGCCTCGTGGAACGCGACCACGTCCACGTCCCAGCCGGTCCCGGCCGTGGGCCGCATGGTGTTGAACCAGTACGTGCCCGGCCGCCCGCCGTCGAGCCGGGGCGGGGTGTAGTGCGGGGCGGCGCCGGCCATCGCCACGGCCGGCGGCATCGGGGTGACCGCGCACGGCGGCGGCAGCGGGGCGGGGAACATCTCGGCCATCCGCTCCTCGGCCCGGCGGACGGCGGCGACCGCGCGGCGGACCGACTCCGGCGGGGGCTCCTGGCCGGCTGAGCCCCGCAGCGCGCCGAACACCGCCGCCAGCCCGGTCAGCCCGAGGCCCGAGGCCAGCTCGACCGCCCGGGCCTCCAGTGCCGCCACGTGGTCCAGGCCGGTCTGGTGGAGGTCGGCGGGCGACAGTGGCAGCGTCGTGTAGACCGCGATCGCCCGCTCGTAGTCGGCCTCCCCGCCCGGCAGCCAGCGCAGCCCCGCCTGCTCGGCCGGCCGCGCCCGGGGGAGCAGGTCGCGCACGGTGGCGACCCAGCGGGCGATCGCCGGGTTGACCACCTCGTCGCGGGCCGCCCGCCGCTCGGCCTCCCACGCCGCCGCCCGGTCCCACCCGGCCGGCGGCCGGGGGGCCAGGACCGGGCTGGCACCGGGGTCAGCGAGGACGGCCTCCGCCCACTGCACCGCCCGCTCGGCCAGCGGGGCGACCGGCAGCCGCCCCCGGCTCGCGCCCGCCCGCAGCCGCTCGCTGAGCTGGTCCAGGTACGCGCCGGCGCCGCGCAGCCGGGCCAGGTAGGCCTCGGCCGCCGCCGCGTCCACCAGGGTCGTGCGCGCGGCGACCGCGAGGAACGCCGGCGGCCCGGCGTAGTGCATCGGGGTCACCGTGTGCTCCTCGGCGGCCGAGTCGATCCCGGCCGCCTCCTGGGCGATCGCCGACCGGACGGCGTCCAGCGTGACCACGTCGGCCGGGGCGAGCCCCGCCCCGCCCGCCTCCAGCGCGGCTCCCTCGGCCGCGAACCCCTCGACCTCGGCCCGCCACTTCTGCTGGCCCGCCTCGCTGTCGTCGGGCAGCAGGTCATCGTAGCCGGGGATGCCGTACATGGTCGCGGCGAACGGGTTGGCCCGCAGCCAGCGCTCGTGGAACCGGTCAGCGAGGTCGCGTGGTGACGTCATGGCAGAAAACTCTAGCCGGAGCGGACGTCCGGTCAGCGCGGCACTATAGGGGGATGCCGAGAACCGCTCCCCGCCATGACCGTGACGCCGGCGGCCCCGCTGACCTGCTGGCGGCCAAGGCCGCGCTACGGTCGCAGGCGTGGGCGGCGCTGCGGTCAGCCGGGGTCGCCCGGTTCCCCGGGGCGGTGGGGCGGATACCGAACTTCACCGGCGCGGAGGCCGCCGCCGAGCGGCTGCGGGACCTGCCCGCGTGGGCCGGGGCGCAGACGGTCAAGGCCAACCCGGACTCCCCGCAGCTGCGGGTCCGGCAGCGCGCGCTCGAAGACGGCAAGACCCTCTGGGCCCGCAGGACGCTGGCCGCCACCGATGGCGCGCAGCCCGCGAAGCTCACGGCCCTCGCGGTCTTGGACCGGGTAGCCCCCGCCGGCACCGCGCTGGACCTGTCGGGCATTGACCTACGGCATGCCGACTTGAGCGACCGGGACCTGAGCGGTGCCAGCATCCGCGGGGCCACGCTGCGGGGCATGCACCTCGACCGGGTGAACCTGGCCGGCGCTGACCTGGCCGGGGCTGACTTTAGCCAGGCGATACTGCGGGGCGGGTCGCTGCGCGATGCCACGCTGGGCGGCAGCCGGTGGCACCGGGCAGCGATTCCGGGCACCGGCGGCCTCGCCACTCCCGAGGACACGGGCCCGCCGGGACTGGACGCCGCCGCGATTGCGGGCCGCGACACCCCGCCGGTCATGGTGGACTCGTCGGCCGGCCCGGCGCTCTGCCTCGCCTACTCACCGGACGGCGAACTGCTGGCCCATGGTGCCGGTTCCCGGGTCGTGATCAGCGACGCGGCTACCGGCCAGGCCCTGCGCTTCCTGCCCGGGCACCAGGGACACGTGGCAGGCGTCGCGCCGCCTTGATCAGGGCAGTGGCGTTCAGCCCGGACGGGGCACTGCTGGCCACGGCATCCGAGGACGGGACCACGCGGATCTGGTCGGCCGCGACCGGGGCCCCCCGGGCCACCCTCACCGGCCATGATGGCCCAGTGACGGGGGTGGCCTTCTTGCCTGGCGGCGCTGTGGCCATCACCACGTCGCAGGACGGGACCGCCATGCTCTGGGATGTCGCGGATGTCGCGATGGCCGCCCGGCTGGTCCCCCTCCCGGGCGGGGGCGCGGCGGTGCTGCTGCCCGATGGTGCCTACAAGATCGACGGTGAATCCGGCGGCCGCCTGTGGTGGGCGATGAAGCTTTGCCGCTTTGGCCCCGGCGAGCTCGACGCTTACGGGCCGGGAATCCGCCGGCTCCCCGATAGCGAGCCAATTCGCCCGTAACATGCGGAAGGCGGCCATGATGACTCGCCTGGCAGTGGCATACTGGGCCATCGGGTTTTCACTACGGGAGAGGTGATCCAGGTGAGCGGGGACATAGCGCAAGAAGCGATGGAGGTCATGCCGTACATTTCGGCGGCGGCGAGCGCTTACGGCGGGGCGGTGCTGGCCAAGGTCCAGGATGACGCGGCCGGCGCCACGGTGGGCTTCGGACGGCGAATCCTGCAGCGGATCTTCGGCCGCAAGAAGGACGGCGAGGCGCTGCCGGACGCGCTCGCCGATGTCGTGGCGAACCCGGGCGACGACGACTACGTCGCGGGCCTGCGCCTCGCGGTCCGCAAGGCGCTAGCCGGCGACAGCCAGATGCTGGCCGAGGTCCGGGAGATCGTGAAAGAGGCGAAGGCGACCGTCAGCGTCGGCCCGCAAAGCGCCCACGCCGATCACGGGAGCAACGCCACGAGCGCGACGGCTGGCCGGGACGTTAACACCACGAACACCAGCACCAGCAATACATACCACGGCCCGGTGATCTCGGCGGGCCGGGACTCGCATTACTCAGAGAATGACATGACGGTTCACCGTCAGCGCGATTGAAGCCCGCCGCCTGCGTTTGGCTTTTGCGGGGCGATGGTCCCGCAAAAGCCAAACATAACGCCGCGATGGCCGCCTACGAGCCGGTGAACGCCGGCTTTTCCTTGGCCAGGAATGCCCGGACCGCCCGCGCGTGGTCGGTCGTCAGGCTGAGGCGCTGCTGGGCGGCCGCCTCGGCCGCCAGGGACTGCGCGAACGGCCGCGAGCCGCCCTCGAACAGCAGCTTCTTGGTCTCCGCGTACGCCGCCGTCGGGCCGTTGGCCAGCCGCATCCCCAGGGCGACCGCCGTCAGCCGGACCTGCCCGGCCGGCACGAGGTCGAAGGCCATGCCCCAGGAGACCGCCTCGGCGGCGGTGAACGTCCGCGGCTGCAAGATCAGCGCCCGCGCCCGCGACGTCCCGACCGCCGCCGCCAGCGACACCGACAGGCCCGAGTCGCAGGTCAGGCCGATGCCGGTGAACGCGGTGCCCAGCGTCGCCCCGGCCGCCATCACCACCAGGTCGCAGGCGAGCACGAAGCCGAGGCCGGCCCCGACGCAGGTCCCGTTGACCCCGGCCACGACCGGCTTGGGCATCGTCGCCAGCAGCGTGGTGATCGGGTTGTAGTGCTCGTCGACGGTGTTCAGGGCGCCCGCCGGGTCGGCCCCGAGGGCGGCCGCGTGCTCGGCCAGGTCCTGCCCGACGCAGAACGCCCGCCCGGTCCCGGTCAGCACCACCGCCCGGACCGACGGGTCGCCGGCCACCTCGCGCAGGGCCGCCAGCAGGCCCTCCTTCACCGCCAGGCTCAGGGCCGGGCCCGGCAGCACCACGGTCGCCACCGCCCCGTCCCGCTCGATGGCCACTTCACTCACCACAGCCTCGTTCATGAGCGCTGCCTCCTTACGCGTCGAAGTCCACGGTGACCTCGGCTGACACGGGCCGGGCCTGGCACGTGAGCACGAACCCGTCCGCTAGCTCGTTCTCCTCTAGCGCGTAGTTCCGCCGCATCGACACCTCGCCCGAGGTCACCCTAGCGCGGCAGGTCCCGCACACCCCGCCCTTGCACGCGAACGGCAGGTCCGCCCGCGTGGCCTGGGCCGAGTCGAGGATCGCGGCCGCCTTCGGCATCGCCATCGTCGAGGACGCCCCGTCCAGCACGATCGTCACGTCGCTGGTCTCGCCGGTCGCGACCTGCTCCGCCCGCTCAACCGGCGGGGGCGGCTCGTCCACGTAGAACAGCTCGACGTGGATCCGCTCGCGCGCCACCCCCAGCCCGGCCAGGACGTCGCGCGCGGCCATCACCATCGGCAGCGGCCCGCATAGCCAGGCGTGGTCCGCGTCGCTGGCCGGCACGACCGCCGGCAGCAGCTGCCGCAGCCGCCCGGCGTCCAGGCGGCCGGAGAACAGCGGCACGTCGCGGGGCTCGCGCGACAGGACGTGGACGACCTGGAAGCGGGAGAAGTACCGGTTCTTCAGGTCGCCGAGCTCCTCGGCGAACATCACCGAGCCAGTAGTGCGGTTACCGAACAGCAGCCGCACCTCCGCCTTCGGGTTGGCGAGCACGGTCGCGGCGATCGACAGCAGTGGGGTGATGCCCGACCCGGCCGCGATCATCAGGTGCCGGGCCGGCTCGGCCGGGTCGGCCCGCAGGCTGCCCGACGGCACCTGCACCTCGACCTCATCGCCCGGCCGCACGTCGTGGACCAGCCAGGAGGAGAACAGCCCGCCGGGCACCTCCCGCACCCCGATCCGCGGCGGCGACCCGGCCGGGGAGCAGATCGAGTACGACCGCCGGTGCTCGGCCCCGCCGACCACCCGCCGCAGCGTGAGCGACTGGCCCGCCGCGAACGCGTACTGCGCCGCCAGGCCCGGCGGGACCTCGAACGTCACCGCGGCCGCGTCGTCGGTCAGCCGGTCCACCCGGGCCACCCGCAGCACGTGGAAGCCGGCCCCGCGCGGGGCCCCGGTCGCGCTCACGCCCGATCTCCCTGACCCGATTTCACGGGTCCGCCCCCGGCCCGTGCCCACGGCCCGCGCAAGCTTGCGGTGCCCACCTAGATCTCCTTCATGTGGGTGAACGGGTCCTGGCAGTGGTCGCACCGCCATAGTGACTGGCACGCGGTCGCGCCGAACTGCGAGAGCAGCGACACCGACCGCGATCCGCAGCGCGGGCACGCGAGCGACTCGCCCGCCTGCCCGGGGCCAGTGCCGGGGGCGCGGGTGAGGGTCAGGGGGACCGGGCCGGACTGTCCCGACCTGGCCCGGGCGGCCAGCGCGGGCGGGGAGATCCCCGCCGCCGCCAGCGCCCGGCGGCCCCGCTCGGAGATCCAGTCGCTGGACCACGGGGGCGCCAGCTCGACCCGGACCCGCACGTCGCGGTACCCGGCCGCGCGCAGGCGGCGCACCACGTCGTCGCGCATCGTCGCCAGGGCGGGGCAGCCGGAGTAGGTCGGGGTGAGCACGACCGTGACCGGCGGGCGCTCGCCGCCCGCGCTGCCCCCGGCCGTGCCGTCGTTCGCCGCGTCGTCGCCGCGGGCCGGCCCCGGGCCGGGGGCGGGCCCGTGAAAGGTAGCGCCCGGGCCGGGAGCCTCGTCGCCGGCGGTGGGATCGCCTTCCTCGACCCGCCGCAGCACCCCCAGGTCAGCCAGGGTGAGCATGGGCAGCTCGGGGTCGCGCACGGCGGCGGCGACCGCCCAGGCCGTGCCCGCCTCCTGGCTCACCTCCCGCCCGCTCACCAGCGGCCCTGCGGGTGCGCGCGGGCGACGGCCTGCATCGGGGCGAGCATCGCGCTCAGCGCCTCGGTGTGGACGCCGTCGCGGCCGGGCCGGCCGCCGGGCATCCCCGCCGGGGGCACGTCCGGCGGCTCCAGGCCGCTGGCCGCCAGCACCTGCCCCAGGGCCGCGTCCACCTCGGCGGCCAGGCTGGCCGGGTCGACGGCGACGCCCGCGGCGGCCAGGGCGAGCTCGGCCGGGTGGGCGGTGAACAGCTCCGCGCGGTAGCGCCAGGCCTGGGCCAGCCCGGCCGTGACCCGGCGGCGCGATTCCGGCGTGCCCTGGGCGAGGGTCACGAACCAGCGGGCGGCGAAGTCCCGGTGGTAGGTGACCTCCTTGACGCCCTTGGCCGCGACCGCCGCCAGGACCGCGTCCGTGCTCGCGGGACCGGTGCGCCCGGCCAGCCGCGACAGGAGCGCCAGCCGCCAGGCCGAGAACAGCAGCAGCCGGGCGATCGCCTGCCCGAAGTCGCCGCCCTCGCCCTCCACCAGCCGCACGTTGCGGAACTGGCGGTCGGGCCGGAAGAACGCGAGCGCGTCCTCGGCCGGGACCGGCGAGCCGTCCGGCAGCGCCGGCACCACCCCCGGGTCGACCCGGGCCGCCCGGATGAGCAGCATGCGGGCCTGGCCGAGCAGGTCCAGGGCGATGTTAGCCAGCGCGATGTCGATCTCCAGGTCGGGCGCGCGGCTGGTCCACTCCGCCAGCCGGTGCGACGCCACCAGCGCGTCGTCGCCCAGCATCAGGCAGTAGGCGGCCAGGTCGGCCCGGCTGGCGCCGCCCGGGACGGCGGCGTCGAGGCCCGCCAGCGGGTCGTCGAAGTCGGTCCCGAACGCCCACTGGTCGCTGTCCCCGCCGAACAGCCCGGCGTAGACCGACTCCGGCTCGTGCGACGGGTCGGGAGCACCGTGGCTTCCGGGGGCACCGTGCTCAGCGGCACCGTGGTCAGCGGCACCGTGCTCAGATGTGGGGGACATCGGCCGGGATCTCGTAGAACGTCGGGTGCCGGTAGACCTTGTCCCCGCTCGGGGCGAACAGCGGGTCCTTCTCGTCCGGGCTGGAGGCGGTGATCGCGTCCGAGCGGACGACCCAGATGCTGACTCCCTCGTTGCGGCGGGTGTAGACATCGCGCGCGTGGCTGACCGCCATCGCGTCGTCGGGCGCGTGCAGCGAGCCGACGTGCACGTGGTTGAGGCCGCGCTTGCCCCGCACGAACACCTCGTACAGCGGCCACTCGCCCTGTCGCTGTCGTCCCCCGGGGGGGCGGCCCCCCGTCCCCCCCGGGGGACCCCCCGAAGAGCGGCGCTCCGAGCCCTCGGGCGCGCTGCCGAGGGCGCTCACCGCTGCTCCCGCGCGGCGTAGGCGGTGGCGGCCTCGCGGACCCAGGCGCCGTCGTCATGGGCGGCGGCCCGGTGCGCCATGCGCTCGGCGTTGCACGGGCCGGCCCCGCTGATCACGGCCGCCAGCTCCGGCCAGTCCGGCTCGCCGAAGTCGTAGGACTGGCGATCGTCGTTCCAGGCCAGCTCCGGGTCGGGCAGGGTCACGCCGAGCGCGTCGGCCTGCGGGACCGTCATGTCGACGAACCGCTGCCGGAGCTCGTCGTTGCTGTTGCGCTTGATGCCCCAGGCCATCGAGCGGGCCGAGTTGGGGGAGTCGCCGTCGGGCGGGCCGAACATCATGAGCGACGGCCACCAGAACCGGTTCACCGACTCCTGGACCATCGCCCGCTGCTCGGCGGTGCCGCCCGTCATCGTCATCAGCAGCTCGTACCCCTGCCGCTGGTGGAACGACTCCTCCTTGCAGATCCGGATCATCGCCCGCCCGTAGGGGCCGTAGGAGGTCCGGCACAGCGGCACCTGGTTGCAGATCGCGGCCCCGTCCACCAGCCAGCCGATCGTCCCCACGTCGGCGTAGGACAACGTCGGGTAGTTGAAGATGGACGAGTACTTCTGCTTGCCCGCCAGCAGCAGGCCCGTCAGCTCCGCCCGCGACACCCCGAGCGTCTCGCAGGCCGAGTACAGGTACAGGCCGTGGCCCGCCTCGTCCTGGACCTTGGCCAGCAAGATCGCCTTGCGCCGGAGCGACGGCGCCCGGGTGATCCAGTTGCCCTCCGGCTGCATCCCGATGATCTCCGAGTGCGCGTGCTGCGCGATCTGGCGCACCAGGGTCGCCCGGTAGGCGTCCGGCATCCAGTCGCGCGGCTCGATCCGCGCGCCCCGCGCGATCGTCGCGTCGAAGTGCTCGCGCAGGCCGGCGTCCTGCGGGTGCTGCTCCGGCTCGCCGTGGTGGGGCGAGCCCTGATCCGGCGCGCCATGTGGCGGCGAGCCGGGCTGATCGAGAACTCCCATCCCTCGATCCTAGCCTTGACAATGAATTGCGGCAGTGGAGTGATTGTGGGTTATGAGCCACAACGCGCTGGACCCGGACCCGGCCGAGCTGCTCAGCGAAGAGGAGCTGCGCGGCCTGCAGCTCGCGCGGCTGCGGCGGGTCCTGCGGCACGCCCACGACAACATCGCTCACTACCGCAAGTCGTTCTACGGCGCCGGGGTGCGGCCAGACGACTGCCACGACCTGTCTGACCTGGCCAGGTTCCCGCTGACGACCAAGGCCGACCTGCGCGCCCAGGTCCCCTACGGCATGTTCGCGGTGCCGCTGGGACAGGTCCGGCGGCTGCATGCCTCCTCCGGCACCACCGGGCGGGCGACCGTGGTCGGCTACACGGCCGGGGACCTGGACGTCTGGGCGACGGTGGTGGCCCGGTCCATCCGCGCGGCCGGCGGCCGCCCGGGCGACGTGCTGCACAATGCCTACGGCTACGGGCTGTTCACCGGCGGGCTGGGGCTGCACTACGGCGGGGAGAAGCTCGGCTGCGCGGTCGTGCCCGCGTCGGGCGGGGCGACGGCCCGGCAGGTGCAGCTGATCCGCGAGCTGCGGCCCCGGGTCATCACCGTCACCCCGTCCTACCTGCTGACGATCCTCGACGAGTTCGAGCGGCAGGGCGCCGACCCGCGGGCCAGCTCGCTGGAGGTCGCGATCCTCGGGGCCGAGCCGTGGACCGAGGCGATGCGGGCCGAGATCGAGGAGCGCGCGGGCGTCACCGCCGTCGACATCTACGGACTGTCGGAGGTGATGGGGCCGGGCGTCGCCCAGGAGTGCGCGGCCACCCGGGACGGCCTGCACGTGTGGGAAGACCACTTCTACCCGGAGGTCATCGACCCGGTGACCGGGCAGGTGCTGCCGCCCGGCGCGCCCGGCGAGCTGGTCTTGACCACGCTGACCAAGCAGGCCACGCCGCTGATCCGCTACCGCACGCGGGACCTGACCCGGCTCCTGCCGGGGACCGCGTGGCCGGTCATGCGGCGGATGGCGCGGGTCACCGGCCGCAGTGACGACATGCTCATCGTGCGCGGCGTCAACCTGTTCCCGACCCAGGTCGAGGAGCTGGTGGTCCGGGTGCCCGGGCTGACGCCGCACTTCGCGCTCGAGCTGACCACCCGCGGGCGGCTGGACCACCTGACGGTCCGGGTCGAGGCGCGGCCCGACTGCCCGCCCGAGCGCCGCGCGGCGGCCGCGGCCGAGGTCGTGGCGGCCATCCGCGACCGGATCGGGCTGGGAGTGGCGGCCGAGGTCGCCGACCCGGGCACGCTGCCGCGCTCGGAGGGCAAGCTGCAGCGGGTGCACGACCGCCGCGTGCCCTGAGGGCAATGGGGCGGCAGGGACCGCCCGGCATCTCCAGGGGCAAGGCGGGCGGTCTATGCTTAACCGGTAAAGAACAACGACGCGCACGTCGCCCGCGGAGCCGTGCCCCTCGGCGCGGCGATCGTCAGCTACGGGCTCACGATGGCGTTCCAGAGCACGACGACGAGCCTGTTCCTGGCCAACGCGGTGCACGTCGGCCCGTTGCTGATCGGCCTGTACTTCGCCCTGCGGGGGGCCGCGTCGATCGGCGTCAGCCTGGCGACGGGCCGCCTGTCGGACCGGCTGCGCGACCGCCGGGTCATCATCGCGGCCGCCGGGGTCGCCGGCGTCGTCGGCGGGGTATGCCAGGCACTGCTGCGCGACTACGCGCTGGTGCTGGTCACCGGAGTGGTGTGCCTCAGCATCGGCTACCTGACGTTCTCCCAGCTGTTCGCCTACGCGACCGAGTACGCGGCCGCCCACGGCCGGCCAGTCACCTCGTTCACCTCGGTGGTGCGGTCGGGGCTGTCGGCCGCGTGGGTGGCCGGGCCGCCGCTGGGGCTGTTCCTCATGGCCCGCTACGGGTTCGGGCCGCTGTACCTCATCACGGCGGCCCTGTCGGTCGTCACCGTCGTCCTCAGCCGCTGGGGGCTGAGCCGGGTGCCGCCGCAGGCGCCCGTGGCACTGCCGGCGCCAGTGCCGGTGCCGGGGGAGGCGCTGCCGGGGGAGGCGCTGCCGGACGAGGCCGGGGCCGGCCGGGGGCGCCGGGCGCTGCCCGCGCGGATGTGGCTGCTGCTGGGGGCGGTGGTCGCCTTGGGGACCGTCAACCAGATGTACGGGATCGACGTGTCGCTGTTCGTCACCGCCGACCGCCACCTGAGCGCGCAGCTCGTCGGCTGGATGGCGGGCCTGGCGGCGGGGCTGGAGATCCCCGTGATCATCGTCGCCGGGCGGGTCGCGGACCGCCTCGGCAAGCGCCGGGTCGTCCTCGCGTCGGCGGTCGTGGCGGCCGTGTTCTTCGGCCTGCTCCCGCTGGCCGCCTCGCCCGCGGCGCTCCTGGCGCTGCAGGGGCTGAACGCCGCCTGGGTGGGCGTGGCGCTGAGCGTCCCCATGGTCATGGTGCAGGAGGAGGCGGGTCGCGGGGCCGGCGCGGCCAGCGCCCTGTACAGCTCCGCGTTCATGGCCGCATCGGTCCTGGCGGGCGCGGTCACCGGGATCGCCGCCTCGGCCGTCGGCTACGGCAACGTGTTCTGGGTCTGCGCCGCGCTGTCGCTCGTGGCCTGCGGGCTGCTCGCCATCGGCCCGGGCGTGCGGCCCGGCCGGGCGCGAGGGGAGCGCTAGCCCCGCAGCAGGTCGGCCAGCTCGGCCTCGATGTCGACGTGGCCCGCCTCCTGCCCGGCCGGGATCAGCCGGTAGGAGCGCTCGAGGAAGCTGGCGACCTCGTGGCGGGGCACCTCGAAGCGCGCCTCGCCGAAGGGGGAGGACAGCTCGATCTCCAGCACCCCGGCGGTGCCCGAGGGCCAGACGCGCACGTCGCCGTCGCCCGCGCGGCCCGCCATGCCCCGGCTCAGCAGGTCGCGGGCGAAGATCCACTCCACCGGCTCGTCGAGCCCGACGTGGAACGCGACCCGGATCGCGTACGGGTCCGCCGTCGTGTAGTGCAGGCTCGCCAGGAGCGGCACGATCGTTTGCTGGGGCACGACGAGCCGGATGGCGAGCTCGGCGGTTACGGTCCTGCTGTTCATGGTGTGGCCAACCTCTGGTCTCGGGGCTGAGGTAATCCGGAGAGCTACGCAGTCGGGTTGGTGACGGCTGCGATCGTTTGCGCAGCTCAGCGTAGCGAAGGTGGGTATGCAATTGTGTGGGATACCGCGACTTCCTGCGGGATCGTCCGCACCGGGCGCGGGAAAGTCCAAGACCGGCGGCGGCACCAGGGGGCGGGCGGATGTATCACCCGCCCGTGTTCCACCTCCTGTAATGCAACCGTGAACGCAGAGTATCGCCTTTTCCCGCATTCCCACCCCAAGATCCACCGGCGGCGCAGATCCCCTTCCTGGGCCGCCTGCCGGGCGCCCGGCTGGTTCCCCCGGCCCGCCTGGGCGCAGCGGCACCCGGACCGCTAGTCCCCCAAGCGGTCCGGGTGCCGTCACCTTCCCGTCGCGCCGCCGGCGCCGCGGTCCAGTGGCCCGGCTGGACCGGCCGGGAGCGCTAGACGGGCCACTCGAGGGGCAGCGGCGGGACGGCGTTCGCCCGCGCCACGTCCGCGTAGAAGCCCGCGCTCGCCTTCGGCGTCCGCTCGCCGGTGGCGAAGTCCACGTAGACGATGCCGAACCGCTTCTGGTAGCCGTAGCCCCACTCGAAGTTGTCCAGCAGCGACCACACGTAGTACCCGGTCAGGTTCGCCCCGTCGCGGGCCGCGCGGGCGGCCGCGTCCAGGTGCTGGTGCAGGTACTTGATGCGCTCGAGGTCGTTCACCACCCCGTCGGGGTTCAGGTAGTCCTCGGCCGCCCGGCCGTTCTCGGTGATGAACAGGGGCAGGCCGGGCGCGTCCTTGGACACCCGCAGCAGCAGCTCGTACAGTCCCTCGGGGTCGATGAGCCAGCCCTGGTTCGTGTGCTCGAGGCCGGCCGGGTCGTACTGGACGACCCCCTCCAGGCCCGGCAGCGGCGGCTCCTCGCGCAGCAGCAGCCGGGCCGGGTCGCCCGGGCGCAGGTGGACCGGCCGGTAGTAGTTCACCCCGAGGAAGTCCAGCGGCGCCGCGATCGTCGCCAGGTCGCCGTCGTGGACCAGGCTGGCGGGCGGCAGGACCGACTCCTGGGCGTGCTCGGGGTAGCGGCCGAACAGCAGCGGGTCGAGGAACAGCCCGTTCACCGACGCGTCGGTCACCAGCTTCGCGCGCTCGACGGCCGCGGCGGCGTCGGCCGACAGCCCCGCGGGCACCCGGACCGGGGTGAGGCTGAGGGTGACCCCGACCTCGGCCCCGGCCGGGAGCGCCGCCCGCAGCGCCTGGGCGGCCAGGCCGTGGCCGAGCAGCAGGTGGTGGGTGACGGCGGTGGCCGCGTCATTGTCGGTCAGGCCGGGCGCGTGCACGCCGATCCGGTGCCCGTTGTGCGCGACGACGTGCGGCTCGTTCAGCGTGATCCAGCGCGGCACCCGGTCGCCCAGCGCCTGGGCCACGACGGTGGCGTACTCGGCGAACCGCAGCGCGGTGTCCCGGCTGGCCCAGCCGCCCTTGTCCTGCAGGGCCTGCGGGGTGTCCCAGTGGAACAGCGTCACCGCCGGGGAGATGCCGCGATCGGCCAGGGAGTCCAGCACCCGCTTGTAGTAGTCCAGGCCAGCCTGGTTCACCTGGCCGGCCCCGGCGGGCAGGATCCGGGGCCAGGCGATCGAGAACCGGTAGGCCGACAGCCCCAGGGACTTGATCAGGTCCGCGTCCTGCTCGTAGCGGTGATAGGAATCGCAGGCCACGTCGCCGTTGTCGCCGCCGCGGACCTTGCCGGGGGTGTGGCTGAACGTGTCCCAGACGGAGGGACCGCGCCCGTCTGCGGTCGCGGCGCCCTCGATCTGGTACGCGGCAGTCGCCGCGCCCCACGTGAACCCCGCCGGGAAGCTCGTTCCCTCGCCTGGCGTGACTTTAGTCATGAACCCTCCTTGACGCGAACCTTGGCAGGGTTTAGCGTAAGCGCTTACATACGACCTTGTAAACGCTTACATTCCCGGCAGGTTACGACGTGGTAACGCTCTATGACGTCGCGCGGCACGCGGGCGTCTCGATCGCGACGGTGTCGCGGGTGCTGCACGGCCAAGACTCCGTGCGGCAGGACACCCGTGCCCGGGTGCGCTCGGCGATCGACGAGCTGGGCTACGTGCCGGACGGCGCCGCGCAGAGCCTGGCGCGCAACCGCAAGGACGTCATCGGCCTCGTCGCCGTCGAGCACACGGGGATGAAGCCGGACCAGTACGACATCGAGTCGATGAGCCTGCTGTTCTACGACGAGGTGATGCGCGGGGTCGAGCTCCGGATCCGCGAGAAGGCCTGGTCGCTGCTGATCACGTTCCTGCGGGAGGAGGAGACGCTGTCGGCCACCGTCCAGGAAGACGAGCCGGTGCACTCCCGCCTGCTGACCCTGTCGGGCAAGGTCGACGGCCTGCTGCTGGGGGAGGGCATCCTCGCCCCGCCGGTCCTGGCCAAGCTGGCCCGGCGGCTGCCGCTGGTGGTGGTCGCGGGCGACACCGCCCAGCGCGGGGTGGACGTGGTCACGGCCGACAACTGGTCGGGCGCGCACGCCCTGGTCGAGCACCTCGTCGCCACGCACGGGCGGCGGCGGATCTTCCACGTCGACGGCCCGCCGACCGCGCCGGACGCCAAGGAGCGGCGGCTGGCGATGCGGGCGGTCATCGAGGCCTACCCGGGCACCGAGCTCGCGGGCAGCTTCAGCGGGCTGTTCAGCGTGCTCAGCGGCCGCGAGGGCGCGGCCGCGATGCTCGAGGCGGGCGGCGAGCTGCCGGACGCCATCGTGTGCGCCAACGACCAGATGGCGATCGGCGTCCTGCGGACCCTCACCGCCCGCGGCATCCGGGTGCCGGAGGACATCGCCGTCGTCGGCTACGACGACATCTTCCCGGCCAGCTTGTGCGACCCGCCGCTGACGACGGTGCACCAGCCGATCCGGCGGATCGGCGAGGTCGCGTGCGACCGGCTGACCGAGCGGATCGCCGACCCGGCGCTGCGCCCGCAGCTGGTGCTGCTGCCGACCGAGCTCGTGCTGCGGTCCAGCTGCGGCTGCCCGCCCGGCACGGTCGAGCGCCGGGAGGTCGTGCACGTCCCCCGGCGCAGTATCGCCCGGGGGGGCGACCCCCCGTACCCCCCGAGGCCCGCCCGGCTGAGAGGCAAGGATACCGAGCAGGCCCTGGCATCCCTGGGCGAGTCGCCCGCCCCCCCCAAGCAAGCCCGGCCGAAGGCCAAGGACGCCGGGCAGTCATACGTTCCCGTGGCCCTCGAGCCACCGATTGCAGAAAGGTAGGTGGAGGGCATGTCGTACATACTTCGCCGCCTGGCCTTCTACCTGGTGGCGGCGTGGGTAGCGATTACCGCTAACTTCTTTATCCCGCGCTTGATGCCGGGCAATGCCGTCCAGGCTGTCATGTCCAAGTTCCCGGGCAACCTGCAGCCATCCGCCTACAAGGCGATCGCGGCCATGCTCGGCGTAGGCCATCAGGGCTCCCTGTGGAACCAGTACACGACCTACCTCGGTGACGTCGTTCACTTCAACTTCGGCACCGACGTCACCCAGTACCCCGCGAGCGTCTCCACCGTCTTGGGGGCCTCCGTCTGGTGGACGCTGACGCTCGTCGGCGTCGCCACCGTCATCGCGTTCATCCTCGGCACGGCGCTGGGCATCCTGGCCGGCTGGCGGGCCGGCGGGTGGCTCGACCGCTCGCTCCCGGGCCTGATGTTCCTGCAGGCCATCCCGTACTTCTTCCTGGCCCTGCTCGTCGTCGAGGTCTTCGCCCTCCAGCTCGGCTGGTTCCCGTCGGCCGGCGGCTACGACGGGTCCTCCGTCGAGCCTGGCCTGAACTGGCCCTTCATCTCCAACGCGCTGGACTACTCGTTCCTGCCGGCCCTCACCATCGTCTTGACCTCCGTGGCCGGCTGGATGCTGCAGATGCGCAACGTCATGGTGACCACGGTCAGCGAGGACTACGTGATCGCCGCCCAGGCCAAGGGCCTCAGCAACCGCCGCGTCATCTTCACCTACGCCGCCCGCAACGCGCTGCTGCCGCAGCTGCAGGGGTTCGGCCTGGCGCTCGGCTTCGTGGTCTCCGGCGCCCTGGTCATGGAGATCGTCTTCTCCTATCCGGGCATCGGCTACACGCTGCTTGAGGCGGTGTCAAACAAGGACTTCCCGCTCATGCAGGCGATCTTCCTGGTCATCACCTTCGCGGTGCTCGTCGCCAACCTGGTCGTCGACCTGATCATTGTCTTCTTCGATCCGCGGGCCCGGGCTCGGGAGGCACAGTAATGAAAAGCAGCGTTTTCAGGAGCGGGGCGAACATCTGGCGGAACCTGCCGCTGAAGGCCAAGATCGGCATCGGGCTGTTCGGCTTCTTCGTGCTGGCCGCGATCATCGGCCCGGAGGTCCAGCCGTATGACCCGGGCGCCCAGACGCCCCTGACGATGACCGCCCCGTCCGCGCAGCACTGGTTCGGTACCACGCAGACCGGGCAGGACATCCTGTCCCAGGTCCTGACGGGAATCCGGCTGACGCTGGAGCTGGCCTTTATCGTAGGCGTGATCGCCACGGCGCTTTCC
>DATBEM010000096.1:0-18700 GCA_036276115.1 Trebonia sp.
CGGCGAAGCACCGGGTGAGCACCCCGTAGAGCATGAAGTTGGCGACCTGGATCCAGCCGGATCGGGCCAGGCTGAGGGCGCTGATGGTGTCGTGCCAGGAGCTGTAGCCGGGTTGCGCCGCCCCGTTGGCCAGGTAGCAGGCGATGAAGACGGGCGGCCCGGCCGCGCCCAGGGCCAGCAGGAACCGATGTTTACGTCGTACGCTCACAGGGTCACCACACGACGATGTGTTTACGTTGCAAACTCCCCTTGGAGAGGCACGGCATGACATCCCTGTGGGAGCGGCTCGAACAGGCCGATACCGCGGCCCGGCCGGGCCTGGCGGCCCGGCCCATCGCCGCCGCGGCGGTGGCGATCGCCGACGCCGACGGGCTTGACGCCATCAGCATGCGGCGCATCGCCGCCGAGCTGGACGCCGACACGGCGATGAGCGCGTACCGCAGCGTGGCCGCATTCGCGCACGGCGCTACCAGGGCCGAGATGGGATACCGGCAGCTCATCGAGGAACGCGGCCAGCCCGGCGGCGCCGATGCCCGTCCGGGGCTCTCCGGTCAGCTGAACTGGCTGCTGAGCACCGGCCGCTACCCGGCGTTCGCGCGCTACCTCCAGGGCGCCGCGCACGAGGATGACCTCGCGTGGCAGTTCGAGACCGGCCTGGACTACCTCCTCGACGGCATCGCCGCCCGCATCGAGTGACGGGCAATCACGGTGCGGCGCTACCTCGCGGACGCCGGCATCATCAACCGGGCGGACGCCGGCCGCCGGGCTCCGCGGAACCCGGCGGCCGGCGGCTTAACCGAAGAAGACGCCCCTAGCCGAAGAAGACCTCGGCCTCGGTGTAGCGCTCCGGCGGGACCAGCTTGAGCTCGCGGGTCGCCTCCGACAGCGGGACCTGGACGATCTCGGTGCCGCGGAGGGCCACCATGGCGCCCCAGGCCCCCTCGTGGACCGCCCCGACGGCGTGCAGGCCGAAGCGGGTCGCCAGCACCCGGTCGAAGGCCGAGGGGGTGCCACCGCGCTGGATGTGGCCCAGGACGGTGCAGCGGGCCTCCTTGCCGGTCCGCTTCTCGATCTCCGACGCCAGGTGCTGGCCGATGCCGCCGAGGCGGACATGGCCGAAGGCGTCGAGCGAGCCGTCGGACACGCCCATGTCCGCCTGGGCCGGGTGGGCGCCCTCGGCCACCACGACGATGGGGGCATAGCGGGTCTCGAACCGGTGCTCGACGTACCCGGCCACCTTGTCCATGTCGAACGGGCGCTCGGGGATGAGGATCACGTTGGCCCCGCCGGCCAGGCCCGCGTGCAGCGCGATCCAGCCCGCGTGGCGGCCCATCACCTCGACGATGAGCGCCCGGTGGTGGCTCTCGGCGGTCGTGTGCAGCCGGTCGATCGCCTCCATGGCGATGTTGACGGCGGTGTCGAAGCCGAACGTGAAGTCGGTCGCGCCCAGGTCGTTGTCGATCGTCTTGGGGACCCCGACGACCGGGAGCCCCTCCTGGTGCAGCCGCGACGCGACGCCGAGGGTGTCCTCGCCGCCGATCGCGATGAGGGCATCTACCCCCAGGCTCGCCAGGTTGTCCTTGATGCGGTCAATGCCGCCGGCTTCCTTCAGGGGATTCGTCCGGGATGACCCCAGGATCGTGCCACCCCGGGGCAGGATGCCGCGGACCGCCGCTATGTCCAGCGGCATGGTCTCGGCTTCGAGCGGGCCACGCCAGCCGTCGCGAAATCCGACGAACTCTAGCCCGAATTCTTCAACACCGCGGCGCACCACGGCTCTGATAACGGCATTCAGCCCGGGGCAGTCGCCCCCGCCGGTTAGGACTCCCACGCGCATACCCCCAAGGGTAACGGTCGGCTCCCTGGATTCAATGGTTGACTTTAGGCGCTCTCTGGGTCCCGGCTCGCAGGCTCACCGCCCGCGAGCTCACCCGCGGCCGGGTCCGCCCCGGTGAGGTCGTCGGCCTTGCGGGCGTACTCGTCCACGTAGACCTGGTCTGACAGCTTGTGGATCGCCCGCATGACCTCGTCAGTCACGGCCCGCAGCGCGTCCCGGTCGCCCTCTTGCCCGTAGAAGCGGGAGAACTCCAGCGGCTCGCCGAAGATCACCCCGGGCCGGATCTTGACGTTCGGCCGGTTGGAGCCGGACGGCAGGAACTGAAAAGTCCCGATCATCGCGCACGGCACCACCGGCGCCCGCGACTCCAGGGCCAGCCGGGCCACGCCGGTCCGGCCCTTGTGCAGCTTCCCGTCCCGCGACCGGGTGCCCTCGGGGTAGATGCCGAGCACGTTGCCCGCGGCCAGCACCCGCAGGCCCGACCGCAGCGCCCGGTCGCTGGCGGCTCCCCCGGTCCGGTCGATCGGGATCTGCCCCGTCCCGTAGAAGAAGGCCTTGCTCAGCAGGCCCGTGAACCCGGGCTTGGTGAAGTACTCCGACTTGGCCAGGAACACGACCTTGCGCGGCAGCGGCAGCGGGCCGAAGAAGTGATCGGAGAACGACAGGTGGTTGCTGGCCAGGATGACCGGCCCACGCCGGGGCACGTGCCGCCGCCCGCGCGACCACGGCCGGAACACCATCTTCAGGCCCACGCCCAGCGTGTACTTAACAACCCAGTAGAACACCTACTCATGGTGCCATGACCACAGGGGTAGATAGGGCCCCTTCCTGGCCGGCGTCCGGGTACGCCCGGTTTTGCCCCCCGGGGAAAAAGATGCGCGCCCCGGGGTCGGCATGCGACTATTCGGAACATGTCCCCTGCATCGCGCGACGAGGCACGGCCGGGCGCCGTGCAGCCAGCAGCCGCCCCGCCGGGGGCAGTCCAGCCGGGCACAGTCCAGCCGGGCACAGTCCAGCCGGGAGCCGAGGCGTTCGCGCAGGACGGCAGTGGCATCGGGGTCCTGGTCCTGCACGGGTTCACCGGCAGCCCGCGGACCGTCCGCCCGTGGGCCGAGCACCTGGCGGCGGCCGGGCTGACCGTCCGCGCCCCGCGGCTGCCCGGGCACGGGACGACCTGGCCGGACCTGGGCACCACAGGCTGGACGGACTGGTACGCCGAGGCCGAGCGCGCGTTCGCGGACCTGGAGAGGGCGTGCGAGCAGGTATTCGTGGCCGGCATATCGATGGGCGGCTGCCTGGCCCTGCGGCTGGCGCAGACGCAGGGGCCGAAGGTCAGCGGGGTCGTGGTGGTCAACCCCTCGCTGGCGCCCGACACCCGGCTGTTCCTGCTCGCGCCGGTGCTGAAGCACGTGCTCCGCTCGCTCAAGGGCATCGCCGGCGACATCAAGAAACCCGGCGTCAGCGAGGGCGGTTACCAGCGGATCCCCGTCCGGGCGGCGGCGACGCTGCCCGGAATGTGGCGTACCACGGCGAGGGAGTTGTCCCGGGTGACCCAGCCGTTGCTTGTGTACCGGAGCACAGTCGACCACGTTGTCGGGCCGAATAGCATGAAGGTACTGCGCGCGGCGAGGCCGGATGTCGAGGTGCGTGCGCTCCCCGGCAGCTACCATGTCGCGACGCTCGACAACGACGCGGCGACCATCTTCGACGGAACTGCGGAATGGATTGACCAGCATGCCGGCGGGCAGCACCACCAGGCACAGGCAGAGGAACGGGCGTAAGGAACGGGACTGTGCTGACGGAAAGACTGTGCTCAAGACGACGGTGCCCAGAACCACTGTGCCCGCGGCGAGGGTGCGCACAGTGCCGGTGCGCACAGTCGCGGCGGGACGGGTCTGACGGGGTGGACAGTGGCTGACGGGGACGCGCCGGAGGGTGGCATGACGCGTGGCGACGGTTCCGGCGATGGCGTGGAGGCCGCCTGGCAGGACCTGATCGCCCGCTTCGACGCGCCCATTCCCGCCGACGGCGGCAACGTGCCGTGGCCGGAGCGCGAGGGCCTGGCCGGCCCGGTCCGGGTCTCCCCGGGCGACTCGCAGCCGGGCTCGGCCTACCCGTCGGACGCCATCTCCGGGCCGGCCGGCTTCACCGACGTCGCGCCGTTCCCCGACACCGCGGACGTACCGCTGCCCGAGCCGCCGGGCTTCCCCGACGCTCTCGGCGCCCGGCCGGTGCCGCCGCGCGCGCCGGGCGGTGCCGGACCAGGCAGTGCCGGACCAGGCAGTGCCGGACCAGGCCGGGTCGGGCCGGCCGGCTCCCGGCCCGGGCTGGCCGGGCCCGGCCGCGGGCCACGGGACGCGCCCATCCCGGAGAACCCGGCCGATGAGCACTTCATCCCGCCGCCCGCGCCGCCGCTGCCCAACCTGAACCCGATCACGAAGGGCGCGTGGCTGGCGCTATTCGGCGGTCCGCTCTACCTGATCATCGCCACCGTCGCCGGCTGGACCGTCTCCGGCCTGGCCGCTTTCCTGGCGGTAGCCGCCTTCGTCGGCGGCTTCGCCGTCCTGGTCCTGCGGATGGACAACGGTCCCCCCAAGGACCGGGGACCCGACGACGGGGCCGTCGTCTGATCCCGCGGCCGGCTGGGCCGGGCTAGCGTCCGCCGGGGGCCAGCCGGTCCCCTCCGCGCTCGGCGAGCTGGCCGGCACAGGGCTAGTGGGAGTACCAGTGCTGACGGGAGTTTCCGTGCTGACGGGAGTTTCCGTGCTGACGGGAGCACTGGTGCTAGGGGGAGCCTCCGTGGTGGCTGAGCTCCACGGGTCGGCTGAGCTCCACGGGTCGGCCAGGCTCGCGGGGTTGGCGGTGCTAGCCGGGTTGGCGGTGCTAGCCGGGTTGGCGGTGCCTCCGGTGCGGGCCGCTCCGGGGCTGGCCGGGTTCCCGGGGGCGGCGGGGGCGACGGGACCAGCGGGCGCGGATCCAGGGCGGGCCGGCGGGCGCGGCTGCTGAGCCGAGCGGAGGGCGGCGTCGAACATGCCGAACGCGTCCTGCGCCAGCCCGGCGAGCTGCGAGCCGATGTTGCCGACCGGGCTGGCGCCGGGGGCGGTTCCCCCCGAGTCGCGGTAGCGGCGGGCGGCCCGGCAGATCGGGCACCACGCGCACTCGGGCGCCTCGTCCGGCGGCGGCTCGTTCGTCGCGACGTCCCACACATCGCCGGCGGTCCGCCGGCCGCCATTGATGGTGGACCGGACCCGGTCCGCCACGTCGCGGCCGACGCTGCGCGCCCCGGCCCGCATCAGCCATCGCTGGAAGTCGCCTACCGGATCGCCGGACTGGCCCCGCCCGGTACCGCCACCAGCCTGCTCACTGCCTTCACTGCCCATGTTGGCAACGGTACCCCGTACCTGGCACCGCGCGGTCGCACCCGCTGGCCCGGCTGCGGCCGGGCGCCGGGGCGGGGAAAAGGGCGGCCGAGGAGCGGCGGCGGCACGGGAGCACGGGGCAGGGAGCGGCCGGGCTAGGATCCCGGATGCGGCCGGCAATGGCAGTGACTGGAGGGGATGCCAGGGAAGGCCGGGGTTAGGAAGAGGCCGGGCTGAGCGTGGCGCGAAAGCGGCCGGCGGGGCTGGGGGGTACCGGCCGTGCGGCCGGGCGGAAAGCCCCGGGACCGGCCGACGCCGGCTAGGGCCCGGCTAGCGGCCCGGCTGGCTGGCTGGCTGGCCTACAGTTGCAGGACGTAGGGGGCCTTGGTGGCGCGGAAGTGGCCGACGTTGACGCACTCGGTGCGGCCGACGCGGACCCGGCGGGCCAGCGGCTGGTGGACGTGGCCGAACACGGCGTAGCGGGGCTGGGCCCGCCGGATCAGGTCCAGCAGGGCGACGCTGCCGGTCTCCAGGCGGCGGGCGACGGTGTCGTACAGCAGCTCGGGGATGGCCGGGGGGATATGAGTGCAGACGACGTCCACTGGCCCGTCGGCCATCATGGCGTCGAGCTTGGCCCGGAAGGCCTCCTCGGGCACCTCGTTGGGGGTGTGGTAGGGCGAGATCAGCCCCCCGCCGGCGAAGCCGAAGGAGTGCCCGCCCACGCGGACCTGGCCGCCGTCGATCACCTGCTGGCCCGGCCGCAGGTACTGCGCCCACATGTCCGGCACGTCGACGTTGCCGTAGGTCAGGTAGGCGGGCGACGGCAGCGCGGCGAACAGCTCCTGGTACTGCCGCCGGAGGATGGGCTCGGCCGGGCCGCGCAGGCCGCCGCCCGAGCTATCGGTCCCGCCGGAGGCGGAGCGGGCGTGCTCGGCCATCAGGCGCCGGGTCAGCTCGCGGGCCTCGTCAAAGCGCTTGGCGAGCCGGAGCTCGATGTACTGGCGGGTATATTCCGCGCCATACAGCTCGGCGTAGACCCCCTGGCCCGGGTCCGCGTAGTCGAGGAACAGCAACAGGTCGCCAAGGCAGATGAGCATGTCGGCCCCGCCTGCCCCGGCCAGGGCATCGGCCGCCGCGTGCACATCGCTTACCACGTGGACTCTCACCAGACCACAATAAGCTTGGCAGGGACGATGAACGGAGGAGTCGTGCGCGAGTACAGCATGCCGGCCCTGGCGGAGATCCCCGCCACAGCCAACCTGGCCGACCTGGTACGGCGCCGTGCGGCCGAGCAGCCGCAGGCAGTGATCATGCGGCGCAAGAACGCCAGCGGCACCTGGCAGGACGTGACCACCAGCACGTTCCGCGACGAGGTGTACGCCCTCGCGGGCGGCCTGATCGCGGCGGGCATCGCCCCCGGCGACCGGGTCGGGATCATGAGCCATACCCGCTATGAGTGGACGCTGATCGACTACGCGCTCTGGACGGCCGGGGCGGTCTCGGTCCCGGTCTACGAGACCTCCTCGGCCGAGCAGGCCGAGTGGATCTTGACCGACTCCGCCGCCCGGGCGGTCTTCGTGGAGAACGAGGCGTTCGAGGCCATCATCGCCGCCGCCCGGGACCGGCTCCCGGCCCTGGAGCACGTCTGGCGGTTCGACCCGGCCCTGACGGAGATCGCGAGCGGCGGGTCCGGCGTCGCGCAGGAGGCGATCGTCGAGCGGGCCAGGACGGCCAAGGCGGCCGACCTCGCCACGCTCATCTACACCTCCGGCACTACCGGCCGCCCCAAGGGGTGCGAGCTCACCCACGAGAACATGCTGTCGGACGCCCGCAACGCGTTCATGGGCCCGCTGGCGGAGTTCCACTCCGCCCCGGACGCCTCGACCCTGCTGTTCCTGCCGCTGGCGCACACGTTCGCCCGGATCATCGAGGTCGGCTCGCTGGAGGGCGGCATGATCCTCGGCCACTGCTCCGACACCAACGACCTGATCCCCGACCTGGCCTCGTTCCAGCCCGCGTTCATCCTTGCGGTGCCGCGGGTCTTCGAGAAGGTCTACAACAGCGCCGAGCAGACCGCGGCCAGCAGCGGCCGAGGCGCGATCTTCGCCCGCGCGGCCCGGGTGGCCGAGGAGTGGAGCCGGGCGCAGGACGCCCCCGGCGGGCCCCCGGTCGCCCTGCGGGTCCAGCACGCGCTGTTCGACCGGCTGGTCTACCGGCGACTGCGGGGCGCCCTGGGCGGCCGGACGCGGTGGGCGATCTCCGGCGGGGCCGCGCTCAGCGAGCGGCTCGGGCACTTCTTCCGCGGCGTCGGCGTCGGCGTGCTGGAAGGCTACGGCCTGACCGAGACAGCCCCGGCGATCGCCGTCAACATGCCCGCCCGGCAGAAGATCGGCACCGTCGGCCGCCCGCTGCCGGGCGTTGCCGTGCGGATCGCCGACGACGGCGAGATCCAGGTCAAGGGCCCGATCGTCTTCGCCGGCTACTGGCGCAACGCCGAGGCGACGGCGGAGACGTTCACCGCCGACGGCTGGTTCCGCACTGGCGACCTGGGCGAGCTCGACGACGAGGGCTTCCTGAAGATCACCGGCCGCAAGAAGGAGCTCATCGTCACCGCCGGCGGCAAGAACGTCGCCCCGGCCGTGCTCGAGGACCGCCTGCGGGCCGCTCCCCTCATCAGCCAGTGCATGGTCGTCGGCGAGGGGCGCCCGTTCATCGGCGTGCTGATCACCATCGACACCGACGCGCTCGGCCCCTGGCTGGAGCGGCACGGCAAGCCGACCACCACCCCGGTCGCGGAGCTGCTGGACGACCCCGACCTGCAGGCGGAGGTCCAGGCGGCGGTGGACGACGCCAACAAGGCGGTCTCCCGGGCGGAGTCGATCAGGAAGTTCCGCATCCTTCCGAAGGACTTCACCCAGGAGGACGGCCACCTGAGCGCGAAGCTGAGCCTCAAGCGCGGCGTCGTCGCCAAGGAGTTCGCGGCCGACATCGAGGCGATCTACTCCTCGGCTCGCTAACTCCCCGGCGCCCGCCGCCCGCGTCCCGGGTGCTCCCGGCTTGTCCCCGAGCACCCGGTAGAGGATGCCCGCGAAGCGGACGTCGCGCATGACGACGTCGTCCTCGCGCCGCCGGGCGGCCCAGGCCAGGAGGTCCCGCGCCCGCGGGACCATCCCCGAGACCTGGACCGGGACGCCGCCCCGGGCGCACCAGCCCGCCAGCTCCCGGGGGGCGACGAACAGCCGGTGATCATGGGAGCCCCGCGGCGCGGCCCAGCTGAACGGGATGCCCTCCCCGAGGGTGATGACCGACATCCGGGCCAGCCACGTGCGGGCGATCGTGTCGATGATCAGCCGGCCGCCCGGCTTCAGCAGCCGGCAGCACTCGGCGACCACGGCGTCCGGGCGCGCGACGTGCTCCAGGCACTGCCCGGCGACGACCACGTCAGCGAAGCCGTCGGGCAGCGGGATGGCGCTGATGTCGCTGATGACCACCTCGTCCACGCCGTGCCGCCGGGCGACCTCGGCGCTGCGAGTCGACAGGTCGACGCCGACGTGGCGGTACCCCTTGCCCGCGATGAACGGGTGCAGGAGCCCGCCGCCGCAGGCGACGTCCAGGAGCACCGCGCCGTCGCGGCCGGCCGGGGGCACGTGGGCAGCGCGCTCCCGGGCGAGCCAGCGCAAGCTGGCGAACGGCCCGCGGCGCTGCCACCACAAGGAGGACCACTGGTCGTACTCCGGTGATCCGAGCTCCACGGCCAGGCCGGTCATCGCGGGTCCTCCTTCTCGGCGCGGCTGCCTTCTCGCTGAGCGTGCAGGGCCAGCGCCCACAGCGCGTAGGCATTGGTCAGGGCGCTGTCGACGGCGTAGACGTTGTCGGGAATGATGATCATCCATTCCCGGTCATCGATCCAGCTCCCGTCGCCTTGCTGGTGGCCGGCCAGGAAGGCGGCGGCGGCGGCCACCCGGCTGGCGTCGATGACCCCGGTCGTGTAGGCGGCGATCACGCACCACGCGGTCTGCACCACCATGCTGGGGCCGGTCGCCCGGCGGTCGTCGCTGAAGGTCGAGGGGATGTCCTCTCCCCACCCGCCGTCGGCGTTCTGGTGCTGGTACATCCATTCCATCGCGGCGGCGACCGCGGGGTGCCCCGCGTCGCAGCCGGCCGCGGACAGGGCGAAGAGCACCTGGGCGGTGCCGTAGAGCCGCCCGCCCCACCGGCCGGTCCAGGAGCCGTCGGTGTCCTGCTCCCGCAGCAGCCAGCGCAGCGCGCGCTGGACCGCCGGGTGCCAGCCGGCTCCCTCGAAGCACAGCATCTCGACGATGTGGGCGGTGACGCAGGCCGAGGGCGGCTCGATGAAGCCCATGCCCGTCAGCGCCCGCTTGCCGATGAGCGACCAGCGGTAGACGCCGTAGCCGGACCAGCCCCCCGACGATGACTGCCATTCCAGGACCCAGCGGATGCCCTCGGCGATGGCATCCTCGACCGGTGCCGGGCGCTGCCCGAGCACCTCGTGCAGGGCCGCGATCACCATCGCGGTGTCGTCCACGTCCGGGTTGATGGTCGGGACGCCCTCGTAGTCCCAGACCAGCGCGGGCGGGAACGCCTCGTTGCGGGTGCCGTCGCTGCGGTGCGTCATCAGCCACTCGACGGCGCGGTCGATGACCGGGTCGGCCCCGGCCCGCCCGCCCGCGGCGGCCAGGGCGCGCAAGGTGATGGCGGTGTCCATGACGGTGCAGGGGAAGATGCGCACCCGCCGGGTGCCGTCGCGCTTGATGCAGTAGGCGTCGCAGGCCTCCAGCGCCCGCCGCATGACCGGGTGCCCGGTGCTGTACCCCAGCGCCCACAGCGCCAGGGCGACGACGAGGGTCTCGGTCCAGCTGCCGCCCCAGCTCCCGTCCGGCTCCTGCCTGCCCACCAGCCATGCCTCGGCCGTGTGGAGCGCCTTGCGCCGCAGGGGCGAGGGGGACAGGCCGGCGATCGCGTGGGCGGCGCTGGTGACGCCCCGGGCCAGCCGCCGCCGGGCCGGGCGCCGGCGCTGTGCTCCGGGCTGGCGCTGTGCTCCGGGCTGGCGCTGTGCCCCCGGCTGCGAGCGCAGGCAGTCCACGTCGATGGGCAGCGGGCGGACCGGGCGGATGGTGCCGAGGATGCCGACCGCGACGACGAGCTCGCGGGCGAGCGGCTCGAAGTCCTGGACGGCGCCGGGGAACCACGACGGCAGCAAGATCAGCTCGGGCGGCAGGGGCGGGACCTCCCGCCAGCTCACGACGCCGGCGAAGGCGAGCCAGAAGCGGGTGGGAACGAGCTCGGCGGCCTCGATCCCGCCGTGCGCCCGCGCGAAGGCGGCCGCGCGGTCGAGCCGGCCGCGGTCGGCGGAGTCGCCCGCGAGCTGGAGCGCGACGTGGGTGAGGACGGTGCAGGACAGGTCCGAGGGCCCGCCGGCGTAGATCGGGAACCCGCCGTCCGCGTTCTGCTGGGAGACGATCCACGCGCGCAGCTCGGCCACGTGGGTGATGTCGGGCACGGCGAGGACGTGCTGCATGATGATGGCGGCGGACTCCCACGACGTGCCGCCGGTGGCGAAGTCGCCGGCCCAGCCGCCGCCCTCGTCTTGCTGGCCCGACACCGCCGTCCAGGCGGCGCTCGCCGCGGGCGACCCCGCGATCGGGCGCGGGGTCGCGTCAAGGCGCTGGGTCACATCTAGGCGCGGGGTCACATCTAGGCTCACTGGCCCTCCTCAGCAGGCGTGTCGTCCCAGCGGACGGGGAGCGCGTGGACGCCGAAGATCCCCATGCCCGAGCGCAGCGGCACCGCGTCCACCGGGACGTCGAGCGCGAGGCCGGGGAACTCGGTGAGCAGCCCGCGCAGGGCGATCTCCAGCTCGACCCGGGCGAACGCGGCGCCGACGCACTGGTGCGGCCCGCTGCTGAAGGTGAGGTGCGGGTTGTCGCGGCGGGTGACGTCGAGCTGGTCCGGGTCGGTGAAGGCGGCCGCGTCGCGGTTGGCGGCGTTGAGCGCGACGACGACCATGTCTCCCGGCTGCACGGTGTGGCCGCCGAGCGGGACCTGCGCGCGGGCGACCCGGGACACGCCCCAGTGCATGATCGTCAGGTACCGCAGCAGCTCGTCGACCGCCGTCGCCATGAGGGCCGGGTCCTTCCGCAGGAGGGCGGCCTGGTCCGGGTGCTCCAGGAGCGCGAGCGTGCCCAGCCCGATCATGCTGGCCGTCGTCTCGAACCCGGCCGCGACGAGCATCATCGCCATCATCACGACCTCCCCGTCGTCGAACGGCTCGGGCGCGCCGCCGCCGTGGATGAGGGCGGAGATGATGTCGTCGCCCGGGTCGGCCCGCTTGGCCTCGACGAGCGGGGTGAGGAAGTCGATGAGCTCGAACGAGGCGATGACGGCCGCCTGGGGGTCGGTGCCCATCTTCTGCAAGGCGGAAATGCTCTGCTGGAAGTCCGCCCGCCGCTCGTACGGCACGCCGGCCAGCTCGCACATCACCTGGGCGGGGACCGGGATGGCGAACTCGGCGACGAGGTCGGCCCCCGGCCCGGCCGCGCGCAGGGTGCGCAGCCGGGCGGACACGATGTCCTCGATGCGCGGGCGCAGGGCGCGTATCCGGCTGGTGGAGAAGTGGGCCGCGATCGGCTTGCGGTACCGGGTGTGCTCGGGCGGGTCCATGGCCGCGAACGCCCCCGGAATGGCCGGCAGGGCGCGGACCTCCAGCCGGTCCTGGACGCTGAAGTCCGGGTCGCGCAGCACCGCGCGGGCGTCGGCATGGCTGGTGACCAGCCATGCCCGCTGGCCGTCGGGCAACCGGAACGGCGCGACGGGGCACTGGCCGCGCAGGCCCGCGAGGGCCTCGGGCGGGTCGAACAGGCCGCGCGGCATCTCCTGGGGCAGGCCCGCGGCCCACCGTGCCGCACTCACCGGGCCCGCCTCACTCACAGGGCCCGCCTCACTCACAGGGCCCGCCGGGGACGGCGAGGAGCTCCCCGACCTCGGGCATCAGGGCGTGCGCGACCGCGATGAGCGGCCCGGCGGCGCCGGACGACGGGCCGGGCAGGCCGTCGAGCGCCCGCATCCCGTCGAACACGTGCTGCCGGGCGACCCGGACGCTGCGGCGCTGGATCTCGTGGTCGTCCAGGAACGCCCGGATGAGGGCGTGCCGGTCACCGCCGGGCGCCCCGCCGTCCAGTAGTTCCTCCAGCCGGGCGCGGTCGGCCTGGAAGCCGTAGATGACCGGGAGGGTGAAGACGCCGTTGTCGATGTCCTTGCCCGTCGCCTTGCCGGTGGCGCCGGCCAGGGACCAGATGTCCCGGACGTCGTCCCAGATCTGGAACGCCACGCCGAGGCCGCGCGCGTAGGCCCCGATCGCCTGCTGCTCCGCCTCGCCCGCTCCCCCGACGAACGCCCCGATCCGCGCGCACGCGGCCATGAGGTTCGCCGTCTTCCCGGTGACGCTGTCGAAGTAGGAGCGCTCGGACCGGTTGCGGTTGTACAGGTCCTGGATCTCCCGCAGCTGCCCCAGGCAGATCGACTTGAGCGCGGTGGTGATGACCCGCAGGGGGTGCGGGCCGAGGCCGGCGAAGGCGGCCAGGCTCGTGGCCAGCAGGTAGTCCCCGGCGACCAGCGCCTCCGCGTCCCCGAAGGCGGCGTTCACGCTGGGCCGGCCCCGCCGGGTGGCCGCCTCATCGCACAGGTCGTCGTGGCAGAGGGTGGCGAGGTGCAGGAGCTCCCCGGCCACGGCCGCCGTCACCAGCCGGTCCGCGGGCGCCTCCGGGTTCACGATGTACCCCGACGTCAGGGTCAGCGTGGGGCGGAACAGGCGGCCCGGGCTCTTGACGTAGTACCGGATGGGGGCGGCCAGCTGTTCTTCCTCAACGTCAATCCACTGCAGAAGGCCTTCCCGGACGCATTCCAGGTCGGCCATGAGCCTTGGGAATATCGCCGTGACATCCAACGCGACCGACGAGCGATCCGCCATTTAGTCTTCCTCCCCGTGCCGGGAACCGATCTGCGCCCAAGCTACCTAAGCCGGGCGTCCCGGCCATAGGGACATTCGTGTCCTTAGCAGACAGGCCCGTCTCTGGATCGGGCGGCGGGGCAGGCCATTGAATTGAGCCATGCCGCCTGAAGCATTTCGCGGGCTGCCCGCATGAGCGTCACCGCGGCGGAGCCGGCCCGGCTGGCCCGGCTGGCCCGGTCATGGCTGTCCGCCCTCGGCCTGCAGATGACGGTGGTCGTCTTGCTGCAAGCCGGCTTCGCGCTCGCCATCGCCCGCCACCTGGGCCCGCTCTCGCCCGCCCGCGCCGTGTCGACGCTGCTCTTGTTCGTTCCCGAGAGCATCGCCCGCCGCCTCATCAACGACTACGACGACTACCGGCGGGGCGTCGACCGCCTCGACAACGCCCGTCCCGGCAGCGCCCTGGCCCTGGGGCTGCCCATGCACCAGGTCAGGATCGTCGGCCTGGCCTGCTTCGCGATCGCGGTGGCCTGGGTCGGCTACCTGCTCTACACCACCACCCCGGCCTCCATCGTGATCCTGCCGCTCATGTGCGTGACCCTGATCTACTCCGGCGGCCCCTCGCCGCTGGGGTACCGGGGCCTGGGGGAGGTCGTGGACTTCGTCCTCACCGGGTTCCTCGTCGTCGGCGGCGTCATCTGGGTCAACGTCCACCGCCTCGGCCTCCCGGTCGTGCTCGGGGCGCTGGCGGCCGGTTTCCTGTTCGCCATCACGATGCTGCACAACGACCTGCGCGACATCGAGGAGGACCGGCGGGCGGGCAAGCAGACGGTCGCCCACCTGCTCTCCGCCGGTGCGGCGAAGGCCTGGTACGCGGGGCTGATCATCGCGCCGTACGCGTGCATCGCGCTACTGGCCTGGCAATTCCATTCCGTCCGGTACGCCGCCCCTCTTCTGACCTTTCCCTACGCCGCCTGGCTTCTCATCGGCGTACTTCGCTCAAGGCTGGGCGCGACAATGCCGCCGTGGCTCCCCCACCTGCCTCGCCTGCTTACCTCGTTCTTCGCCATCTTCGTGCTCGCCGCATGGATCTAGCCGACGACGACCCGGAAATCCTCCGGGGTAAGGGGACCTTGAATGCCCGTCTTGTGCCGTCCCGCGCTGGCTTTCCCGGAGCACGAGATCACGCTCGCTGACACGATTGCCGCCGCCCGGCGGCTGCACCCGGGCCACCCGCACCTGGAGCGGGCGGTCGGGCTGATCGAGCACACCGGCGTGCGCACCCGGCGCATCCTGCAGCCGCTGGAGGAGACGTTGCGGCACCCCGGGGTCGCCGCCCGGGGCGAGCTGTACGCCGGCGCCGTGCGGCGCTACCTGCCCGGCCTGGTGCAGGCGGCACTCGGCCACGCCGAGCTCACCATCGGCGAGGTCGACGCGGTGGTGTTCGTCTCCTGCACCGGGTTCAGCATGCCCTCGCCGATCGTCTGGATGATCAACGAGCTCGGCCTCCCGGCCAGCGTCCGGCAGGTCCCGTTCGCCCAGCTCGGGTGCACCGCGGGCGGCGCCGCGATCAGCACCGCGGCGGCGCACTGCCGGGCCTACCCCGACCACAACGTCCTGATCGTCGCGTTCGAGCTGTGCTCCCTGTGCTACCAGCCGACCGACACCGACGTCGGCTCGCTGCTGTCGGCGGGATTGTTCGGCGACGGGTTCGCGGCGGCCGTCATGCGCGGGCACGGCCGGGCCGGGCTGCAGATCGAGCGGTCGGCCGCGTACACGATCCCGGGGACCGCCAGCTGGATCTCCTACGAGGTCACCGAGTCGGGCTACCACTTCCGGCTCGACAGCCGGGTGCGCACCACCATCGGGGGCGTCGCGCCCAGCATCGCCAGCCTCGTGGACCAGGTCGGGTGGGAGGTCAAGAAGCTCGACTTCGCCGTCGCGCACGCCGGCGGCCCGCGCATCCTCGACGACCTGACCAGGCACCTGGACATCGACCCGGCCATGCACCAGTTCAGCCGCCAGGCGCTCGGCGAGCACGGCAACACCGCCAGCGTGCTGATCTTCGACGCCCTCAGCCGCCTTTACGCCAGCGACGTCGCCAGCAGCGGGGCCCGCGGCCTCATCGCCGGCTTCGGTCCCGGCGTCAGCGCCGACTTCTCGGTCGGCTACTTCGTCTAGCAGGCTCCTCAAGCGGAAGGTCGCCCATGCCGGTCATCGTCATCACTGGCTGCTCCTCCGGGATCGGCCGGGCCATTGCCCGCCAGGCCCTGGAACGCGGCTTCACCACGGTCGCCACCGCGCGCGACCCCGGTGCCCTGGCCGACCTCGCGGCCGCGGGCGCCGTCGTCCGGCGGCTGGACGTCACCGACGACGGCGAGCGGCGGCAGGCGGTAAAGGAGGTGCTCGCCGCCCACGGCGCGATCGACGTGCTCGTCAACAACGCCGGCTACGGCGAGCTCGGCCCGTGCGAGGAGGTCCCGCTCGACCGCTGGGCGGTCCAGTTCGAGACGAACCTGTTCGGCCCGGTCGGCCTGATCCAGCTGGTGCTGCCGGGCATGCGCGCCCGCGGCCAGGGCCGGATCGTCAACGTCAGCTCCATGGCCGGCGAGCTCGTCTTGCCCGCCGGGGCCGCCTACCACGCCAGCAAGTTCGCGCTGGAGGGCGCGACCGAGGTGCTGCGGCTGGAGGCCGGCCTCTTCGGGATCGGGGTGTCGCTGGTGCAGCCGGGCGCGGTGAACTCGCGCTGGGGCCAGAACATCTCGCCCCTGCGGCAGTACCGGGCCGGGCCGTACGGGGACATGGTGGCCGACCTGGACCGGCAGATCGCCCGGCGGCTGCCCCGGGGGACCCACCCGGACCAGGTCGCGGCGGCGGTGCTGCGCGCGGCGACCGCCCGCCATCCGCGCGCCCGCTACCGGGTCGGCGCCGAGGCGCACGTCCTGCTGGCGGCGCGCCGGCTGATGCCGGCCGCCGCCTGGGCGCAGTGCGTGCGGACGCAGTTCCCGTCGCTGCGAGCGCGCGGGGCGGCCCGGTGAGGCCCCCCTCCCCCCGCGCCGCCGCGGCGGCGGCCGGGGTAGCCCTGTCCCTGTCGGGCATGGCAGCGGCGTTCCGGGGACCGGAGGCGGCCCACTGGCGGCGGCTCGCCCTCACCCACGGCGCGCTGGGGGCGGCGGCGCTGGCCACCGACTGGTCGCTGCGGCCCCGGCGGCCGACGCGGGCGGACGTGCTGGCCGGCCTCGGCGCGGGCCTGGGCCTGTTCGCCGCGAGCACGCTGGCCGATGCCCGCGCGCGGCGGTCGGTGCCCGGGCTGGACAGCGACGCCAGCGCGCTGGGGGCGCTGTCGCGGGCGACCGGCCCGGCTCGCATGTGCGGGTACCTGGCCCTCATGGTCGCCCCCGGGGAGGAACTGCTGTGGCGCGGGCTCGTACAGGGGCAGCTCGCGCGACGCTTCGGCCCGGGCCGGGCCGCCATCATCACCAGCGTGGTCTACGGCGCCGCGCACGTCCCCACCGGCAACCGCGCGGTGACGGGCGCGGCGGCCGGCGCGGGGGCCGTCTTGTCGGCCATGCGGGCCGGCGGCGCGGGAACCGGCGTCCTGGCGCTCGCGCACGCGAGCTGGGTCGTGCCCACGCTGCTACGGGAGCGCGCCCGGGCGTCCCGGGACGCGGCAACGGATGGAGGGAAATCAGTGTCCGGACAGGAAGCGCCCGCCGGGCAGGCGCCGGCGGGCGAGGCAGGTCCCGCGGGCAACGCCGGCCGCGCGGTGACGCCCTGGGGCAAGCTCGCCCAGCTGGCGAACAACGGCCTGCACATCGCGCTGTACGAGAAGTCCCGGGGCCGCCTGGGCACCCGCATGCTGGGCAACGAGGTCGGCATCCTGACCACCACGCGACCGCGGGACGGCCAGCCCTACGCGGTCCCGCTGTTCACGTTCCGCGACGGCCGTGATGTCATCGTCGTCGCCTCCTACCGGGGGTCGGCCGCGCACCCGGCCTGGTTCCGCCACCTGGTCGCGAACCCGGAGGCCAGCATCCAGGTGCGCGGCCGGTCCTGGGCCGTGCGCGCGGGGGTGATGGACGCCGACGAGCGGGCCGTGTGGTGGGATCGCGTCGTGCGGGGCTTTCGCGGCTACGCCGGCTACCAGGACCGCACGACCCGCGAGATCCCCCTCATCCGCCTGGTGCCCCGGGGCGAGGGCACATGAGCGAGCCCGCGAGCGAATCAGGAAGCGAGGAGCGCCCGCCATGCTGGCGATTTTTGCCAGCGGGCGCGGATCGGGGGGTACGGGGGGTCGCCCCCCGGGAGGTAGCTGTGCCCCCGCGAATGCGGCCGACGAGCGCCAGCGAGGAGGGCACATGAGCAGGGCCGTCACCATCGACCGCGCCGGCCCGGCCTACCGGGGGCACGCTGCCTACTCCCGCGGTTTCCTGCTCGCCTACGACGCGCTGGTCTACGGGGTGAACTCGCCGCTGGCGTGGCGGTGCCCGCTGGGCCGGCTGGTCGCCCTCTACGACGAGTGCGCGTCGGCCCGCCATATCGACGTCGGCGTGGCCACCGGCATCCTGCTCGACCGGTGCACGTTCCCGTCGGCACGGCCGTCCCTCACCCTCATGGACCTCAACCCCAACTCCCTGGCGCAGGCGGGGCGGCGGCTGCGCCGCTACGCGCCGCGGGCTTGCCAGGCCAGCGTGCTCGACCCGTGGCCGCTGCCGCCCGGCAGCGCCGGCTCCGTCGCGATGTGCAACCTGATCCACTGCCTGCCCGGCTCGATACCGGACAAGGCGGTGGCCTTCCGGCACGCGCGGACCGCCCTCGCCCCCGGCGGGGTGCTGTTCGGGTCGACCATCTTGGGGCACGGGCCGCGCCACACCTGGCTGGCGCGGCGCGAGCTGGCGGCGGCCAACCTGCGCGGCTTCATGAGCAACACCCGTGATGGCCTCGAAGACCTCGACCGCGCCCTTGGCCGCGAGTTCTGCCAGCACGAGATCACCATCGCCGGATCAGTGGCCCTGTTCCGCGCCCGACGCTGAAGGCAGAGTGCACCACCATGACCGACACGGGCAGCAACGGCTCGCAGTACGAGATCACGATCGACGCCAGTCCCCGGCACGTGCTCGCGACCTTGCGCGACGTGGGCGCCTACCCGGCCTGGCAAGACGACATCACCGCGGTCGAGGTGCTGCGGAGCGATGAGGAGGGCCAGCCGGCCGAGGCGGCCTTCACGTTCAACTCGATGGGGATGACGATGAACCTGACGCTGGCGCTGGCGCATGGCGACCAGTGGATGCGATGGTCCCTCGTCCACGGCGACTTCATCACCCGCAACGACGCGCACTACACGGTGGCCGCCCTCGACGGCGGCCGGTCGCGGCTGGCGCTGCGCCAGGAGCTGGCCCTCAAGTGGCGGATGCCCCAGTCGCTGGTCCGGCACATGGTCGAGCGGGTCGTCGGCGCGACCATGGAGGCGGTCAAGAAGCGGGCTGAGGAGACAGCGGTCCCTCCGGCCGGAACGGCGGTCCCTCCGGCCGGAACGGC
>DATBEM010000097.1:0-19164 GCA_036276115.1 Trebonia sp.
GGCGGCGGGCGATCCCGGCCGGCTCGCCCGACACCGGCGGCGGGCTCGCCTCGGCCAGCCCGGCGGCCGCGCTGATCGTCGGCGGCTGCACCCTGATGGCAGCCGGGCTCATCCTCGGCGCCGGCACTGGCCTGCGCCGCCGCCCGGACCGCGCCGGACCGCGCCGGCCCGGACCGCGCCGGCCCGGGGCGGCGCGGCGCCTTCCCGGCGGCGATGCCCGCCGGGAAGGCTGTCACGCACCAGCCGGGAGCTGCCCGCCTCGGCGGGCTGGATCGCCCGCAGGCGATCGCTCTCCCCAGGTCAACGGTCCATCAGCGGGCGGTCGCGCGCCCGGGAGCGGCTACTCCGCCCGGGGCAGTCATCCTCCGGGCGGCAGCCCGCCCCGCGATGCCCGTGCCCCCGCAGGCTGGGATCCGCCCGTCGCCAGCCATCATGGGGCGCGCCCCGCAGGCGGCAACGACCCCCGTGGTGGTGACCTCCGGCCGGCCGCCGGCGGCCACGCTCACCCGCACGGCCATGCCGGGCTGGCCGGGAGCACCGGCCCTCCCGCTGGATCACGCGGCCCCCGGCCGCCCCGCGATGCCCAGGTGACCGGCGGAGGCCCGCCGCCCGGCGGCTCCGCGCCGACCGCACGTGCCTGGTTCCCCGGCCGCGGCTCCCGCGCGGACCTTGACCAGACGGTCCCCCTGGCTCGCGACGGCGGCACCATGCCCTTCCGCGCGGCCGGCCCCGTGCCCGCTGACCCGCGACCGGGCGCCCAGGAGGCCGGCGGCCGCGCGACGACGCGGCCCGAGCCGCTGCGGCCGCGCTTGAACTATCGCGCTCACCCGCCGCAGTAGCACATGAGTCCTCCGGCGGCAGCGACCCGGGCGCGACCTGTTAGTTTGGATCCTGAACTTATGGGTCCCGGCTGGCGCAGGCCGGACGTTTGTGGAGGAACCGATGACCGGACCGCAGGACTGGGGAGCGCCGTCGAGCAAGGTGGTCCAGTGGCACGACCCCATGATCACGGCGGCGGCCGCGCTGGGCCTGTCAGGCCTGGAGTTCCTGCGCGCGATCAGGGACGGCAAGCTGCCGCCGCCCCCGATCGCGGCCCTCATGGGGTTCGAGCCGGCCGAGGTCGAAGAGGGGTACATCGTCTTCGAAGGCACCCCCGATGAGTCGGTCTACAACCCGATCGGGACCGTCCACGGCGGCTTCGTCTGCACGCTGGCCGACACCGCCGCCGCCTGCGCCGTGCACACGACGCTGGCGGCGGGCATCGGCTACACGTCGATCGACCTCAACGTCAGCTACACCCGCCCGGTGACCAGGGACAGCGGCCGGGTCAGGGCGATCGGGGAGATCGTCAAGCCCGGCCGCCGGGTCGCCTTCGCCAAGGCGGAGATCCTGGACGGTAACGGCAAGGTCGTCGCCACCGCGACTAGTAGTTGCCTCATCATCCCGGGAACCTGAAAAAAGCCCGGTTTGATGAACGGCCCTGCCCGGTAAAACGCTGCTCAGGCCACCCCGAAGATCTCGTTGAGGTCGCCGTAGCAGTCGTTCAGGACCAGGGTCGGCCTGCCCTCGCCGACCGCGGGCCGCACCGCCAGGCACAGGCCGTTGATGTAGTCCTCGATCTCGCCATTCGCCAGCGGGACCCAGCCGGCCGTGTAGTCCGAGGTGGGACTGATGCACGGCCCGAGCTTGACCACCTCGCCGTCGAAGAACGCGACCTCGCCGCCCGGCTCCTGGTTCTCGGCGACGTTCCAGCACAGCCCGTCGTGCACGGTCGGGGAGAACATGTCGTACAGCGAGAACGCGTCCCACGCCTCGCCCGGGCTGGCATCACACGGGGCGGTCGTCAGCTGCGCGCCCGCGTGGGTGCTGTTACCGGGGTCGGTCACGCAGGTCCCGCCGGCGGCCGACAGCACCGGCCCGGGCGGCAGGATGAACGCCTGCTCGTCGAACGGGGCGCAGAAGTCGATGTCGACCACCGTGCCGGTCTCCAGGCTGCCCGCCGGGTCGTCCATGCACATGCCCGAGGCCGGGTTGTAGAGGTTCTGGCTGTCGAACTGCAGTGACCAGCTCTCCCCGGTGGCGCCGTCGCACGGGGCCAGGACGAGCCGGGCGTTCTCCTTGACCGAGTTCCCGGCGACGGTCAGGCACTTGCCGTTGATGGCCAGCGTCCCCGACCCGTCCGGCAGGGCGTCCGGCTCGTAGGTCCACCTCTGCGCGCTGGCGGCGGCGCTGCTGCCGGACACGCACGGGGCCACCACCGCCGGGGCGCCGTTGGCCGGGCTGTTGCCGTTGTCGGTCAGGCAGCGGCGGGTCTGCGCCAGCGTGACCTGCCCGGCGACCCGGTGGTAGGTGGCCCGCAGGCTCGGAATGATCACGAGCTGGAACGTGGCGGTGGCGTGCGCCCCGCTCGGGTCGGTCGCGGTGACGTGGACGGTCGCGGTCCCGGCCGCCGCCGGCAGCTTGCCGGTGATCAGGCCAGTGGACGCGGAGATCGACAGCCCCCGGGGCAGCCCGGTGGCGGTGTACGCCAGTGGCGCCCCGGCCACGGAGTCGAGCGCCTTCACGGCCAGGCTGACGGCCGACCCGGCTGGCTTGTCCTGCCGGCCCGGGTCGGCCACGGTGACGGTCGCGGTCGCCGGCGCGGCGAACGCGGCGGTCCCGTTGGGGGTGCCCCACCCGGTTGGCCCGTCGTAGCCCGCCTTCGCGTCGCACAGGTAGGCGCGGGTGGCCTCGCAGAAGCCGTTGCTGCCGCTGGTGACGTCGTTCAGGCTGGCCGCGCGGCCGCTGCGGTAAAGGTAGGAGCCGGGGTAGGTGCGCTGCTGGGGCAGGCCCGCCAGCGCCCATGTCGCGGTGATGATGGGGGCGCTGGCGCTGGTGCCGCCGATGGCGTCCCAGTCGACCGGCTCCCCCTGGAAGGGGGTGGAGTCGTAGATCCAGACCCCGGTGTTCGGGTCGGCGACGGCGGACACGTCGTTCTCGGTCCGGTCCGCGCAGCCGGCCTGCTCGTTGGCGTCGGCCACCTGCCAGGCCGGCTTGGCCCAGGTGGCGGCGCAGCCGGAGCCGGTCCCGTCCCACGCGGTCTCGGTCCAGCCCCGCGCGGTCCCCGGGGCCGGGGTCAGCGAGGTCCCGCCGACCGACACCACGTACTGCGACGAGGCCGGGAACGCGGTCCCGTAGCCCTCGTCGCCAGCCGAGGCGACGATGGCCACGCCCGGGTGGTTGAAGAACGCCTCGTCGGTCGGGGTGGCGGAGCCGCCGAAGCTGTTGGACACGAACCGCGCCCCCAGGCTGACCGCCGTGTCCTCCGACAGGTCCAGGTCGGCCGGGTCGGGCGAGTCCGCCTCGACCAGGTCGATGTGGCAGTTCGGGCAGATCGCCGACACCATGTCCATGTCGAGCGACTCCTCGACCTCCCAGCCGCCCGACGGGTCCTGCTGCGGCTTGGGGGTGGTCTTGCCGTGCTCGTTGTAGACCGTGACGCAGCCCGCGCCGGTCGCGGGCACGCAGGCCGGCACGCCCCACTGGGCGCGGTACCTAGCCAGGTCAGCCGCCGCGTGCGGGTCATCGCCGGCGTCCACTACCGCCACCGTCCGGCCCTGGCCGCCGGTGGTGGCGGCGCTGGTCAGGTTGTAGGCGCTGCGCAGGTCGGCCGGCTGGTAGGCGCCGGGGAAGATCAGGTCCGGCCGCTCGCCCGTGGCCGGGCGCGCAGTCGGGCTGGCAGCCGGGCTGGCGGCGCTGCCGGCGCCGAGCACCGCGAAGCACGTCCAGGCGTTCGCCTTCGAGCCCGACGGCGTGGGGCATGCCTGCCGCTCGCCCGCCGGGAGCTTGCGGGCCGGGCGCGGGGCCGCGGCCCGCCCGGCCGGGACGGCGGGCCGGGCGCCGGCCGCCGGCGTCGCGCGTATCGCCGACGTGGTGGTCGCCGCCAGCGGCGTGCTGGCGGCTGACGCCGTGCGCGCGGTGGCGGCCGTCGCCGGGAGGGTCGTCGCGAGCGCCGCCACGAGCGCCACCACCGCCGGGGCCGCGACCGCCCGCAGGCCCCGCCCGGGCCGTGTCCGGCGGCGCTGGCCGGGGCTGTCCCCGGCTGCTCGCCGCGCATGCCAGTACTGCCGTGCCGATCCCCGCATCATTGGCTCCCGCGCGTTGGCTGAAGGACGTCTCCAGAACTGCCCAGGGAAATCTGTCACACGATGTCAACGACTGGCAAGCCCAATGAGTTCGTGCCGCCGGCGTCGTCGGCCGGGCTCGCTTATTAAGTTCTGCAACAGAGCTATTATAGTTCTGTAGCAGAGTTAACGAGGGCCTGCCGGGTCAGCTCAGGGAGCAATCCCGCCGGGTGGCGGCGAGGAGCGGGGATCAGCATGAGCGAGACTGGCCGATGGTGAGCCTGCTGCGCGAGCCGGCCCGGCCCGCGCTCGTGCGCGAGCACCCCCTGGCGCCGTGGCTCGCGGTCGGGGCCGTCTGCTTCGGCGCGTTCATGGGCCAGCTGGACGCGAGCGTGGTGACGGTGGCGTTCCCGGCCCTGCAGCGCCAGTTCGGGGCGAGCCTGGCTGCCGTCGCGTGGGTCTCGCTGGCGTACCTGCTCGCGCTGACGGCGCTGCTGGTCCCGGTCGGCCGGTGGTCGGACCGGGCCGGGCGCAAGCTCGTCTACGTGTACGGGTTCGTGCTGTTCGCCGCGTCATCGGCCGCCTGCGGGCTGGCCCCGTCGCTCGGCCTGCTGATCGGGCTGCGGGTCGTGCAGGCCGCGGGGGCGGCGATGCTCCAGGCCAACAGCGTCGCGATCGTCGTCACCAGCGTGCCCGCCGGCCAGCGGCGGGCTGCCCTCGGCATCCAGGCGGCGGCCCAGGCGGTCGGCCTCGCGTCGGGGCCGCTGACCGGGGGACTGCTGGTGGCGGCGGCCGGCTGGCGGTGGGTGTTCTTCCTCAACGTCCCGGTCGGGCTGATCGCGGTCGTGGCCGGGGTGTACCTGCTGCCCCGGACGCGCACCCGGGCCGAGCCGGGCGGCGCCGACCTGGCCGGGATGGCGCTGCTGGGCACCTGCGTGACGGCGGCGATGCTGGCCGTCTCGGCCCTGTCCGGGCTGAACTGGCCCGCCCTGGCGGCGGGCGGCTGCGCGGTCGCGGCGCTGCTGGCGGGCGCGGCCCTGTGGTGGCGGGAGCGGCGGGTGCGCTCGCCGCTGCTGGACTTCCGCGCGCTGGCGACCTCGGGCGCCCGCCGGCCGCTGGGCGGGGCGCTGTGCTCCTACCTCGTCTTGTTCGGCCCGCTGGTGCTGTTCCCCCAGGTCGTGACCGGCCGGGGCGGCAGCCCGCTGGAAGCCGGGCTCATGCTGACCTCGCTGCCGGGCGCGTTCGGCCTCACCGCCGCCCTCGGCGAGCGGCTGCTGGGCCCGCGCTGGACCAGCCGGCGCCGCTGCGCCGCCGGCGGGATCATGATCACTGCCGCGGCGGCCGGGCTGGTGGTGCCGCTCGCGGTCGGGGCGGCGGCGGCGCTGCTGGGTCTGCTCGGCGCGGGCCTGGGCCTGTACACTCCGGCCAACAACGCGGAGATCATGGCGGCCCTCCCGGCCGGGAACGCCGCCACCGCGGGCGGGATGGTGAACATGACCCGGGGCATCGGGACCGGCCTGGGCGTCGCCGTGGTGGCGCTCGGCCTGCACGCCGCCCGCGGCCTCGGGCACCCCGCCGCCGGCCCGGGGCTGGCGATGGCCCTTATCGCCGGTGCCGGGCTGCTGGCGGCGCTGGCCGCCACGGCGGGCGGGCGGTCCCGGCCGGGGCCGTCCCGGTGAACTTTGGCATCGCGAGCGGGAGCGGGCTGGTCGTGGTGGCCCTCTTGCGGGCCTTCCTCAAGGGCGCCGGGAGCGGGCGGCCGCGTGGCGCGGAGGGCCGGGCCGGCCGGCTGCGGCCCGCGCGGCAGCGTGCCGGGCGCCATCGCCCTCGACGAGGGGTGCGATGAGCGGCAGCGCGGCTAGCGGCGGCCAGCGAAAGGCCGAGGGCGCCGCGGCCCGGGCCGACGGGCTGGCCGAGGGGATCGCCCGGCTGCGGCGCGCGCTGCGCCGGGGTGCCCGCGTCGCTGACCCCCGCAACACGCTGGCGGTCGCGCAGCTGGAGCTGCTCGGGGCGCTGGCCGAGCAGCCCGCCGCCCGCCCGGGCCAGCTCGCCCGGCGGCTGAACATGCGGCCCAACACCGTCACCACGATCGTCAACGCGCTGGCCGGGCGAGGCATGGTTGCCCGGGTCACCGCCGAAGATGACCGCCGCGCGGTCGAGCTGACCGTGACCGAGGCCGGGCAGCAGGCGGTCCTGGCCTGGCACGCCACCAACGCGGCGGTCCTCAACCTGGCCCTGTCCACCCTGCCCGCCCGCGAGCAGCGGGCCCTGGCCGCCGCCGTCCCCGCCCTCAACGACCTGGCCGCCGCGATCGACCGCCTCGCCGACAACGGGGCTGGCACCGGTACCGGCGCCAGCCGCTGAGCCCGAGATAACAGCAAGAGGCGGCCCGCCAGCGAGGCGGGGCGGGCGGGGCGGGCGGGGTGAGGCGCTACCAGGGGGTGACGGCCACGATCTCGCCGACGGGGACGCCGCCGCCGTGGACCGGGGCGGTCAGCAGGCCGGGGGGCGGGGTCACGCCGAGGCGGGTGAGGATCGCCGCCGTGACCGGGGTCCGCGCGCGCGGGTTGCCGTCGTCGATCTTGAGGGCGGCGGCGGTGCCGTCCGCCAGCGCGAACGCGTCCACCCCCTCGGCCCCCGACTTCAGTAGCAGCCCGGGGATCGCCACCATCAGCCGCCGCTCGTCGCGGGTGCTGCCACTGGTCCACTCGGGGAACTTGCGCATCGCGTCGGCGACCGTGCGCTCGGGGCTGCCCTCGGGCGCCAGCACCAGGGTGCGGAACGCGCGCGCCAGCCCGCCCAGCGTCAGCGCGAACAGCGGCGCCCCGCACCCGTCCACCCCGACCGCGGCGACCGGCTCCATCGCCAGCTCCTCGATCGTCGTGCCGATGTGGACCTGCAGCGGGTGGCCCGGGTCGAGGTAGCTGCGGGTCGGCCAGTCGTTGACGATGCAGGTCGCCAGCATCGCCGCGTGCTTGCCGGAGCAGTTGTAGCGGATCCGCGCCTCGGGCGGGTCGCCTCCGCGCAGCAGCCGCCGGGCGGTCTTGTCGTCCATCGGCAGCGACGGCGGGCAGCGCAGGTCGCCCTCGGCCAGCCCGACGATGTCGAGGATCTCCCGCACCCCGGCCGCGTGGAAGTCCTCGCCCGAGTGGCTCGCGGCGGCGAGCGCGAGCAGCTCGCCCGCCAGCGGCAGCCCGGCCCGCAGCATGGCCGCGGCCTGCAGCGGCTTGTTGGACGAGCGGGGGAACACCGGCGTGTTCGCGTTGCCGGCGGTGAAGGCGAACGTCCCGTCCGCCGCGACCGCGGCCAGCGCCCCGCGGTGCCGGGACTCGGTGAACCCGGACCGCACGACCTCGGCCAGGACCGGGTTCGCGTCGGACATGTCAAGCATCACGTGGTGATTATGGCGCGAGACGTCCGGTCCGGGTGCCGATTCAGTGTCCCGATTAGGCCGATATGCGGTAAACGTCCCCCGGACTGCCGGGCCGCCCTCAGTAGACGCACGGGATGCCATACGGGGCGTCCTTCGGGACGGAGATGCTGTCGCCATTGGCCGCCCCGCTCGTCGGCGTCGGCGTCGCCGACGACGGCGCGCCCGGGGAGTCGGGAGCCTGGGCAGGGCCGCCGAGCGACGCCGGCACCTGCAAGGTGGCGACCCCCACGCTCACCAGGACGTGCCCCGCGGGAACCGCGCCGCTCCCGGTCACGACCGTGCCCGGCCCGAAGTAGCGGGCGATGGCGGTGCCGCCCGGGTGCGCGCCCGGCCCGAAGGTGACCGTGGTCAGCGACTGGAGGCTGGCGCCGGTCTGGGCGGTGCCCTTGCGGTAGCCCTTGGCCCCGAGGGCGTTAAGCACCCCCCGGGCGACCCCGGGGTGCCCGCTGTCGTTGGTCACGTCCACCGTGAACGCGGCCGGGTTGCGATGCGGGGCGCCGGTCGCGGGCGCGGCCGGCGTCCGGGGGCCGCCCGCGGCCGGGCGGGCTGCGGCCGGCGACCGGGGGGCGCCTGGCCTGGCGTCACCGCCGCCCGCCGGGGCGCTGAACGCCTGCTGCACCTGCGCCTGGATCTGGGGCACGTCGACGGTGTTCACGTCGCCGATGAGGGGGATGTCCGGCCCGGGAGCGGATGGCAGCGTGTGGAAGACGAGGTTCTGCCCGGTCAGCGCGTTCATCTCGCCCGCGAACTGGATGAGGTTCCAGCCCCGGGGAACGGCCAGGTAGCCCTTGGCGGTGCTCATCAAGGTCGCCAGCTTGCCCAGGTCCGACAGCGCCCCGGCCGTCTTCAGCTTCCACAGCACGTAGTCGAGCACCGCCTGCTGGCGCTGGGTCCGGGTGATGTCGCCGCCCGGCAGGTTGTGCCGGTCGCGGACGAAGGCCAGCGCCTGCTCCGGCGTCAGGTGCTGCACGCCCGGCTTCACCACCGAGCCCGAGCCCTGCCAGCCGGTGCTCTGGTAGTACACCACCGGGTCGCGCAGGTTCCCGTTCGCCGCAATGCCCTGCCCGCCCGGCCACGGCTTGACGCACACGTACACCCCGCCGAACGCGGCCGCCAGCTCGTAGAACCCGACCAGGTTGAGCGCGGCGAACTTGTCGACGTGGACCCCGGTCAGCGCCTGCACCGTCTCGATGGCGGCCTGCTGGCCGCCCTGCTGCGCGTCCACGCTGACCTGCCCGGTCGTCCAGGACGGGTGAGCCTTGCGGTCCGCGCTGATCCGCGCCTGCAGCCCCGCGTTGTAGGCGGCGTCGACCTTGTTCATGCCCGGGCCGTAGCCGCCGGTCCCGACCATCTGCACGTAGTCGTCGCGCGGGATGGAGAACGCGACCGCCTTGCGCCCGCCGGCGAAGATGTGCAGCAGGATCAGCGTGTTGGTGGCGTTGCCGCCCTCCGAGCCGGTGTTCAGGATGTGCTGCAGATGGTGGTCGATCAGCGTCCCGTCCCAGTAGGTGCGCGACTCCAGGCCCATGATCAGGATGTTCATCGGCCCGGTGGACGGCCCGCCGCTGGCCACGCTGGAGGTGGCGATGTCAGCCACCTGCTTTTGCGTGTAGTAGCTGATCGCGCTCACGGCCAGCACGGCGCTGGCGGCGATGCAGCCGATCCCGTACAGCGCCTTGCCCGCGGCCGACCTCACCCCCGGCAGTGCCGTCATCTCGCCATCCCGCCCCTCCGCCAGCCTCCCGCGTGCCGAATGCCGATGGGCCGGAGATTACCGAACGATATAGGCGCCGGGCCCGGGTTTGCCCATATCCGGGCCCGGGCGGCCAGCGGGCGCCGGGGGAGTAGAGTGCCTGCCGTGCGGGCAGTCGTGCAGCGAGTCACCCAGGCCAGCGTGACCGTCGACGGGCAGGTCACCGGGGCGATCAGCGAGCCCGGGCTGTGCGTCCTGGTCGGCATCACCCACGACGACGACCAGGCCAAGGCGGCCAGGCTCGCGGCCAAGCTGTGGGGCCTGCGCATCCTCGGCGGCGAGAAGTCCTGCTCCGGCACCGGCGCTCCGCTGCTGGTGATCAGCCAGTTCACCCTCTACGCGGACACCGGCAAGGGCCGCCGTCCGGCGTGGCTGGCCGCGGCCCCCCGCCCGGTCGCCGAGCCGCTGGTCGAGGCGGTCGTGGCCGGGCTGCGGGCGCTCGGCGCCCGGGTCGAGACTGGCATCTTCGGGGCCGACATGCAGGTCGCCCTCGTCAACGACGGGCCGGTCACGATCATCCTGGAGCTGTAGCCCTGGCCGGCGGGCGCGGTCCGCTGGCGGGTAGCTCGCCGCCCGGCTCCCGCGGGCAGTGGCCGCGGGAGCGACGGCCGCCCGCGGCGCTTAACTTCTTTCGCACGGGTCCGGGCGCCTCGCGCGAGCCGGCCCGCGGTAGCCCCGCCCGGGCGCTGGCGCGGCCGTCAGCCGTCAGCCGCGTCCCGGGCCAGGCCAGCCTGGGCGCAGGCGGCCTGCTCGGCCCGGGCGATCGCGTCGCTCCCGGCCCAGGCGGCCCGGCAGGTCGCCCGGGCCTGGCCGCCGCACTCGTGGATGAACTGGCCGCCCATGCTCCCGGGCACGTTGAGGCTGATGCAGCCGTTGGCCGACCGCGCCTGCGAGTCCGGGCTGAGGCCCGCCCAGATCCCGCCGCCGATCGCGGCCGCGAGGATGACCGCGCCCGCGACGAGGAGCAGCCGCTTCTGCCCGGGCGGCATCGGGGTGGCGGCGGCCGGGTTCGACTTGCTGTACACCGGGCTGGGCGAGCTGGCCATGATCGCCCATTGTAGGAGGTAGCGGGCAGCGAGCGCACCCCGTGCATCGCGCCTGCCGGCCAGGGGACAGTAGAAGCGGTAGCGTCGCCCGGGGCGGCACCGGCCGCCGGGGCGGCCGCCCGCCCGGCAGTGACACGCAGAGTCAGTGAGGCGCGACGCAGTGACACGGCCGGCAGCGAAACGCAAGCAGCGATACGCAAGCAGCGATACGGGAGGTGGGGATCGTGGTCATTCGCGACACCGCGTGGCCAGAGGGGACCCCGTGCTGGGTGGACCTCGGGGTAGACGACGTGAGCAAGGCAATCGAGTACTACTCGGCCCAGTTCGGCTGGGACGTGCGCGTGGGCGGCCCGGAGGTGGGGGGCTACTCGGTCGCCACCGTGGACGGGCGCCAGGTCGCCGGGATCGGCCCGAAGATGGGCGAGCGGCAGCCGACGGTGTGGACGACCTACCTCGCGGCGGACAACGCCGACGACGTCGCCGCCCGCGTCACGGCCGCCGGCGGCCAGGTCGTCATGGAGCCGATGGACGTCATGGAGCTGGGCCGGATGGCGGTGGCGGCCGACCCGGCCGGCGGCGTGTTCGGCATCTGGCAGGCCCGCCAGCACACCGGCGCCCAGCTCGCCAACGTGCCCGGCGCGGTCGCCTGGAACGAGCACATGAGCCACGACTTCGAGGGGTCCAAGCGGTTCTACGCCGCCGTGTTCGGCTACGAGTACGAGGACATGAGCAACGGCGACTTCGCCTACGCGACGCTGCGGCTCGGCGGCCAGCCGGCCGGCGGCATCGGAGCCTACCCGCGGGGCGTTCCCAACGCCATTCCCGGCTCGTGGACGGTGTACTTCGCCACCGCCGACACCGACGCGACCGTCGCCACCGCGACCCGGCTCGGCGCGCGGGTCGAGCACGAGCCGGTCGACACGCCGTTCGGCCGGATGGCCATGGTCGCCGACGACCAGGGGGCGCGCTACTCCCTGATGTCGATGCCAGCCGGCCGGTAACGACCCGGCCCGTCAGGACCGGGGGAAGACCGTCCCGTCGAATAGCTTGCGGGCGGTGCGGACGACCCCGGCCCGGGTGACCCGGGGCGGGGTGACGGTGGCGTCCAGCTCGACCTCGACGCCGACCGCACCGGTGGGGTGCTCGACCGACAGGCGGCTGCTATCGGGGAGGACGGCCAGGTCGTGCCCGACCGCCCCCGGCGTCACGATTGCCGCGGCGACGCTGACCGCGCCGAGCACCCCGATTGCCTCGTGCACCCGGGCCGGGATCCAGGTCCGGGTGCAGATCGCCCCGCCGGCCGCCGGCGGGGCGACGAGCGACACCTTCGGCACGGTGGCGCCGGCCACGTCCCCCAGGCCCATCGCCTTGCCCGCCGCGATCCGCAGCTCCTGCACCCGCGCCCGCAGCTCCTCGTCGGCCTCCAGCTCCGCCACGGGCTCATAGCCCGTCCGGCCGAGGTCGGCGGCGGCCACCACGACCACCGGCATGCCGCTGTCGACGCAGGTCACCGAGATGCCGGCGATCTCGTCGCGGACGCTGCCGGTCGGGAAGGCCGGGCGGCCAGGCTCTCCCGGCGCGCCGGAGAAGTCCAGCACCACCGGGGCGGCGGTGCCGGGGACCCCGTCGATCGCGGTGCCGCCGTCGTAGCGGACCCGCCCTCCGGGAGCGGCGAAGGTGGCCGTGACCAGCTGGCCGGTGTTGACCATGCTGATCAGCACGCGGGTGGTCCCGTCAGCCTCGCCCGGCCGCGCCCGGTGGCCGGCCGGGACGAGGCCGCGCTCGACCGCGAACGGGCCGATCCCGGCGAGGATGTTGCCGCAGTTCTGCCGGTCCGTCACGACCGGCTCATCCACCATGACCTGCAAGAACAGGTAGTCCACGTCCACGCCGGGCTGGCCCGAGGTGGCGACGACCGCCACCTTGGAGGTCAGCGGGTGGGCGCCGCCGATCCCGTCGATCTGCCGCGGGTCGGGCGAGCCCATGACCCCCAGGAGCGCGGCGTCGCGCGCGCGGCCGGCGGGCGGCAGGTCCTCGGCCAGGAAGTAGGCGCCCTTGCTGGTCCCGCCGCGCATCAGCATGCAGGGGATGCCCTCGCTGGGCGGGGGCGGCTCGGCCGCCTCGGCTATCGCCTCGGCCTCGGCCACCGCCTGGGCCGCGACCTCCGGGGGCACCGCGTCCGGGGGCGCGACGCCGGCCGCCTCGGGGCCCGGGACCGTCGGCCCCGGGAATTCCGGCTCGGTCTCGGGCGGCACGACGGTGCCGGCGGGCACGGCGGCGGCGAGCGGGCGGGCGGGTTCGGTGGGAGTCATCCCATTCATACTTCACCAGCTCGCCGGGAGTATTCCTCGGCGCTGATGTACTCCACCCCCGCCCGCGCCAGCGTGGCCCGCAGCCCGTACATGTCCAGGCCGAGCTCGCCCGCCGCCAGGCGCCGGCGGCTGGCCTCCTCCTTGGCCACCCGGGCCCCCGACGCGGCGGCGGCGGCGGCTACCTCCGCTCGCGGCACCGCGCAGACGCCGTCGTCGTCGGCCACGATCGCGTCGCCCGGCCGGACCACCTGGCCGCCGAGGACGACCGGGACGTTCACCGCGCCGGGCGTCTCCTTGACCGTGCCCTGCGCGCTGACGTGCGCGGTCCAGGCCGGGAAGCCCATCTCCCGCAGCTCCTGGGTGTCGCGCAGGCCCGCCCCCATGACCAGGCCGCGCACCCCGCGGGCGGCCAGCGAGGTCGCCAGCAGCTCCCCGAACCCGCCGTCGGAGGACGGCGACGCGGTGGTGACGACGATGATGTCGCCCGGCCGGGCCTGCTCGACGGCGGCATGGATCATCAGGTTGTCGCCGGGCCAGCAGACCACCGTCAGCGCCGTGCCCGCGATCCGGGTGCCCTGCTGGTTGGGCCGCAGCCCCGGCCCGAGGTAGCCGCGCCGCCCGATCGCCTCGTGGACGGTCGCGACGCCGTACCCGGCGAGCTGGTCGACGTGGGCGAGGTCGGCCCGGGGCGGGTCGGTGACGACGACGTTGCGCATGGCGGGTTCCCTTTCGTGGGTTTCCTTGGCGTGCGGCCGGGCCGGGGAAGCAGGACCGGCCGGGGGAGCGGGGCGGGCGGGTAAGTGGCCCGCGCCGGAGGCGTCGCCCGCGCGCAGCGCCTCGATCACGCTGGCGAGGTGGCGGCGAGTGGCCTCCTCGGCGGCGGCGGGCCGGCGGCCGGCGATGGCCTCGATGATCTCAAGGTGCTCGCGCAGGGAGTGCCCGGGGCGGCCGGGCCGCAGCGCGATCTGGTACTGGTAGCGGATCAGCTGGGCGTTCAGGCGCTCCAGGAGGGCCACCGCGATGTACTGGCCGGAGATCTCGCGCACCCGCTGGTGCATCGCCGCGTTGAGGTCGGAGTACCCGCGGGCGTCGCCCGCGGCGACGGCGGCGGTCATGGCGTCCCCGAGGCGGCGCAGCGACGCGGCGTCCTGGTGGCCGATGGCGAGCGCCGCCTTGGCCGCGCACAGCCCCTCCAGCGCCATCCGGCACTCGGTGATGGCCACCGCCTCGTCGCTGGAGACGACCCGGACGCGGGCGCCGCGGTTGGGCACCCGCTCGACCAGGCCCTCGGTGGCGAGGTCGAGCAGCGCCGCTCGCAGGCTGGCCCGGGTGACGCCCAGCGCCGCCGCGAGCTCCTCCTCCACCAGCCGCTGGCCGGGGGCGTAGTCGCCGCCGAGGATCGCCCGCCGCAACGTCGCGTGCGCGTGGCAGCGGGCGCCGGCCCCGGCCCGCGGGGGGCCGGCGCCGTCGGGCGGGGCGGGCATGCTCCGGAGGCTAGCCACCACCCCGGCGGATTGTCAACAATCCGGGCGGCCGGGGCGCGGGCCGGTCACAGCGGGCCCGGCCGGGCGGTCTATATAAATGGCGGTAAATTCTTCGCCCTTTCCCGGGCGGGTGCGAGCCGGGCCATGTACTACATGGTGTGATCCTTGCGCGGCCGGCCGGGTCTACCCATACTTGGAGCATCATGTTAGCTGCCACGGCTGATCGGCGGCCCGCCTCGCGGGCCGGCCCGCGTCAGGCCCGCCCGCGGCCTGCCGCCTCTGGCCCGCATCCCCTCCGAAGCCCACGACGGGAACCGTGACTGCATGGGCTGGCTCACCACCAGTGACCTGGCGGCCTTCCGCCGGTCCGCCTCCGGCTACCTGCGAGCCCGGGGGGCCGAGGGCACCCTGCTGATGACCGCCGCCCGCGGGGTGCGGGGCGACCGGCCGATCTACGGCTGGTGGGAGTCGCCCGACGGGCCGGAGGTCAGGGGCGCCTTCCTGCACGACGTGCCCGCCCCGCTGCTGATCATCGGCAACACCCCCGAGCTGGCGGCGGGGCTGGCCGCGGTCTTGCTCCAGGCGCGCCGCGGCGTGAGCGGGGTGGACGCCACCCCGGCGGCGGCCGACGCGTTCGCGGCGGCGTGGGGCGCCCGTACCGCCACCGCCGCCCGGCTGCGGCGGCACGTGAAGGTCTACTCGATGACGGTCCCGCCGCCCGCCCTGGACGGCCCGCACGGGCACGCCCGGGTCGCCACCCCCGATGACTGGCCGCTGCTGGTGGACTGGCTGGGCGCCTGCGCGGCCGAGACCGGTGACTTCAGCCAGCACCCCGAGGACGTCGCGGCGGACCTGCTCGGCTACCAGGGAGCGGTCTTCTGGGAGGTCAGCGGCCAGGTCGTCGCCCTCGGGACGTTCACCCGGCCGGTCGAGCAGGCGGTCCGGGTCGCCCGCGTCTACACCCCCCGCACGGTCCGCCACCGTGGCTTCGCCGTCGCCGTCACGGTCGCCGTCAGCCGGGCCGCCCTCGCCCGGCCGGGGGTCCGCGAGGTGCTGCTCATCAGCGACCGCACCAGCCCCGTCCGCCGCGCCCGGGGCCTGGGCTACGAGCTGGCCAGCGAGCGGGTCGAGCTGTCGTTCGGCCCCGCCACCGGCCCCATGCGGCGGCTGACCGGCCCCATGGCCCGCCTGCGGGGCGGCCGCTAGCGCCTGCGCGGCGGCCCGGGGGTCGGGTAAGTTCGGCTAGCACGAAAACCGCCAAAGGCAGGAAGGCCGACCAGATCGTGACCGTCATCCAGCGGATCGCCACCGAGCTCGGCGTTCGCGAGGGCCAGGTTTCCGCCGCCGTCGAGCTGCTCGACGGCGGCGCCACCGTCCCGTTCATCGCCCGGTACCGCAAGGAGGTGACCGGCACCCTCGATGACGCGCAGCTGCGCACCCTGGAGGAGCGCCTGCACTACCTGCGCGAGCTGGAGGACCGCCGGGCGGCGATCCTCGCCTCGATCGAGGAGCAGGGCAAGCTCACCGACGAGCTGCGGGCGCAGGTCAACGCGGCCGACACCAAGGCCCGCCTGGAGGACCTCTACCTGCCCTACAAGCCCAAGCGCCGCACCAAGGCCCAGATCGCCCGCGAGAACGGGCTCGGGCCGCTGGCCGAGCTGCTGCTGGCCGACCCGGCCAACGACCCCAAGACGGCGGCGGCGGGCTACCTGGGCAAGAGCGTCGCCGACGTCGCCGCCGCCCTCGACGGCGCCCGCGCGATCCTGGTCGAGCGGTTCGCCGAGGACGCCGACCTCATCGGCACCCTGCGCGAGCGCATGTGGGCCCGGGGCGAGCTGACCGCCCGGGTGCGGGCGGGCAAGGAGGACGAGGGCAAGAAGTACTCGGACTACTTCGACTTCGCCGAGCCGTTCGGCCGCCTCAAGGCGCACCGGATCCTGGCGATGTTCCGGGCCGAGAAGGAAGAGGTCCTCGACCTCACCCTCGACCCGCTGGACGACCCGACCGGCGACGGGGCGGGCGGCGCGCCCGGCAGCGACTACGAGCGGCCGATCGCGCGGCGGTTCGCGATCGAGGACCTCGGCCGCCCGGCCGACCGGTGGCTGCTGGACTGCGTGCACTGGGCCTGGCGCACCCGCGTCCTGGTCCACCTCGGGATCGACCTGCGGATGCGGCTGTGGCAGGCGGCCGAGGCCGAGGCCGTCGACGTGTTCGCCATGAACGTCCGCGACCTGCTGCTCGCCGCCCCGGCCGGGCAGCGCCCCACCCTCGGCCTCGACCCCGGCCTCCGCACTGGCGTCAAGGTCGCGGTGGTCGACGGCACCGGCAAGGTCGTGGACACCGCCACCATCTACCCGCACGTCCCCCGGCACCAGTGGGACGAGTCGCTGCACGTGCTGGCGGGCCTGGCCCGCAAGCACGCCGTCGAGCTGGTCTCGATCGGCAACGGCACCGCGTCGCGCGAGACCGACAAGCTGGCGTCGGAGCTGATCGAGAAGTACCCGGACCTGAGCCTGACCAAGGTCGTCGTGTCCGAGGCAGGGGCGTCGGTGTACTCCGCCTCCGCCTATGCCAGCGGCGAGCTGCCCGAGCTCGACGTGTCGCTGCGCGGCGCGGTCTCCATCGCCCGCCGCCTCCAGGACCCCCTGGCCGAGCTGGTCAAGATCGACCCGAAGTCCATCGGCGTCGGCCAGTACCAGCACGACGTGGCGGGCACCAAGCTCGAGCGGTCGCTGGCGGCCGTGGTCGAGGACTGCGTGAACGCCGTCGGGGTCGACCTCAACACCGCGTCCCGGCCGCTGCTGTCCCGGGTGTCGGGCATCACCGACTCCCTGGCCGGCGCGATCGTCGCCCGCCGGGACGCCCAGGGGGCGTTCGCCACCCGCCGGGAGCTCCTCGACGTGCCCCGCCTCGGGCCCAAGGCGTTCGAGCAGTGCGCCGGCTTCCTGCGCATCCGCGGCGGCAGCGACCCGCTCGACGCGTCCGGCGTCCACCCCGAGTCCTACCCGGTCGTCCGCCGGATGCTGGCGGTCGCCAGCACCGACGTGCCCGGCCTGACCGGCAACGCGACGGTGCTGCGGGGACTGAAGCCGCAGGACTTCGTGGACGACGCGACCGGCCTGCCAACCGTCAGCGACATCCTCCGCGAGCTGGAGAAGCCAGGCCGCGACCCGCGCCCGGAGTTCCAGACCGCCACGTTCGCCGAGGGCGTCCACGAGATCAAGGACCTTGAGCTGGGCATGGTGCTGGAGGGCGTGGTGACGAACGTCGCCGCGTTCGGCGCGTTCGTCGACATCGGCGTCCACCAGGACGGCCTGGTCCACGTGTCGGCGATGTCGGCCAGCTTCGTCTCCGACCCCCGCGCGGTCGCTAAGTCGGGCGACGTGGTCCGGGTCAAGGTGCTGTCAGTCGACATCCCCCGCCAGCGCATCTCCCTCACCATGCGCCTGGAAGACCCGGCCGGCGGCTCCCGCCCGGCGGGCCCGCGCCCGCCCCGCGGCGAATCGGACGGCGCCGGCCGCGACGGCTCAGACCGGGGCGACGGTGCCCGGGGCGGTAACGGTCGTGGCGGTAACCGGGGCGGGGACATTCGCGGCGACGATGCCCGCGGCGGCAACCGCCCCGGCGACGGCCGGGGCGGGAACCGGGGTGACGGCAATCGCGGCGGCGGCGGCGACCGCGGCAACCGGGGCGGCGGCCAGGGCGGCGGCAACCGGGGCGCCGGTCGAGGCGGCGGCAACCGGGGCGGCGGCAACCGGGGCGGCGACAACCGGGGCGCCGCCCAGGGCGGCGACAACCGGGGCGGCGGTCGAGGCGGCAACCCGGCGGCCCCGCCCGCGACCGGCGCGATGGCCGACGCCCTGCGCCGCGCGGGCCTGGTCGGCGGCTCCGGTCCTTCCGGCTCCGGCACTTCAGCTGGCGGCAACCGGGGCGGCGGTAATTCCGGCGGCGGTAATTCCGGCGGCGGCAACTCCGGCGGCGGCAACTCCGGCAATGGTGGCAACCCGGGAGGCAGCGGCAACTCCGGCCGCAACGCGGGCAAGCCCCGTCGCCGGGAGGATCGTCCGTAAGCGTGAGGATCGTCCGTAAAAGCGCCCGCCCAGCCGTGATGTGCCGCCGGTCCAGCTCGCGTCGGGCGAGGCAAGCTGGTGGCACCCCCGCAAGCCCGTCTCGCTTATCGGGGATAGCCCTACCCCCCGCGAAACGGCGGGCTTTGCCGGGGGCGGCACCGGGCTGGCAGCGGCTGACTCCGCCCGGGGTGGTACCGGCCCGCGGGGGAAACTGGCGGATGACCGGTCATGTGGGGTAGCGCCAGGGTTCTTGGGTGTAGGTGAGGCCGGCGGGCGTCGTCCACTGGTGGTAGCCGGGCTTGACCTCTTGGACGGTCCATCCGGTGGACTGCTTGACCCGGTGGCAGGAGCGACTGCAGGACCAGCAGTTGCAGCCGCAGGTCCGGCCGCCTTGATCGTGGGGCTGGGCGTGCTCGAAGTCGGTTTCCCGGGCGTGACGGGAGCAGGCGGGGAAGCCGCACTTGCCGTCACGCACGTTGACCAGGTGGCGGAGCAAGCCGCCGGGGTCATGGCGGGCCGACTCGTACTGGTGCCCGCACTCCCCGGTCGGCACCGGGTGCAGGTCAACGACGTACTCCCGGGCCTGCCCGGGCAAGGTGAGGATCCACGAACCGTACCCGCCCGGCGGGCCGGCCCCCTCATTCGGCCTGAGGGAGAAGCTCTGCGCTGGTGACGAAGGCAGGGATGGCGGTGGGGAACCGGACGTCGGCCGAGAAGGCGGATCCTGCCGAGAAGATGGGCCTTGCGGGGATGGCGGGCCTTGCGGGGGAGGCGGCTCTGGCTGGGAGGGCGGCTTTGGCGGGGAGGATCGCTCGGGCGGGGAGGATCGCTCCGCCGGGGGAGGTGGCCCTGGCGGGGAGGATCGCTCGGGCGGGGGAGGTGGCTCTGGCGGGGAGGATCGCTCCGGCGGGGAGGATCGCTCGGGCGGGGGAGGTGGCCCGGGCGGGGAGGATCGCTCCGGCG
>DATBEM010000098.1:0-1890 GCA_036276115.1 Trebonia sp.
AGCGGCGGGATCTCCAACCTGTCGTTCTCCTTCCGCGGCAACGACGTGGTCCGCGAGGCCATGCACTCGGCGTTCCTGTTCCACGCGGTGCGGGCCGGCCTGGACATGGGCATCGTCAACGCCGGGCAGCTGGCCGTCTACGAGGACATCCCGGCCGACCTGCTCGGGCTGGTCGAGGACGTGCTGTTCGACCGGCGTGACGACGCCACCGACCGCCTCGTCGCCTTCGCCGAGACCGTCAGCGGTTCCGCCACCCGCCGCACGGTGGACCTGGCCTGGCGGGACGCCCCCGTCGGGGAGCGGCTGCGGCACGCGCTCGTGCACGGCATCGTCGACTTCATCGAGGCCGACACGGAGGAGGCCCGGCTCACCCGCGAGCGTCCCCTCGACGTGATCGAGGGCCCGCTGATGGACGGCATGAAGACCGTGGGCGACCTGTTCGGGGCCGGGAAGATGTTCCTGCCGCAGGTCGTGAAGAGCGCCCGGGCCATGAAACGGTCCGTCGCCTACCTCGAGCCGTTCATGGAAGCCGAGAAAGAGCAGGCCCGGCGGGACGGCCGCGCGGCCGCCGACCGTGGCCAGGGGACCATCGTGCTGGCCACCGTCAAGGGCGACGTGCACGACATCGGCAAGAACATCGTGGGCGTGGTACTGGGCTGCAACAACTACCGGGTCATCGACCTCGGGGTGATGGTCCCGGCCGCCACCATCCTGGACACGGCGGCCGCCGAGGGCGCGGACGCGGTCGGTCTCTCCGGCCTGATCACCCCGTCCCTCGACGAGATGGTGGGCACGGCGGCCGAGATGCGGCGCCGCGGCCTCACCCTCCCGCTGCTCATCGGGGGCGCGACGACGTCGCGGCAGCACACCGCCGTGCGGATCGCCCCCGCCTACGACGGCCCCGTGATCCACGTGCTGGACGCGTCCCGCGTGGCCGGCGTGGTGTCCAGCCTGCTGTCGCCCGCGCGGGCCGGTGAACTCGACGCCGCGAACCGGGCTGAGCAGGAACGGCTGCGCGAGCAGCACGCGGGCCAGCGGCACAGCCGGCTGCTGACGCTCGGGGAAGCGCGCGCCAACCGGGAAGAGGTGGCCTTCGGCGACCTCCCCGCGCCCGCCTTCACCGGCGTCCGCATGGTCACCCCGGAGATCAAGGACCTCCGGGGGATGATCGACTGGCAGTTCCTGTTCCTGGCCTGGGAGCTCAAGGGCAAATACCCGGCCATCCTGGACCAGCCGGTGGCCCGCGAACTCTACGACGACGCCAACGAGATGCTGGATGAGATCATCGCGGCGGGCTCCTTCGAGGCCCGGGGCGGCTACGGCTTCTGGCCCGCGTACGCCGACGGCGACGACATCGTGCTCGGCGCCGGGGACGCGGCCGTGCGCTTCCCCATGCTCCGCCAGCAGACGCAGAAGCCCGACGGCCGCGCCAACCGCTCCCTGGCCGACTACATCGCCCCGGCCGGCGACCACCTGGGCGGTTTCGCGGTGACGATCCAGGGCGCCGGGAAGCTCGCCGCGTTCTACGAGGGCCAGCAGGACGACTACCGGGCCATCATGGTCAAAGCCCTCGCGGACCGCCTCGCCGAGGCGTTCGCGGAGCACATCCACCTGCAGGCGCGGCGGGACTGGTTCGAGCCCGGCGCCGAGCCGGCCATCGAGGACCTGCACGCGGAACGGTTCCGCGGCATCCGTCCCGCGCTCGGGTACCCGGCCAGCCCCGACCACAGCCTCAAACGGGAGCTGTTCGGGCTGCTCGGCGCCGGGCGGCTCGGGATGTCGCTGACCGAGTCGTTCGCCATGATGCCCGCGGCGAGCGTCAGCGGGCTGATCTTCGCCCACCCGTCGTCGCGGTACTTCACGGTGGGGCGCATCGGCCAGGACCAGGTC
>DATBEM010000099.1:0-56737 GCA_036276115.1 Trebonia sp.
AAGATGGCGCAGATGAACTACCGGCTCGCCAGCGTCGAGACGCTGTTCATGACCACCAGCCCGCTGTACTCGTTCACGAGCTCCAGCCTCATCAAGGAGATCGCCAAGTACGGCGGGGACGTGAGCGGGCTGGTGCCGGAGATCGTGCTGAGCGAGTTGCGCACCCGGCTGGCCGAGCTGGCCTGATCCCGGTATCCGCTCGCGCCGCCTCGGGTGGCGGGGGAGGCCTGGCGGGCGAGTTGGGCATATCGCGGCGTCCCCATATACTGATGGGTCGGTTCAGTTATTGCCAACACGGTAAGCTGTGATGTCCAACATGAACGGAAAACCAGTCGCCCACGGAGCGGCCGGCGCGGGTCCCACTGCCAGGCGTCCTGCTGGCGGTAACAAGGGCCTGAGCAGCGACTTCGCGTTCGACCTGCGCAGCCTCAGCCGGCAGGCGGGGTCGCTGCGCGATGTGGCCCTGGCGGCTCGCGCGCCAGATGGTGTCGGATCGGGGCTAGTCTTGGTGCCAGCCGGTGCGGACGTTGCTCTTGACCTGCGCTTCGAGGCGGTTACCGAGGGGGTGCTCGTCACCGGCTCGGCGGTCGCCCCGCTGGCGGGTGAGTGCGCCCGGTGCCTGGACCCGGTGTCCTCTAACCTGGAGGTCAGCTTCCAGGAGCTGTACCTGTACGAGCCGGGCGCGCAGGATGAGGAGGCCGACGGCGAGGAGCGATACCTCGACGGCGAGCTGCTTGACCTGGAGCCCGCCTTCCGGGACGCGGTAGTGCTCGCACTGCCGCTTTCGCCGCTGTGCCGGGAAGACTGCCCCGGGCTGTGCCCCGAGTGCGGCGCCCACCTCGCAGAGGCGGGACCGGACCATGGGCATGGCGACGATGCGGACCCCCGGTGGGCCGCGCTTCGCAAGCTTGATGTTTCTGACCAAGAGTAAAGATTGACAGGAGAGCTGAAGTGGCTGTTCCGAAGCGGAAGATGTCGCGCAGCAACACGCGCTCCCGGCGTTCCCAGTGGAAGACGACTGTGCCGACGCTGGTGAGCTGCCCGCAGTGCCGCAGCCCGAAGCTGCCGCACACGGCCTGCCCGACCTGCGGGACGTACCGGCGGCGGCAGGTCATCACCCCGGCCTAACGCGATTAGGAGCGCCGTGAGCGTGGTGAGCGGACGTGCGATGGATGGTGGGGTTACCGCGGCCCGGGACCCCGCGGAGTTGCTGTCCGCTCTTGGCGTGCCCATAAGCGCGCAGACGCTGGAGCGCGCGCTCACTCACCGGTCCTACGCCTACGAGAACGGCGGCCTGCCGACCAACGAGCGCCTGGAGTTCCTCGGTGACTCGGTGCTCGGCCTGGTGGTCACCGACACGCTGTTCTCGTCGTACCCGAGCTTCCCCGAAGGCCAGCTCGCCAAGCTGCGAGCGGCCGTGGTCCAGATGAACGCGCTGGCTGAGGTGGCCCGCGAGCTTCAGCTGGGCCGCTACGTGAAGCTGGGGCGTGGCGAGGAGGGCACCGGGGGCCGGGACAAGCCGTCCATCCTGGCCGACACGCTTGAGGCCGTCATCGGCGCGACGTACGTCGACTGCAAGCTCGACGCGGCCCGCGCGCTGGTGCACCGGCTGTTCGACCCGGTGATCGAGCGGTCGGCCATGCTCGGGGCCGGGCTGGACTGGAAGACCTCACTTCAGGAGCTGACCGCCGTCCAGGGGCTCGGGGTGCCCGAGTACCGGGTCGATGACAGCGGCCCGGACCACCAGAAGCTGTTCCGGGCCATCGTCCTGGTCGGCGGCCGGGAGTTCGGCTCGGGTGAGGGCCGCTCGAAGAAGGCCGCCGAGCAGCAGGCGGCCGAGACCGCCTGGCGCGCCCTGAGCGGCGAGGCCGACGGCGCCGGCGCGTCCGGCGTCCCCGCCCAGCCGAGCTCGGCCGATGCGGCGTCCCGCTCGGGTCAGTCGCCCGCCACGAGCTGAGCCTGCCCCCTGGCGGCGCCCGCCGCCAGGGCGCGGCCCGGGCCGGCCGCCGCGTGCGCGACGACAACCGGGCCGGCCCGGGCGGGGCAGCTCAGGCGAGGCCGTGCCTGGCCAGCCCCGGGAGGCCGGCCGGGACTTACCCGGTAGGGTTTTCGCTTCGGTAGAGCTTCCATCGCCTACGGCAAAAACTGTACCGAGAGCCAGAAGCCTTCCCGGTAATCCAGCCGCCCGGCCCGGCGCCAGTAACGGCGAAATGTCCTGCTCCCCCTTCCGTGCCCCTGGAGGCGTGGTGCCCGAGTTGCCCGAGGTGGAAACCGTCCGCGTGGGCCTGGAGCGCCACGTGGTCGGCCGCACGATCGCGTCCGCGCAGGTGCTGCACCCGCGGGCCGTGCGCCGCGACCCGGCCGGGCCGGCGGGCTTCGCGGCCGCGATCGCCGGGCGCCCGGTCCGCCGGGCCGAGCGGCGCGGGAAGTACCTGTGGCTCGACGTCGGTGAGGACGAGGCGCTGCTCGCCCACCTGGGCATGAGTGGCCAGATGCTCGTCGGCGACCCTGAGCGGCCGCTGTCCCCGCACGTCCGGGCGCGGTTCACCTTCACCGATGGCGGCCCCGACCTCCGCTTCACCGACCAGCGGACGTTCGGCCACCTGATGCTCGTCCCCTTCGCCCACGCCGCGCCGGGCGGGCCGGTGCCGTCGCCCGGCTCGCCGGCGGGCTCCCTCGCTGGGGCAGCCTCGGTGGCTGGCCGGGCCGGGACCACCGGTGTCCCGCCGGCCGGCCGCGAGTCTCGGGCGGGCCGGCGGGCACCTGCTGGCGCTGGCCCGGCGGCCCGCCTGGCAACTGCTGGCCCTGGCCTGGCTGGCCCTGGCCTGGCTGGCGCTGCCGTGGCTGACACCGTGCTGGCTGACACCGTGCTGGCTGACACCGTGCTGGCCGACACCGTGCTGGCTGGCGCTGCCCCGGTCGGCCTGGCGGTGGCCGCGGGCGCGCCGGCGCCCCGCCACGCGGCGGCCCCGGGGCGGCGGCTGCCCGCGCCGATCGCGCACATCGCGCCCGACCCGCTGGAGGCGGCGTTCGACCCGGCCGGCTTCTCGGCCCGGCTGCGGCGGCGGCGGACCGGGGTCAAGCGCGCGCTACTCGACCAGTCCCTGATCAGCGGCGTCGGCAACATCTACGCCGACGAGGCGCTGTGGGGAGCGCGCCTGCACTGGGCCCGGCCGACCGACGCGATGCGGCCGGGCGAGGTCACCCGGCTGCTGGACGTGGTGCGTGACGTGCTGACGGCGGCCCTGCGGGTAGGCGGGACGTCGTTCGACAGCCTCTACGTGAACGTCAACGGGGAGAGCGGGTACTTCTCGCGCTCGCTGGAGGCCTACGGCCGGGAGGGGCACCCCTGCCGCCGGTGCGGTACTCCCATAGTGCGCGAATCCTTCATGAACCGGTCCGCATTTAGCTGTCCACGTTGCCAGCCGCGCCCGGGCGAGGCACACTAGTAGTAGTGCTAGGTAGCGGCCCAGGGCCACTGGTAGCGGCGCTACCCGTGCTGGCCCCCACATGTGGGGGCCGGCGGAGGGGATCGGCACGGCGTCGCGTGGCAGCCAGCACTGCCCTGAGTTTGAATACCGCAGTATGTTTGGTAAGATAGGGCACAGAGCAGATACAGGGTTGCTCCTAACTTGACCTTCCGGGGCCAGGACGGGAGTCTGTTAACTGCTGTTGCGCGCACAGACGTGCGTCTGCATTGTGCCCACTCTGGTCACTCAGTGTGGAGGACCTCACACCATGGCGAAGGCTCTATTCGGCCACGTCGGCGGTTCAGATCTCCGTATGATCTCTGAGATGCGCCGTCTCCAGCAGCGTGTTCGTGACCTGGAAGCCGAGCTTATGCGGCTCCAGGACGAGAACGATGCGCTTGCTGCCGAGGCTGCTCACTCCGAGGACATGCTAGTCCTGGACCGCGAGCCAGCGCTCGCTTAATACAGCGCTGGTTCCTCGCGACTCGGCAACACAACACAACGATTCAGGGGCGCCCGTCCAGGCGTCCCTCTTCGTTGTCTACTCCTACATGGCCAGTCTCGCGCCCGGCGGGGATGTTCGCGCTGGCCCATTCAGCTAAGAGCGGCGCGCTGGCTAGCGCACCGTGATTTCGTGCGCTCTGCCCTTGTCCGGTGGTGCCTCCTGTCCGGTGGTGCCCCTGCCCAGGCGGTGCCCCTGCCCAGGCGGTGCCCCCTGTTCGGGCCGTGCCCCTGTCCAAGCCATGCTGTGGCCAGGCGGTGCGCTGGCCAGGCGGTGCCATGGCCAGGCAGTGCATCACGCTTGCAGGTGTGGCGTCATCGCAGGTAGCCGCAGCGGGTCACGTCTCGTGCCGTTCGTGGCACTCGCCGCATTTACCAGTTCCGGGCTATTTGCGTGCTTAGCGTATCTGCGCCGACGCGCTATGCGGCCGTGCCTTGTGCCGTGCATCACTATGCCGCCACGTCGCGCCACGTCAGGCGGCTTTGGGAAAACCCAGGACGAGCGGCGATTCGTGACCGTGGTCTCATTGCGTCGGCTCATTGCGACTCTCGGCGTGGCGTCGTGCCCGCTTGCGGGCGACCCGCATAGAATTGTGTCTAAGTTCACAGGCGCGGCGGCGGCTGGCCCGCGGCCGGGATGGCCGGGCGGCACGGCAATCAGATGTGATGCGGATCACGGCGCTTGCCATTGACGGTGATTTGAGGCCATCGGGCCGGTCGGCGGTGATTGTTCCCCGGTTGTCCTCCGGTCGTTGCCCGCCGTCTTACCGTCCCGTCATCTGGCTCGCCGCCCGGCGGGCTGCCCCGCGCCCTTGCCGAAAATTCACGTCCGATCAAGGTCGCATGGCCCGCGCGGTAGGGTTCAGCAGAGTTCGTCGGGGCGGTTCCGGGGGAGGTGAGGGCACGTGTACCTGAAGACCCTCACGCTGCGCGGGTTCAAGTCATTTGCCTCCGCCACCACGCTGCGCCTGGAGCCAGGTATCACCTGCGTCGTCGGCCCGAACGGCTCCGGCAAGTCCAACATCGTCGATGCCCTGTCCTGGGTGATGGGCGAGCAGGGCGCTAAGTCCCTGCGCGGCGGCAAGATGGAGGACGTCGTCTTCGCGGGCACCAGCACCCGCGCGCCCCTTGGCCGGGCCGAGGTTTCCCTCACCATCGACAACAGCGACGGCGCCCTGCCGATCGACTACGCCGAGGTGACGATCAGCCGTCTGATGTTCCGCTCCGGCCAGAGCGAGTACGCCATCAACGGCGACAGCTGCCGCCTGCTCGATGTCCAGGACCTGCTCAGCGACAGCGGGCTCGGCCGCGAGATGCACGTCATCGTCGGCCAGGGCCAGCTGGACCAGGTGCTGCACGCCGGGCCGGAGGCCAGGCGGGCCATCATTGAGGAGGCCGCCGGCGTCCTGAAGCACCGCAAGCGCAAGGAGAAGGCGCTGCGGAAGCTGGACGCGATGCAGGCCAACCTCACCCGCCTGGTGGACCTCACGGCCGAGCTCAACCGCCGCCTGAAGCCCCTCGGCCGGCAGGCGGAGGTCGCCCGCCGGGCCAACGTCATCGCGGCCGAGCTGCGCGACGCCCGGCTGCGGCTGCTGGCCGACGACTACCTGGCGCTCCGCGACAAGCTGCACCGGGAGGAAGCCGACGAGACGGCGATCCGGGCCATGCGGGCCAGCCTCGAAGAGCAGCTGGCCGCCGCCCGGCAGCAGGAAGAAGAGCTCGACCGCGCCGCCGCCGAGCAGGCCACCGAGCTGGCCCGCGCCCAGCAGACCTGGTACGCGCTGTCGTCCCTGACCGAGCGGATGCGAGCGGTGACGGGCCTGGCGGCTGAGCGGTCCCGGCTGCTGGCGGCCGACCCCGAGCCCGAGCGCCCTGGCCGGGATCCCGATGAGCTGGACCGCCAGGCGGCCGAGCTGCGGGAGGAAGAGGCCGGGCTAACCGACCGGATGGACGAGGGCCGGGCCGTCCTGGCGGAGACGATCGAGGAACGATCCGCGACCGAGGCCGCCCTCGCGTCCAGCGAGCGCCGGATCGCCGACGAGGCCCGCGCCGCCGCTGGCCGGGCGGAGCGCCTCGCCCGGCTGCGGGGCATGACCGAGGCCGCCGCCAGCCGCAGCGCCGCCACGGCCGAGGAGATCGAGCGGCTCACCGTCGCCGCCGAGCAGGCCCGTGCCCGCGCCGAGACCGCCCGCCAGGAGTACAGCGAGGTCCAGGACCTGGCCGACGGGCAAAGCGATGACCGCAGCGGCCTGGCGGCCGGCTACGAGCAGGCCGCCGCCGCCCACAAGCGGGCATCGGAGCAGGTCGCGGCCGCCCGCAAGGCCGAGCGGCAGGCCAACAGCGAGGTCGCCGCCCTCCGGGCGCGGGCCGAGGCCCTGGAGGAGACCCTGCGCCGGGGGGCCGACGCCACCGCCGCCGTCCTCAAGAGCCCGGACCGGTTCACGGGAGTGCTCGGCTCGTTCGCCGGCCAGATCTCGGCCGCCGACGGCTTCGAGACCGCGATCGCCGCCGCCCTCGGCGCCGCCGCCGAGGCGGTCACCGTCGGCGGCCTGGACGCCGCCGTCTCCGTCCTCGGCGAGATCCGCGCCGCCGACGCCGGAACCGTCGGCCTCGTCATCGCCGACGCTCCTGCCAGGACTGGCGCGGCCGGGGTCCGGGGCCAGGCTCGCATTCGTGGCACGGCCGCGATCGTGGCCGCTGCCCGAGCCGCGCTGACGCCGGGAAGCGCCGAGCTAGACGGTGCGACCGGCCATGGGACTTCCCGGCCGGCGGCGAGCGGGCCGAAGCGGGCGCTGGGCGAGCTGGCGCGCAGTGCGGTCGCGCTGGGCGAAGTGGCGTTGCCGGAAGGTGCCCGGTGGGCGCTGGACCTGATCACGGTGCCGGCCGGGCTGGCCGGGGCGGTGGTCGCGCTGCTGGCGGATGTCGTGGTCGTGCCGGACCTGGCGGCGGCGGGCGCGCTCGTCCGGGCCTATCCGGGCTTGCGGGCCGTCTCCGCCGCCGGTGACCTGCTCGGCGCCCGCTGGGCGCACGGCGGGTCGGCCCGGCCGCAGTCCCTGCTGGACGTGCGGGCGGCGGCCGACGAGGCGGCCGCCAAGCACGAGGCGGCCATCGCCGGGGCCGAGGAGGCCGCGGTCGCCCTCGCGGAAGCGACGCAGGCTCAGGAGGCCGCCGCCGCCGCCGTGGACGACAAGCGCGGCCAGATGCAGGCCGTCGATGCCGCCGCGGCGGAGGTCTCCGGGCGGCTCGGCCGGTTCGCCGGGGCCGCCCGGGCCGCGACCGACGAGGCCAACCGGCTCGACGCGTCCGTCGGGGCGGCCCTGCGCGCGGCCGAGAAGGACCTCGCCAAGCTGGCCCGGCTCAAGGACGAGCTGACCGAGGCGGAAGCGGACGAGGACCGGGCGAGCGACCCCGACGTCGCCAACGAGCAGGCCGAGGAGGAGCGCGCCGAGCTGACCCTGCGCGCCACCGCCGCTCGCAACGCTGAGATGGAAGCGCGCCTTGAGGTCCGTACCGTCGAGGAGCGGCTGCGGGCCATTGGCGGCCGGGCCGACTCCCTGTCGCAGGCCGCCGCGGCCGAGCGGACCGCTCGCGAGCGGTCCGCCGCCCGGCGCCGCCACCGGGCCACCCAGGCGGCCGTGGCCAAGGCCGTCGCCGCCGGGGCCGGGGTCGCCGTCTCCGCCGCCGAGTCCTCGCTGGCGGCGGCGCTCGCCCGCCGCGAGGAGCACGAGGCGGCCACCGCCGCCGGGGCGGGCGCCCTGAAGTCCGTCCGCGGCCAGGTGACGGGCCTGTCGACCGAGCTGGACAAGGTCGTCAACACCGCCCACGGGACCGAGATCGCCCGGGCCGAGCACCGCCTGCGCGTAGAGCAGACGGAGGCCCACGCCGTCGAGGAGTACGGCGTCGAGCCGGCCACCCTCGTCGCCGAGTACGGCCCCGACGTCCCGGTCCCCACCGCCGTCGCCGTCCCCGCCAACGACGTCGCCGCCCCCGCCGCCGAGGATGCCGCCGAGGCCGAGGGCGGTACCGGGGCTGAGGATGGCAGCGGTACTGAGAACGGTAGCGAGACTAAGGATGTCAGTCGTACTGAGGATGTCAGTCGTACTGACGACGGTAGCGGGACTGACGACGGTAGCGGGACCGGAAATGCCGGCGCAGCCGAGGGTGCCAGTGAAGCCGGGGGCGCTAGCGGGGCTAGCGGCGGCAGTCAGCCGGGCGGGGCTGGTGAAGCCACGGGGCCTGGAGTAGGCAATGGCGCGGCTGAGGCGGGCGCGCGGCCGGCTTCGGGCAGCGTTTTCGAGGCCCTGCGGGCGGTCACCGACGCGGCCCGGGCCGAGCAGGCTGGCGATGGCGGGGCGGGGACCGGAGACGGGGACACCCCAGGCGGCGACACCGCCACGGCCGCCACGGCCGCCACGGCTACCGTCGCGGCCGGCGCCGCCGGCCCCAAGGCACGTCGCAAGAAGGGCAGCGCCGCGCAAGAGGCGCCCGCCTTCGTGAAATATGTGCGCGAAGAGCAGCAGAAGCGCGCGGCGGAGGCCGAACGGCAGCTGACCAGGCTGGGAAAGGTGAACCCGCTCGCGCTGGAGGAGTTCGCGGCCCTGCAGGAGCGGCACCAGTTCCTGGCCACTCAGCTGGAGGACCTCCGCAAGACCCGGCGGGACCTGCTCACGGTCGTCAAGGAGGTGGACGACCGGGTGCAGGAGGTGTTCACCGCCGCCTACGCGGACGTGGAGCGGGAGTTCGGGGCGCTGTTCGCCCGGCTGTTCCCCGGCGGCTCGGGGCGGCTGGTGCTGACCGAGCCGGGCGACATGCTCACGACCGGCATCGAGATCGAGGCCAGCCCGCCCGGGAAGAAGGTCAAGCGACTGTCCCTGCTATCGGGCGGCGAGCGGTCGCTGACGGCGATCGCGTACCTGTTCGCCATCTTCAAGGCCCGCCCGTCGCCGTTCTACGTCCTGGACGAGGTCGAGGCGGCGCTGGACGACAGCAACCTGCAGCGGCTGCTGCGCGCCTTCGAGGAACTGCGGGAAAGCTCGCAGCTCATCGTCATCACCCACCAGCGGCGGACGATGGAGGCGGCCGACGCCTTGTACGGGGTGTCGATGCGGGGCGACGGCGTCTCGACCGTCATCAGCCAGCGCGTCCGCGAGCACGAGCCGGCCTAGCGGCCGGGGCGGTGCGGGCGAGGCGATTCGGCGAGGCGATGCGGCGGGGTTGGCACCCGCCGCGGCGGGGAGATACGGCAAGCTAGAGCCTGGCGCTCGCTGCTGACCCGCGAGCGAGGATCGCAACTGGCAGACTGTGGGTGTTATGGAATACATAATCCTGATCGTTGTGATCGCCGTGCTCCTGCTCGGTGGCATCGGGAGCACGTTCTTCGTGCGCTCGCGGAGCTCGCGGGGAGTGCCGCGCGGCACCACTGACCAGGTGGCCGGGAGCGGGACCACGACCGCCGAGCCGGCCGGCCGCACCCAGGACAGTGGCGCCGAGGACAGTGGCGCGGGCGGGACCATCGCCCCGCCCCGGCCCGGGACCGCGCAGGCGCCCGCCCCGGAGGCGCCGGCCGGGCCGGCCCTGGAGAAGCCCCCGCCGTCGGCCGGGCGGATGGCGCGGCTGCGGGCACGGCTGGCGCGCTCGCAGAGCGGCTTCGGCGGGGTGCTGCTGACGCTGCTGTCGCGCGACCGGCTTGACGACGAGACCTGGGACGAGATCGAGGAAGTGCTGATCACCGCGGACGTGGGGGTCGGGCCGTCCCGGCAGATCGTGACCGACCTGCGGACGAAGGTCAAGGTGGAGGGCACCCGGACCGCCGACGAGGTGCGGGAGATGCTCCGGGCCGAGTTGCTCGGGCAGGTCGAGATGGCCGCCAGCCGGGCCGTCGCCACGCAGCGGCACGACGGGCACCCGGCCGTCATCATGATGGTGGGCGTCAACGGCACGGGGAAGACCACCACCTGCGGCAAGCTCGCCCGCGCGCTGGTCGGCGACGGGCAGACGGTGGTGCTGGGGGCGGCCGACACGTTCCGGGCGGCGGCGGCCCAGCAGCTGCAGACCTGGGGCGAGCGGGTCGGGGCGCAGACCGTGTCCTCCGAGAAGGAGGGGGCCGACCCCGCCAGCGTCGCGTTCGAGGCGGTCAGCAAGGGCATCGAGTCCGAGGTCGACGTGGTCCTCGTCGACACCGCCGGCCGCCTGCACACCAAGACCGGCCTGATGGACGAGCTCGGCAAGGTCAAGCGCGTCATCGAGAAGAAGGCCAGCGTGGATGAGGTGCTGCTGGTCCTGGACGCCACCACCGGGCAGAACGGGCTGCGCCAGGCCCGGGTGTTCGCCGAGGTCGTCAACGTGAGCGGCATCGTCCTCACCAAGCTCGACGGCACCGCCAAGGGCGGCATCGTGATCGCCGTCCAGCAGGAGCTGGGCGTCCCGGTCAAGCTCGTCGGGCTGGGCGAGGGGCCCGACGACCTGGCGCCCTTCGACGCGGTTACGTTCGTGGACGCCATCATCGGCTGAGCCGAGCCCTATTCCGCCCCCCGAAACGCGCCCGTAACAGCGAGGCTGCCTGTTTCACATCACTGACACACTCCGACTAGACGGATGAAACGCCGCTAAGGCATTGTCGGAGCAGGTGAAAGAGAAGGTTGGTGGTCACAGTGAAGCTGATTACGGCCGTAATCAAGCCATTCAAGCTCGATGACGTCAAGGCCGCGCTGCAGGCGTTCGGGATCCACGGCATGACGGTCAGCGAGGCGAGCGGCTACGGCCGCCAGCGCGGCCACACCGAGGTCTACCGCGGGGCCGAGTACCAGGTTGACCTGGTCCCGAAGGTCCGCGTCGAGGTCGTGTGCGACGACGAGGACGCCGAGGACCTGCTGGGCGTCATCTCCAAGGCGGCCCAGACCGGCCGCATCGGCGACGGCAAGGTCTGGGTCACCCCGATTGACACCGTTGTGCGGGTACGGACCGGGGAGCGGGGTACCGACGCCCTGTGAGCAGGGCGTTATCTGTCAGGGGACCGCAGCCGCCCGCGTGGGCCAGCCTTGGCGCGCGCTAGTTTCCGGGGGACCTGGTGAGCGCAATGACCTCTTTCGCGGCCGACCGAGGCCGAAGGACAACGGAAACCGACCGCTGGCTAGCGGGGATGCTGGGGGCCGAGCCCGGGGTCGCCCTCGTGGCGGTGGGCGGCTACGGCCGCAAGGAGCTCCTGCCCGGCAGCGACCTGGACGTGCTCTTGCTGCACGACGGGCGGGACGGGATCGCCGCGGTCGCGGACCGGATCTGGTATCCGGTATGGGATTCCGGCGCCCGGCTCGACCATGCCGTGCGCACCGTCCCGCAGGCCCGGCGGGTGGCCCGCAATGACCTCAAGGTGGCGCTGGGGCTGCTGAGCGCCCGGCACATCGCCGGCGACCCCGACCTGACCACCCGGCTGCGGGAAGGCGCCCTGGAGGACTGGCGGGCCGCCGCCCGCACCCGGCTGGCCGAGCTGCGGGTACTGCAAGAAGAGCGAGCCCGGCTGCACGGCGAGCTCGCCTTCCTGCTTGAGCCGGACCTGAAGGAGTCCCGCGGCGGCCAGCGGGACGTCCAGGCCATCCAGGCCGTCGCCGCCGCCTGGGTCGCCCCGGCCCCCGGCCCGAAGGTACGGGCCGCGTACGAGCAGGTCCTCGACGCGCGGCACGTGCTCCACGAGGTCACCGGCCGCCGCCTGGACCGGCTCGTGCTGGAGGAGCAGGACGAGGTCGCCCGCGCCCTCGGGCTGCTGGACGGGGACGCGCTGCTGCGCAACCTGGCCGGCGCCGGCCGCACCGTCGCCTACGCCGTGGACCACGCCTTCCGCCAGGCCGAGCGGGCCGGCGGCCGCCGTGGCCTCGGGGTCCGGATGCGGCGGGGCAAGCTGGAGCGCCGCCCGCTCGCCGACGGGGTGGTCGAGCAAGAGGGCGAGGTCGTCCTGGCCCGCGCGGCCAGCCCGGCCACCGACGCTTCCCTGGTCCTGCGGGCCGCCGCCGCGGCCGCGCAGGCCGGGCTGCCGCTCGCCCCCCGCTGCCTGACCCGGCTGGCCGAGTGCCCGCCGCTGCCGGTCCCGTGGCCCGCCGAAGCGCGGGACGCCCTGATCACCTTGCTCGGGGCAGGCCCGGCGGCGATCCCGGTGTGGGAGGCGCTGGACCAGGAAGGGCTGCTCACGCCGCTCATCCCGGACTGGGAGCGGGTGCGCAACCGGCCCCAGCGCAACCCGCTGCACCGCTTCACGGTCGACCGCCACCTGGTCGAGTGCGCGGCCAACGCGGCCGCCCTGACCCGCGACGTGGCCCGCCCTGACCTGCTGCTGCTCGCCTGCCTGCTGCACGACATCGGCAAGGGCTGGCCCGGTGACCACAGCGTCTCCGGCGAGGTCGTCGCCCGCGACGTGGCCCGCCGGCTGGGCCTGTCCGAGGCGGACGCCGAGGTCATCGCCCAGGCCGCCCGGCACCACCTGCTGCTGCCGTCGGTGGCGACCCGGCGCGACCTGGACGACCCGGTGACCGTGAGCAGCGTCGCCGCCACGATCGGAAGCCAGCTGCTGCTGGAGTTGCTGCACGCCCTGGCGCAGGCCGACGGGCTCGCGACCGGCCCGGCCGCCTGGAACGACAGGAAGGCCGGCCTCGTCACCGACCTTGTCCGGCGGGTATCGGCGGTTCTGGACGGCGACCCGCTGCCCGAGCCGGGCGCGCTCGACGAGGACCAGATGGCCCTCGTCCGCGCGGGCGCCCCGGCCGCCATCGTCAAGGACGGCCACGTCACCGTGGTCGCCCGCGACCGGCCCGGCCTGCTGTGGCGGGCTGCCGGGGTGCTCGCCTCGCACCGGCTCGCGGTGCGCGGCGCCACCGCCAAGGCCATTGGCGAGACCGCCGTCACCGTCTTCAGCGTCCTGCCCGAGTACGGCGACCCGCCGGACGCCGAGCTCGTCACGGCCGACCTGCGGCGCATGCTGGAGGGCCGGCTGGACGTGGAGGACCGGCTGGAGCGGCGCGCCCGCAACGCCCGGCCGCCCGGCGCCATCACCCCGCCGCCGAAGGTGACCCTGGTGGACGACGCGTCCCGGACCGCGACGCTCGTCGAGGTTAGGGCGCACGACGAGCCTGGCCTGCTGTGGCGGATCGGGCGGGCGCTGGGCGACTGCGGCCTGAACGTGCGGGCCGCCCGGGTGGAGACGCTGGGAGCGGAGGCGGTCGACGTGTTCTACGTGACCGACGCGGCCGGCGCCCCGCTGGCCGACCCGGGCCTGCGCAGGCAGACCGTCGCCGCCGTGCTATCGGCCCTCGCGCCGAGCTAGCCCCCCGGGGGACGCCCCCCGGAGCCCCCGGTGCGGGCCGCCGTGGCGCGCGCCCTGCGACAACCTTGAACCTCCGGCCGTCGTCTCCCCGATTGCCGTCCGGGAGCCGGTAATCTGGCTATGTGTTTGAGACCCTATCGGACCGGCTAACCCAGGTCTTCTCCTCGCTGCGGGGCAAGGGGCGGCTGTCGGCCGCCGACATTGACGCCACCGCGCGGGAGATCCGCATCGCGCTGCTCGAGGCGGACGTCGCGCTGCCCGTCGTGCGCCAGTTCACCGCGCGGATCAAGGAGCGGGCCGGCGGCGAGGAGGTCTCGGCCGCGCTGAACCCCGCCCAGCAGGTCATCAAGATCGTGCATGAGGAGCTCATCGCGATCCTGGGCGGCGAGACCCGGCGGCTGCGGTTCGCCAAGGTCGCGCCGACCGTCATCATGCTCGCGGGCCTGCAGGGCGCGGGCAAGACGAGCCTCGCGGGCAAGCTCGCCTTCTGGCTGCGGGAGCAGGGCAACACCCCGCTGCTGGTGGCCTGTGACCTGCAGCGGCCCAACGCGGTCGACCAGCTGCAGGTGATCGGCCAGCGAGCGGGCGTCCCCGTCTACGCGCCGCAGCCCGGCAACGGGGTCGGCGACCCGGTCCAGGTGGCCCGCGCCTCGATCGATGAGGCCCGCCGCACCCAGCACAACATGGTGATCATCGACACCGCCGGCCGGACGGGCATCGACGCGGAGATGATGAGCCAGGCCCGGGCGATCCGCGACGCGGTCGACCCGGACGAGGTGCTGTTCGTCGTGGACGCGATGATCGGCCAGGACGCCGTCGCGACCGCGCAGGCGTTCCTCGACGGCGTTGACTACGACGCGGTGGCGCTGACCAAGCTCGACGGCGACGCCCGCGGTGGCGCCGCGCTGTCGATCGCCGTGCTCACCGGCCGGCCGATCATGTTCGCCTCCACCGGTGAGAAGCAGTCGGACTTCGACATGTTCCACCCCGACCGGATGGCGTCCCGGATCCTCGACATGGGCGACATGCTCACCCTGATCGAGCAGGCCGAGAAGGCGTTCGACCAGTCGCAGGCCGAGTCGATGGCCGCCCGGATGATGTCGGGCGAGGGGTTCACCCTCGAGGACTTCATCGAGCAGCTCAGCATGCTGCGCAAGATGGGGCCGATCACGAACCTGCTGAGCATGATGCCCGGCGCCGCCCGCAACAAGGAGCTGCTGTCCCAGGTCAACGACAAGGACATCAGCCGGGCGGAGGCCATCGTGCGGTCGATGACCCCCGACGAGCGGCGTAACCCCAAGCTCATCAACGGCTCCCGGCGGCTGCGGATCGCCAACGGCTCCGGCGTCTCCGTCGGCGAGGTGAACCAGCTCGTCACGAACTTCTTCGAGGGCCAGCGAGCGATGAAGATGATGCTCGGCGGCGGCATGCCGGGCATGCCGCCGGGCCTGGGCGGCCGCCGTCCCGGGGGCAAGGCGGCCAAGGCCGCGAAGGCCAAGCGCAAGCACCCCGGCGGCGACCCGCGCAAGGCGGCCCTGGCCGCCGCGGCCGGGCAGGCCGCCGGCCCGGCCGACGCCCCCGAGGCAGCGCCGTCGCCCAAGTCGATGGCGGAGCTGTCGGAGATGCTGCGCGAGGCGACCGAGGGTGGCGGCATCCCCGGGCTGACCGGCGGCGACGGCGGTTTCGGCGGCTTCCGGGGCGGGCCCGGGTCGCTGCCCCCGCTCCCCGGCGGCGGCCAGGCGGGCAACATCCCGGCCGCGTTCGGCGGCAAGGGCGGCAAGAAGCCCAAGCGAAAGAAGTAGGCAGAGCGCAAGAAGTAGGCACAGCGCAAGGAACCACGGGCCCGGTCTCGGCCCGTGCCGGTCGGCCGGCTCGCTAGCCGGCCGACGGCGTCAGCTAGCAGACAGTGCCCGGACGGTCTCGATCGTGTCCGCCTCGGCGGCTGCCTTGTCCTCGCGGTAGCGCAGCACGCGGGCGAAGCGCAGCGCCACCCCGCCCGGGTAGCGGGGACTGCGCTGAACGCCGTCGAACGCGATCTCGACCACGAGCTCGGGCCGGACGTAGACCGTCCAGTCGTCGCGATGGTCCGCCAGCTCCAGCAGCCGCGCCGTCTGCCAGGTGAGGAGCTCGTCGGTGAGGCCCTTGAACGTCTTGCCGAGCATCACCCACCCGTCGGGGTACGCAGCGGCCAGCTGGCGCGGGCCGGGGGGCCCGGGGGGCCGCCCCCCGGGGGACGCCGCCCGGGCGCCCAGGTGCAGGTTGGACAGCCAGCCCTGGCGCCGCCCGTGGCCCCACTCGACGGCCAGCACGACCAGGTCAAGTGTGTGCCGCGGCTTTACCTTGATCCAGGCCGCGCCGCGCCGCCCGGCCGCGTAGGGCGCGCCAGGCGACTTGACGACGACGCCCTCGTGGCCGTGGGCGAGCGAGTCGGCGAAGAACACGGCCGCCTGGGCCGGGTCGGCGGTGACGATGCGGGGCATCAGCAACGCGGGCGGCACCACCCGGGCGAGCTCGGCGTGCCGCTCGGCGTCTGGCCGGTCGATCAGGTCGGTGCCGTCGCGGTGCAGGATGTCGAAGAAGTACGCCGACAGCGCGACCGTGGTGCCGGCCTCGCTGGCAGCGCGGGCGGCGGTGTCCTGGAAGGGGAGCGGGCGGCCGTCGTCGCGCAGCGCGATCAGCTCCCCGTCAAGGACGGCCGACCTGACCGGCAGGTCCCGCAAGCTGGCGACGACCTCCGGCATCCGCGCGGTGATCTCGTCCAGGGTCCGGGTGAACAGCCGTACCTGGCCGTCGGCGATGTGCGCCTGGACGCGGACGCCGTCGAGCTTCCACTCGACCGCCGCCTGGCCGCCCGCCTTGGCCAGCGCCTCCTCGATCGTGGCCTCGCTCGCGGCCAGCATGGGCCTGAGCGGCTGCCCGACCTGCAAGCCGAAGCCGGCCAGGGCGGCGGCGCCGCCATCGAGGGCAGCCTGGGCCGCGCGGGGGAGTGACCCGCTGAGCATGACCGCCCGCCGCACGCCGGCCACCGGGACATCGGCCGCCTTGGCGACCGCGTCGGTCATGACGCCGTCGAGCGCCCCCTGCCGCAGTTCCCCCGACAGCAGCCGCACGAGGAAGTACTGCTCGGGCTCGGTCGCCTGGCTGAAGAGCTCCCCGAGCAGGCGCTTGCGCTCGGCGGTGGAGCCCTTCCCGGCGACGGCGCCGATCCGGGTGAGGGCCGCGTCCACCTCCGGGACCGTCAGCGACGCGGTTCCGGCCGGGGGCGGGGCAGCGCGCAGGGCGGCCCACCCGACCCCGATCTGCCGTTGCGGCAGTTCCCCGGACAGGTAGGCGACCACGATGGGCGCCTCGCCGGGACCAGCGTCCCGCAGCGCCATCGCCAGCGCGGCGACCTTGGCCAGCCGCGCGCTCGTCGCGGCCACCTCCCGCGACACGGCGGCGACCTCTGCCAGCAGCATTCCCTCATTGTGCCGTACGGCCGCCCCGCTGCCCGGGCAGCGCCGGGCAGCGCCGGGCAGCGCCGGGCATTTGGGTACTTAACGGCCTGGCCTGCGGGTAAAGTTCGGCGACCATGGATGTACCCCGGATCGTCACCGATACCGCCCGCCAGCCCTGGTCGCGGCGGCGCTTCCTGGGGGGCGCGGCGGGCATCGCCGCCCTCGGGTCGCTGGTGGCCGCCTGCGACCCGGGCGCGAGCCAGCCGGGGGCGCGGCCCGGGTCGGCCCCGCCGGCCAGTGCCGCTCCGGGGGCCGCCACCAGCGCCGCCGCTAGCCGCCCGGCCGGAGCTGCCAGCGCGACCGCCGGCGTGGACGCCGAGCTGATCAGCCAGCGCTACCTGGGGCTGAAGCCGTTCGCGGCCGCCCCGCCGCCGCCGGCCGTCAAGCCGGTCACGCTGAGCGCGTCCAGGCCGCCGACGTTCTCGCGGGTGCCGATGACGGAGAAGGTCGTGTTCGTCACGATCGATGACGGCATCGAGAAGGACCCGAAGTTCATCCAGATGGTGGCGGACTTCCGGGTCCCCGTCACCATCAGCCTCGCTGACGTGCTGATCAAGGACGACTACGCCTACTTCGAGAAGCTCTACGAGACCGGCTACGTGTCGATCCAGAACCACACGGTGAGCCACCCGCTCGACATGCCCGCCCTGCCGGCTGCCCGGCAGCTGGCGGAGATCTCCGGCCAGCAGGACAAGCTGCACCGGGAGTACGGGGTGACGCCCTACATCTTCCGGCCGCCGGGCGGCAACTACAACCAGACGACGATCTCTGCCGCCAGCCAGGCCGGCCTCAAGGGGCTGATGCTCTGGAAGGAGTCGATGGAGATCACCGACATGGAGTACCAGACCGCCGGCCATCACCTCAGCCCCGGCGACATCATCCTCTGCCATTTCCGCGGCCCGGCCCAGCTGCACGGCGAGAGCATGGTGCACATGATGATCCACCTGTTCCGCCACATCCAGGACCAGGGCTTCACCGTCGCCGACATCACCAAGTACGCGTAGCGCCGGCCCGCCGCTAGGGCGGGCCGGCGCTACCCGTGGTCGCGCGGCGGCTGGTGGCCGCTAGGCGGCGTGCTTGGCCGCCCGGCTGCGGCCGCGCCCCTCGCCCGGGCGCCAGAGGTAGTACCCGACCGGGAACAGGCGCAGGCCGAGGTGCTGGTCGACCAGGCCCCACAGGCCCCGGCGGGCGAACAGGGTGATCGCGATCGCGACGAGGCCGAGGACGATCAGGTACCAGACGTTGTACTGCTGGAGCGTCTGCTGCAGGACCATGTAGACGATGGTCCCGATGATCGGGCCCTCGATCGTGCCGATGCCGCCGATGATCACCGCGAACGCCATCTCGGCGGTCCACTGGACGCTGAACACGCCACCGCCGGTCGTCGGCACCACCTGGAGCTGCTGGATGGCCAGGACCGAGCCGCCCGCGCCGCAGCCGACCGCCGCCACCACGAAGACCAGCATCCGGGCCAGGCCCACCTTGGCGCCCGCGCTGCGGGCCGCCCGCTCGTCGTCGCGGATCGCGGTCAGGACCAGGCCGACCCGGCTGCGGAGCAGGAAGTACACCGCCGCCAGGGCCAGGACCGTCACCGCGAGGCCGGCCCAGTAGGTGTAGGCGGACAGCAGCGTCGGGCCATAGCCGTCAAGGCCCGGCATCGGCATGCCGGTGCCGCCGCCGATCGACTGGAACTGCTCCACGAACAGCGCGACCGCCGTGGCCAGCACCCAGGTGCCGATCGCGAAGTAGCCGGTCCGCAGCCGGGAGACCAGCCACCACAGCGGCAGCGCGGCGATGCCGGAGCCGACCGCGGCGACCGCGACCCCCGCGAACGGGGAGATCCCGTGCATCGCGCCGATCAGCGTGAAGTAGGCGCCGAGGCCGACGAAGGCCTGCTGGCCGACCGACACCAGGCCCCCGTAGCCGGCCAGGAGGTTCCACATGGACGCGAGGGTCAAGATGATGAACGCCTGGTCCAGGATCGCCGTCGTCCCCGCGTACACCTCGTAGGGCAAGACCGCGAAGATGACCACGATGACCACGGCCACGATGCCGGTCCACCACACGTTGCGGCGGGACCTGGTTACCCGGGGGACGACCAGCGGGGGAAGCATGCCAGCCTGCGCGTTCATGACTGCGACCTCCACGTGGTCAGGCCCTGCGGCCGGAGGACCAGGACCACCAGGAAGATGACGTACCCGGCGAGGGACTCGTACGAGATGTTGATCTGGGCGCCGACCTGCTCGGCGACGCCGAGCACGATGCCGCCGACGAGCGTGCCCCACAGGGAGCCGAGGCCGCCGATCACGACCGCGGCGAACGCCCACAGCAGGATCGAGCCAGTCCCGTCGGTCGGGGAGACCTGGCCGGACAGCGCGTAGGCAACGCCCGCGAGGCCCACGGTCGCGAACGCGACCGCCGCCGCGATGCCGAACACGTGCCGGGAGTTGACGCCGGACAGCAGCGCCGCCTCCCGGTCGTCGGCGACGGCCCGGATCAGGCGGCCGTACTTGGACCCGGACAGGAAGTACTGCAGGACCAGCAGGACGACGATCGCGACGACGAAGATCACCACCGGCAGCCAGCCGATCTGGATCTGCGACCCGAGCGTGAAGGACGCGCTGAGCAGGGAGGAGCCGGCGCCGATGCCGCGGCTGTTGGCGGTGAAGAACTGCTGCAGGCCGTTCTCGATCACGATCGACAGGCCGAACGTGACGATCAGCGTCGCTAGCTCCCCCCGGCTGAGCGCGGCCTGGATGACGGTGCGCTGCAGCACGTACCCGAGCGCCGCCATCAAGACGACCATGATCGGGATCGACCACAGGTACGGGACGTGGGTGACGGTGACGACGCCGATGGCGATGTAGGCGCCCACGATGGCGAGGTCGCCGTGCGCGAGGTTCACGACCTTCATGACGCCGAACAGCAGCGACAGGCCGCACGCGAACAGCGCGTACAGCCCGCCGGTCAAGATCCCCTGGATGATGGCGTTGACCCAGCCCATTAGCTTGCCTCTCCGGTGACTTGGCCGGGGCTCTCCGGGCCGTGGCCGGCCAGGCCGAAGTAGGCGGCCTCGACCTGCTCGGCGGTGAACAGCCCGGGCGGCCCCTCCAGGGTGGTGCGGCCCTCCAGCAGGCAGTGCAGGTAGGAGGCGACCCGGCGGGCCTGCGATACGTCCTGCTCGACCAGCAGGACGGTCACGCCGGACTCCAGGACCCGCGGCAGCACGTCGTAGATCCGGTGCACGATGACCGGGGCCAGGCCCAGCGACAGCTCGTCCAGCAGCAGCACCCGGGGGTTGGCCACCAGCGCCCGGCTGATCGCGACCATCTGCTGCTCGCCGCCCGACATCTGCCCGGTCTTCTGGCCGCGCCGGTCGCGCATGAAGGGGAACAGCTCCATGACCGCCGCGATGTCCCAGGGCCCCTTGCGGGCGTAGGACGAGCCGACCTTGAGGTTCTCCTCCAGGGTGAGCGACGGGAAGAGCCGCCGTCCCTCGGGGACCATGGCGATCCCGGCCGTCGCGCGCTTCTCCGGGCGCAGCCGGGTCACGTCGGTGCCGTCGAGCAGGATCTGCCCGCCCGACGGCTGGTGCAGGCCCGCGATGGTGCGCATCAGGGTCGACTTGCCGGCCCCGTTCGCGCCGATCATCGCGTACACCTCGCCCGCCGGGACCCGGATCGAGACGTCGCTGACGGCCCGCAGCTGGCCGTGGTGCACGGTGAGGTCGCGGACCTCCAGCAGCGGGGTGCCCGCGGGCGCGCCGGTCATGACGCCGTCCCGTTCGCGTCCGCCGCCGGCGTCTCGGCGGGCAGGGCCCCGGCTGGCAGGGTTCCGGCTATCGGTGCCTCGGGGGTCTCGGCCGTGAGCCCCGCGGCCGGCTCGGCGAGCGCTCCCGGGTCCACCCCGGACTCCTCCAGCACCGCCTCGACGGCGGCCGTCGTGAGGTCGCTGCCGAGGTAGACCTCGCGCACCTTCGGGCTGGCGAGCACGGCCGCGGGCTCGCCGTCGCCCACGAACGTCCCGCCGGCCAGGCAGATGAGGCGGTCCACGAGCGAGGTCAGCGCGCGGACGACGTGCTCGATCCAGACGATCGCGGTGCCGTCGGCGTTGACGGCGCGGACGATCTCGACCAGCTCGGTGACCTCGGGGTCGGTGAGGCCGCCGGCCACCTCGTCCAGCAGCAGCAGGCTGGGCCCGGTGGCGAGGGCGCGGGCGATCTCCAGCCGCTTGCGCTGCAGGAGGCCCAGCCGGGAGGCGGGGAGGTTGGCCTCCCCGCCTATCCCGGTGCGGTCCAGTGCCTCAGCGGCGGCCGCGTAGCTGGCCTTGCGGCGCAGGCCGCCGCCCTGCTGGGCCGCGACCAGCACGTTCTCGAACACGGTCATGTCAGTGAACGGCCGCGGAACCTGGTACGTCCGCCCGATGCCCAGTCGGCACCGGGTGGCGGCGTCCAGCTTGGTGACCCTTTTCCCGGCGAAGGAGACCTCGCCGCTATTGGGGGCCAGGTCGCCCGAGATGAGCCCGAACAGGCTGGTCTTGCCAGCGCCGTTCGGGCCGACGATCCCGACCGTGTCCCCGGCGCCCACCGTGAAGGAGAGGTCTTCCGCGATGACGACGCGGCCGAACCGCTTCGTCACGTGGTCTAGCTGAAGCACGGGACCCTGCCAATCAATCTGGGCCAGTCAATCTGGTCAGGCGAAGGTCGGCAGCAGGTCGCCGGTGATCTTGGCCTGCGGCTGCAGGGTGTTGTCGACCACCACGGCGTCGAGCGCGTAGGGGCTGCCCTTCACCTTCTGCCACTGGATGCCGACCGGCGGGGTGATGGCCACGCCCGGGGCCGGGTTCTTGGCGCTGGTGAAGTCGATCGGGCCCGCGACCGCGTCAGGGAGCTGCACCTGGTAGAGGGCAGCGGCCACCGCGTCGTGGTCCTTCGGGTTGTCCACCGAGGTGAAGGCCTTCTGGGCGATCTCGAACAGCGTGTAGTTGGAGATGTTCGCACTCGGCTGGCCGTGGCCCGCCGCGGTGTACGCCTTCGCGAGGTCAGAGCAGCTCTGGCCGGTGAAGGAGGAGTGCCACGGCAGGGTCGGCACCCACCAGGTGTCGGTGGCGACGTTCTCGACCAGGTTGCCCAGGGCGTAGGCGTCCTCGGGGAACAGCAGCACCTTCGCCACCGTCGCCAGCTTCGGCTTGAAGCCCTGCTGCACCGACTGCTTCCACATGACCGCGAAGTCGGGCGGCAGCGGCACGTTGGTGAAGAAGTCCGCTCCCTTGGACTTGAACTGCGAGATCATTGACGAGTAGTTCTGCAGCCCGTCGGTGTAGGCGGCCGACAGGTCGACGGTGTACCCGGCCCCCTTGGCGATCGGGGGGAACACGGCGCTGAACGCCTGGCCGTCGGCGTCGTTCGGGAAGGCGGCGGCAACGATGTGGTTGTTGCCCTTCTCCTTGCCGATCCGGTTCCACATCGGGATGAAGCACTCGACCAGGTGCTCGGCGCCGACGAAGTACATGACCGAGTACTTCGGCTTCAGGGTCGGCTTCTGCGGGTTGCCCTTGAGGTTCGCGTAGTACGACTCCCACGGGACGTTCGCGCAGATCAGCGGGGTGCCCAGGGTGTTGGCCTGGCTGGCCACCGCGTTGACGGTCTCCGGCGTGGAGGACGCCAGCAGCAGGTCCACGTTGTCGCCCTGGATCGCCTGCTTGGCCAGGTTGCCGGCCGTGGTCACGCTCGACTGGCTGTCGTAGGACTTGATGTTGACCGTGTAGGTCTTGCCGCCGATCTTGAAGCCGTTCTTGTACTGCGGCGTGGCCATGACCTGCTGGATCAGCCAGGTGTCGGGGGCGCCGAAGCTGGCCAGGGAGCCGGTGATGGGGTGGATCCAGCCGATGGTGATCTCGCCGCCGGAGCTGGAGCCGCCGCTGGCGGAACCGGAGCTGGAGCTCGCGCTGCTGCTGGTCGAGCCCTTAAGGCCAGAGCTGCAGGCGTCCAGGAGCGCACCGCCGCCGAGGGCAGCGGCACCGACGCCCGCGGCGCGGAAGAAGTTGCGCCGGGAAACGTGGCCGGCCAGCGCGGCTGGGGGGGTAGGGGTGGACTGAGCAGTCTTGTCAGTCATGCTCTCGTTCTCCTTATGGGGTCGCCTGTGGGGGGCAGGCGCGTGACCGCTTCTGGGGATGTCGTCCGAGTCGGCACCGGAAGGCTCTAAGGCTGCGGGGTTCCCGGTTGCGAGCGTCCCTGAGGCTAACACCGGTCCAATCACGTACGTGGTGGAACGTGGCTAGTTAGGCGGTATGTATGTGTTTAGGGTCATGGCGTGACCATGGGCCCGTGAGCTGTCAAAACGAAAGGCGAGGGGTCGGGCGGGCGGCGGCCGTCGCCTGGCTCGCGCGGGGCGTCACTGGCTGTGGACAGGCACCCGGCTGAACTGGACGAACTGCGCCAATTGTGTTCGCTCTCCGCACGACTGTACTGAAGTAGCGATTGTTGACAAAGGTGGCACAGGTCACGCCAGGCAGAGCGCCAAAGCAAGCGCGTGTTATGTAACTGTTTCACGCCGTTCATGACGGTGCGGAACCCCTCCCGCCGCACGGGCCCCTGGGATCTGCCATGCGATTTCAGGCCGCTCGGGCGGCTGCGGGCACGGCTCCGCGGCTGGCTGGCCGGCCGGCGGCTCGTCCGGGCGCGGCCAACGGATTACCGCGCGGCGGGCGGCTTCTGGCACAATGGATGGCTGAGGCCTGGCTAGGCGGCGCCCTCTCAACGTCTGCCCCGCTAGGCGCACCCGATCGGTCCGCCCGGCGCTTTCCCCTGTCGGCGGGTACCCGACGCACGTACCTACCTTCCAGGGAGTAGCACAGCCGTGGCTGTCAAGATCAAGCTCAAGCGAATGGGCGCGATCCGGGACCCGTACTACCGGATCGTCGTCGCCGACTCGCGCACCAAGCGCGATGGCCGGGCCATCGAGGAGATCGGGAAGTACCACCCGAAGGAGGAGCCGTCGGTCATCGACGTCAACTCAGAGCGCGTCCAGCACTGGCTGTCCGTCGGCGCGCAGCCGACCGACCCGGTCCGCCACCTGCTCACCATCACCGGTGACTGGCAGAAGTTCAAGGGCGAGCCTGGCGCCGAGGGCACGCTGAGGTTCAGCGAGGCCCAGGCGGACAAGAAGGCTCGCTACGACGAGCTCGTCAAGGAGAGCCTGGCCGCCAAGGAGGCCAGGAAGGACTCCCGCCCGGCTCGGGGCTCGGCCCGGCCGAAGAGGGAGGCCGCCCCAGAGGCTCCGGCGGCCCCCGCCCCTGCGGCTCCGGCCCCCGAGGCTCCCGCCGCCGAGGCGCAGGCCCCGGTCGAGGCGCCCGCCGCGGCTGGCGACGGTGCCAGCGAGTCCTGACGTGCTTGAGGAGGCCCTCGAGCACCTAGTCCGGGGAATCGTCGGGCATCCCGACGACGTCCGGGTGGCGCAGCGCATGCTGCGCCGCGGCAACGTCCTCGAGGTCCGGGTCCACCCCGACGACCTCGGCAAGGTCATCGGCCGGGGCGGGCGCACGGCCCGCGCGCTGCGGACCGTGGTCGGCTCCCTCGCCGGGGGCCACCATGTCCGCATCGACCTGCTGGAGACCGGCGAGGTCCGCTAGGCCCGCCCGTGGATCCGACCTCTAGTACCCCGCCAGCCGCTAGTACCCCGCCGGCCGCGCCGGTTGTCGTCGGGCGGATCGGGCGGCCGCACGGCGTCCGCGGTGAGGTCGTGGTCGGCGTCCGCACCGACGAGCCGGAGGCGAGGTTCGCGATCGGCGCCCGGGTGGACACCGACCCGGCCGGCGTTGGCCCGCTGAAGGTGGCGGCCCGGCGCTGGCAATCGGGGGAGCTGGTCATCCGGTTCGCGGGCATCCGCGACCGGACGAGGGCGGCCGAGCTCGGCGGTACCTGGCTGACCGTCGACTCGGCGACCCTGGAACCGGTGGACGACCCCGATGAGTTCCGTGACCACGAGCTGATCGGCCTCGCCGTCCGCACCGCGGCCGGGGTGGCCGTCGGGGTCGTCACCGATGTCTTGCACCACGGGCAGGACCTGCTGGCCATCAAGCGGGCCGCGGCCGGGGCGCCGGAGCTTCTCGTGCCATTCGTCAAGGCGATCGTCCCCGAGGTGGACATCGCCGGGGGCACGCTCGTCATTGACCCCCCGCCCGGCCTGCTCAACCCCGACGAGGCCGAGTAAGGCGAGGCGAGCGGCCAGTGCGCGTAGACATCATCACGATCTTCCCCGACTACTTCGGGCTGGCCGGGCAGCCGGCCGGGCCGCTGGGGGTATCCCTCATCGGCAAGGCCGCCGCCCGCGGCGACCTCGACTTCCGGCTCCACGACCTGCGCCGCTGGACGACCGACGTGCACCACACGGTGGACGACACGCCGTTCGGGGGCGGGCCCGGCATGGTCATGAAGCCGGACGTGTGGGGGAACGCGCTCGACGACGTCCTCGCGAGCGCCGGGCCGGCCCGGCTCATCATCCCCACGCCCAGCGGGCGGCCGTTCACCCAGGAGCTGGCCGCGTCCTACGCCGCCCAGCCCCGGCTCGCCTTCGCCTGCGGGCGGTACGAGGGAATCGACTCCAGGGTCGCCGCCGACACCGCCGGGCGGATGCCGGTGGACGAGGTCAGCATCGGCGACTACGTGCTGGCCGGCGGCGAGGTCGCGGTCTGCGTCATCCTGGAGGCGGTCTGCCGCCTGCTGCCAGGGGTGCTCGGCAACGAGCAGTCGGCCGCCGACGACTCCTTCGGCCAGGACGGCAGCAGCGGGCTGCTGGAGGGGCCGGTCTACACCCGCCCCCGGACCTGGCGCGGGCAGGAGGTGCCGGACATCCTGCTGTCGGGCAACCACCAGGCGATCGCCCGCTGGCGCCGGGACCAGGCGCTGCGGCGGACCGCCGCCGTCCGGCCCGACCTGGTCAGCCGCCTGGCCGCCACCGGGGCAACGGCCGCCGGGACAGCCGCGGGGACGGCCGGGGGAACCCTGGACAAGCGAGACCGGCAGGTGCTTTCCGACGCTGGTTTTCCGGTTGGCGGCGAAAGTATGGCACACTAAAGGACGCTGCCCGTACGGGCACCGGCTCTGCTGGGTTGCCCGCGCAGCGGGGCAGTTGCCTGCAAGCGGGGCGAAACCAGGCTTACACCCAGGCATCCGCTGACGCGCGTGCCTGATCAGGACGAGGAACTTGCATGCATACCGCGATCGCCGAGATTGAGCAGGCCCAGGTTCGGGATGACATCCCCAGCTTCCGCCCTGGCGACACCCTCAAGGTGCACGTCAAGGTGACGGAGGGCGCCCGCTCTCGGATCCAGGTGTTCCAGGGCTTCGTGATCGGTCGCCAGGGTGGTGGCCTGCGGGAGACGTTCACCGTGCGCAAGGTCAGCTACGGCGTGGGCGTTGAGCGGACCTTCCCGGTGCACAGCCCGTCGATCGACAAGATCGAGGTCGTCACCCGTGGCCGCGTCCGCCGGGCCAAGCTGTACTACCTGCGTGACCTGCGCGGCAAGGCCGCCCGCATCAAGGAGCGCCGGGACAACACCGGCAACTGACGCCTGCCCGGAGGGCCGCTCGCCACATGGACGCCGAGCCGAGCCAGGCGGAAAGCACTGGCGCATCGTCCGCGGACACCGCGGGCATGAAGACCTCGGACATCAGCCTCGACTCACCCGACGGCACCGCTGGGAACGGCTCTGCCCGGAACGGCGCCGCCCGGAACGGCGCCGCCAACGACGGCACCACCAAGGGCGGTGCCGCCGGGAATAGTGCCGCCGGGAGCGGTGCCGCCGGGAATAGTGCCGCCGAGGGCAGCAGCGTCAAGGACGGCACCCCGAAAGACGGCACCGGGCATGACCGGGCCGGGCACGACGGCGCCGGCGAGGATGACGCCGCCGAGGATGGCCCTGGCGCCGATGACGCGGGCGACGGCGGCGACGGCGCTGATGCCGCCGACAGCGAGGCGGGCGGCAAGGGCCGCAAGCGCAAGCGGTCCTTCTTCCGCGAGCTGGTCGTCGTCGTGGTGGCCGCGCTGGTCCTGACCATCCTCATCAAGGCGTTCCTGGTCCAGGTCTTCAGCATCCCGTCGGCGTCGATGGAGAACACCCTCCAGATCAACGACCGCATCCTGGTCAACCGGCTGGTCTACCACCTGCGCGGCATCGACCGGGGCGACGTCGTCGTGTTCAGCGGCGACGGGTCGTGGGGTCCCGAGCCGCCGCCCCCGCCGAGCAACCCGGTGGCGAAGGCGTGGGACGACTTCACCGACCTGGTCGGCGTCTCCGCCCCCGGCACCGACTACGTCAAGCGCGTGATCGGGCTGCCCGGCGACCACGTCGCGTGCTGCACCGCGGGGGGACAGCTCACCGTCAACGGCGTCCCCCTCAGCGAGTCGTCCTACCTGTACCCGGGGGACACGTCCGGCTCGGGCGACCCGCGCCCGTACAACATCACCGTGCCTCCCGGCCGGCTGTTCGTGCTCGGCGACCACCGGTCGGACTCGGCCGACTCGCGGTACCACTTCGAGACCACCCCGGGGATACCCGGGAGCACTCCCGACGGCACCATCCCGGAGAACGAGGTCGTCGGCCGCGCGTTCGTCATCATCTGGCCGACTTCCCGCATCGGCGACCTGCCGATCCCCAACACGTTCAAGCAGCCGGCCCTCCAGGCAGCCGCCGCGGCCGTCACCTACGGGCCCGCCGCCACCGCCGGGCCGGCCGCCGCCGGGCTGCTCGTCTGGCGGCGCAAGCGCGCCCGCCGCCGGGCCGGCCGCAGCCACCCGTAGCAGGTTCCCCGCCCGCCGGAGGTGCTCTCAACGCGCCTTCAGGAAGGCGCGCTACGCTCGATGAGCGATGACTAATGACGGACGCGAGGGCTGCGGGCGCCAAGGGGGACTCCGATGAGCGGAACCGGCTTCCCCGTGGGCTGGTCCTCCGGCCCTCCCGACCGCCCCGACGGCTCGCCCCCGTGGGAGCAGGGCGGGCCAGCCGACGGCAGCCCGGATGGTACCCGGCGGCGACCCGGGCCCGGCGGCCGGCGCGGTAACCCGGCTACCGACGAGACCGCCGCCGACGGGTTCCCCGCGATCTCACGGCAACCCCGTCACCCCGGCGGGCGCCGCGACGCCGGCTCCGGCCGGCGCCCTGACCCCGGGCACCGCGACCCCGGGCCTGGCCGTCCCGACGGCGACGAGACCGCCCTCGATGCCTTCACCCCGCTTCCCCGCTCCGCCCGCGACGCCGGCGGTGCCCCGCCCGGCCCCCCGCGAGGCCGCCTCCCGGCCGATGATCCCGCCCTCGGCCGCAGGCCACCGGGCAGCCCCGAGGACAGCGACGGCGGCCAGCCGGGCGGTGACCAGGATGACGAAGACGAGGCCGGGCGGCGCAAGCTCCCGGGCGGGACTCACCGGGCCGCGCCGGGCTCCGGCAAGGGCAAGCGGAAGCGCGGCATCTGGCGCGAGCTGCCGGTGCTGGTCGTCATCGCGGTGGTCCTCGCCCTGGTCATCAAGACCTACGTGATCCAGGCGTTCTACATCCCGTCGGGGTCGATGCAGAACACCCTCGCCATCGGCGACCGGGTGCTGATCAACAAGGTCGTCTACCACACCCGCGGCATCGAGCGTGGTGACATCGTGGTCTTCGACGGGACCGGATCCTGGGACTTCGGCCAGCCGGCGGCCCCCTCGAACCCCTTCGTGCGCTTCTTCGACGCCCTGGAGGGGGTCGTCGGCCTCACGCACTCCTCCGACATCTACATCAAGCGGGTGATCGGGCTGCCCGGCGACCACGTCGCCTGCTGCACCATGGCGGGCCAGGTAACCGTCAACGGCACCCCGCTCAGCGAGCAGCCTTACCTGTACCCCGGCAACGCCCCCTCTCAGACGAAGTTCAGCGTCGTCATCCCGCCCGGACGGCTGTGGGTGATGGGCGACCACCGGGACGTGTCCTGGGACTCCCGGGGCCACCAGGGTGATCCCGGCGGCGGCACGATCCCGCAGAGCGGGGTGATCGGCCGGGCGTTCGTCATCATCTGGCCGCCGAGCAAGTGGGGCTTCCTGAACATCCCCGCCACCTTCAGCCAGCCGCAGCTGAGCGGCTCCGCCGCGGCCGCCCTCGACGGGGCGGAGCCCGGCGACCGGGCCGTCGCCGTCCAGCCGGCCTGGTCGCCGCTGCCGCTGGCGCTCGGGACGGCCGGGGCGGTCCCGCTGACGTGGCTTCAGCGCCGGGCGCGCCGGCGCCGGGACCGCTCGCCGTCGCGACGGCGCGGCGGCGGGTGACGATGAGGGCGGCCGGTGCCGAATAAGCGGAAAAGAGGGGGGCCGCACGGTCCGCTGGTGGCGTACGCTGCGAAGTGAAATGGTCCAGCATGGGTTCACGCCGCGGCGGAATGCCGGCCTTGCCGCCTACGAGAACGTGCTCGCACGGGCAGGGCTGACGCCGGTGGCGGGCATAGACGAGGCCGGGCGGGGCGCGTGCGCCGGCCCGCTCGTGGTGGCCGCCGTCGTCCTCGGGGACCGGGCGATCCGGAAGGTCCCGGGGCTGGCCGACTCCAAGCTGCTGACCCCCCAGGCCCGTGCGGCCGCCTACGCGCTGATCGTCGCGCACGCGGCGGACTGGCACGCGGTGACGATCCCGGCGGCGGAGATCGACGCCCGGGGGCTGCACGTGTGCAACGTGGAGGGGATGCGCCGGGCCTGCGCGGGCCTGGCGACCCGGGCCGGCTACGTGCTGACGGACGGCTTCCCGGTCCGCGGGCTCGGGGCGCCGGCCCTCGCGGTCTGGAAGGGCGACCAGGTCGCCGCGTCGGTCGCGGCGGCGTCCATCGTTGCCAAGGTGACCAGGGACAGGATGATGCGGGAGCTGGACGAGCGTTATCCCGTGTATGGATTTGACCGTCATAAGGGGTATGTCACGGGCGAGCACCTGCGGGCGCTGGACGAGGCCGGGCCGTGCCCCGAGCACCGCCGGTCGTTTCGCTGCGTGCCCGGCGGGCCCTGCGGTGACGGGGCGCTGGCCGCCAGCGTCGTGGCGGGCGGCGGCTTGGCTGGCGAGGCCGGGATTGCGGAGCCCGGACTGGAGGGAGAATAGGGGACATGAGCGCGGAAGACCTGGAGAAGTACGAAGCAGAGATGGAGCTTCAGCTCTACCGCGAGTACCGCGACGTGGTCGGCCTGTTCACCCATGTCGTCGAGACTGAGCGCAGGTTCTACCTGACCAACGATGTCGAGATGAACGTGCGCGCCGCGGAGAACGGGGAGGTGTTCTTCGAGGTCGTCATGCACGACGCCTGGGTGTGGGACATGTACCGGCCGGCGCGGTTCGTCAAGAACGTCCGCGTCGTCACCTTCAAGGACGTCAACATCGAGGAGCTGGCCAAGAGCGACCTCGAACTTCCGGAGGATAAGCCGGGCTTCTCCGGGTAGTCGCCTGGCAGGCTTTTTCGAGCGTGAGTGACGAAAGGGGCTGCGACGGCATGCTTGGACTTCCCGATGGGGTGAGCGCGTGCCTCTTCGACATGGATGGCGTGGTGACTCGCACCGCGACCGTCCACGACGCGGCCTGGAAGGAGATGTTCGACGACTTCCTGCGCTCGCGCGAGCACGGCGGGCAGTTCGTGCCCTTCGACCCGGTCGAGGACTACGACAGGTACGTGGACGGCAAGCCCCGGCTGGAGGGCACCCGGTCCTTCCTGGAGTCGCGCGGCATCGACCTGCCCGAGGGGTCGCCGGGGGACAAGCCCGGCGCGGCGACCATCTGGGGGCTGGGCAACCGCAAGAACGACCTCGTGCAGCAGGTCCTCAAGCGCGACGGGGTCGAGGTCTACGAGGGCTCGCGGCGCTACCTGGCCGCCGTGCGGGCGGCCGGGCTGCGGACCGCGATCGTCTCCTCCAGCGCCAACACGGCCCAGGTGCTGGCGGCCGGGCGGGTGGCGGACCTGTTCGACGTGCGGGTCGACCACCAGGTCGCGGAAGACCGCGGCCTGCACGGCAAGCCGGCCCCCGACACCTACCTCGCCGCCGCCCGGCTGCTGGGCGTGGCGCCGTCGGCCGCCGCCGTCTTCGAGGACGCGCTGGCCGGGGTCGAGGCCGGCCGGGCGGGGAAGTTCGGCGCCGTGGTCGGAGTGGACCGGGTCGGGCAGGCGGGGCAGCTGCGCGACCATGGCGCGACGATCGTGGTCAAGGACCTGGCCGACCTGCTGGACGATTAGCCGTCTTCCGGTCAGGTAGCAGGCCTTCCGGGCAACTGACGGACGCGCGGCGCGGCCGTGCCTACGTGGAGCGAGGACTATGATCACTAACGCGGCGTACGGGGTCGATCCCTGGGGCCTGACCGAGGACCACCTTGACCTGGACCTGCTCGCCCAGAGCGAGTCGGTGTTCGCGCTGTCCAACGGGCACCTCGGGCTGCGCGGCAACCTGGACGAGGGCGAGCCCAACGGCCTGCCCGGGACGTACCTGAACTCGGTCTACGAGGAGCGCCCGCTGCCCTACGCGGAGGCCGGCTACGGCTTCCCGCAGGTCGGCCAGACGGTCATCAACGTCACCAACGGCAAGGTGATCCGGCTGCTGGTCGACGACGAGCCGTTCGACATCCGCTACGGGACCGTCCACTCCCACACCCGCACCCTCGACCTGCGGGCCGGCACCCTGACCAGGGACGTGGAGTGGACCTCGCCCGCCGGGCACCGGGTGCGGGTCAACTCCGTGCGGCTGGTGTCGCTGACCCAGCGGGCGGTCGCGGCGGTCTGCTACACGGTCACGCCCGTCGATGAGGGGCTGCGGCTGGTCCTGCTGTCGGAACTGGTCGCCAACGAGGACATGCCCGGCGCCAGCCACGACCCGCGGATGGCCTCGGCCCTCGCGGCGCCGCTGGTCAGCGAAGAGCACATGGCCCGCGACGGGGACCTCCCGCGGGCGGTCCTGGTGCACGAGACCCGGGCGAGCAAGCTGCGGATGGCGGCCGGGATGATTCACGAGATCTCCGGCCCCGACCGGATGTCGGTGACGACTGAGTCCTATCCGGACCTGGGCCGCCTGCTGGTCGCGGCCGAGGTCGGCGCGGGCGAGCCGCTGCGCCTGGTGAAGTACCTCGGCTACGGGTGGTCCGCCCAGCGGTCCCGGCCGGCCCTGGTCGACCAGGTGACCGGGGCGCTGGCGGCGGCCGAGCTGACCGGCTGGGAGGGCCTGCTGGCCGAGCAGCGCCAGTACCTGGACGAGTTCTGGTCCGGGGCCGACGTGGAGGTCGACGGGGACGCCGAGATCCAGCAGGCGGTCCGCTTCGGGCTGTTCCACATCCTGCAGGCCGGCGCCCGGGCCGAGCGCCGCCCGATCCCGGCCAAGGGCCTGACCGGCAGCGGGTACGACGGGCACACGTTCTGGGACACCGAGACGTTCGTGCTGCCGGTGCTGACCTACACCGCCCCCCGGGCGGCGGCCGACGCGCTGCGCTGGCGGTACCTGGTGATCGACGACGCCCGCGCGATCGCGGCCGAGCTGGGCCTGGCCGGGGCCGCGTTCCCGTGGCGCACCAGCCGCGGGCAGGAGTCCTCGGGCTACTGGCCCGCCGGGACGGCCGCGTTCCACATCAACGCGGACATCGCCGCCGCCGTCGCCCGCTACCTCGACGCGGTGCACGACCCGTCGTTCGAGAAGTCGGTCGCCTTGCCGCTGCTGGTGGAGACCGCCCGGCTGTGGCGGTCGCTGGGCCAGCACGACGCCTCCGGCGCGTTCCGCATCGAGGGCGTGACCGGGCCGGATGAGTACAGCGCGGTCAAGGACAACAACCTCTACACCAACCTGATGGCCCAGGCGAACCTGGTCAACGCGGCTGACCTGGCGGAGAAGCTGCCGCAAGAGGCGCGCGAGCTGGGCGTGACGACCGAGGAGGCGGCCTCCTGGCGGGATGCCGCCGCCGACATGTTCATCCCCTACGACTCCCGGCTCGGGGTTCACCAGCAGCACGAGGGCTTCACGAACTACGCCCGCTGGGACTTCGAGAGCACCCCCGAGACGGACTACCCGCTGCTGCTGCACTACCCGTACTTCCAGCTGTACCGCAAGCAGGTCGTCAAGCAGGCCGACGTGGTCCTGGCGATGCAGCTGCGGGGGGACGCCTTCACCCCCGAGCAGAAGCTGCGCAACTTCGACTACTACGAGGGCATCACCGTCCGCGACTCGTCCCTGTCGGCCTGCACCCAGGCGGTGATGGCGGCCGAGGTGGGGCACCTGCAGCTGGCCTACGACTACCTGGCCGAGGCCGCGCTGATGGACCTGCAGGACCGCGAGCACAACACCCGCGACGGCCTGCACATCGCCTCCCTCGCCGGGGCGTGGACGGCCCTGGTGGGCGGGTTCGGCGGGATGCGCTGCACCGGCGAGGGGCTGTCGTTCCGCCCCCAGCTCCCGCCCGGGATCTCGGGCCTGTCGTTCCGGCTCCGCTACCGGGACCGGGTCGTGCAGGTATCGGTCCGCGACGGCTCGGCCCAGTACACCCTGAAGTCCGGCGACCCGCTGACCGTCCGCCACTACGGCGACACGGTCACGGTCGGAACCGAGCCGGTCTCCCTGGACATCCCGTCGGTGCCCCCGCTGCCCGCCCCCTCCCAGCCGGCCGGCCGGGTACCGCAATCGCGCCGGGACATGTTACTGGCGCTTGAGGCGCCACCCCCGCTCGGACCGCTCGGCGAGGCCGAGGACGGCTAGAACGGCCAGCTTCCCGAGGACGACCTTGGGCTCCAGCCCGGCCTTGACCGCGATGTCGCCCGTCGGCAGGCCGCCACCCCGGGACGGCAGCGCGTCGAGCACGGTGGCGGCCGCCGGGTCGAGCTCGTCGCGGGCCCCGGGCGCCCCGGAAGCCGTGGCCGTGGCCGCGTCCGGCCGAGGCGGGCGGGCGGGCAGGAAGCTGAGGTGCTCGGTGATGTCCTCGGTCCGGGTGACCAGGACGCCGCCCCAGTCCCGCAGGATGAGGTGGCAGCCGGCGGACAGGTCGGAGGTCACCGGACCGGGCACCGCCATCAGCGGGCGCGCCAGGTCGCGCGCGTGCCGGGCGGTGTTGAGCGCCCCGCTCCGGCGGCCCGCCTCGACTACCACGGTTCCGCTGGTCAGCGCGGCGATGACGCGGTTCCTGACGAGGAACCGCACGCGCGCCGGGTTCCGGCCGGGCGGCCACTCGCTGATGACTGCCCCGGTAGCGGCGATGCGGTCGAGCAGTTCCGCGTGGCCGGCCGGGTAGTAGCGGTCCGGCCCGCAGGCCAGGACCGCGACCGTGGTCCCACCGGAGGCAAGCGCCCCGCGATGGGCGTGCCCGTCGATCCCGTAGGCGCCGCCGGAAACCACCGTCCAGCCGCCGGCCGCCAGGGACGCGGCGATGTCGGCCGCCACGTAGGTGCCGTAGGCGGTGGCGGCCCGCGAGCCAACGATCCCCACCGAGTGCTCGCACGCCGCCGCGAGGTCGGCCGTCGCGCCCCGTACCCACAGCGCGTAGGGCTCGTCGCGCCCTAGGCTCGCCAGCCCCAGCGGCCACTGGGGGTCGCCCGGGCACAAGAGCGTGATGCCCTGTTCCCGGTACCGCAGCAGGTCCTCGGCCCGGGGAACCTCACCGAGGCGCAGCCGCCACCGCTCCATGGCCCGCATCGCCGCCTGGCCCAGGCGGCCGGCGGGCCGGCCGCCTCCCGCGCGCCCGGCGGCGCCGGGACTGCGACCACTCGCGTCCTGCGGCCCGGCTCCGCCGGTACCGGGACTGCCGCAGCCGGGGCAGCGAAGGCCGAAGGCAACCCCGTCCACCTGGCCGCGACCTGGCCCGAGTTCCAGGGGACCGGCGCGCTCCTGCCCCTTGGCGCCCCGAGGGCCGCACTCCCGCCCGTCCGCACTGACGCGATCGCCCAGCGTCAGCTGCTCCCCGAGCGGCCGGCCGCAAAGACAGCAGCCGTGGCTGTACCGGCCCGGCGCGGCCGGGAACCGGCCCGCCTCGATGGCCGCCAGCGCGCGGGGAGCGCCGACCTGGCCGACCAGCGTGGCGAGCCACGGGTCGCCCGGCTCGACCAGGTAGGTCAGGGCCGCCCGGGCGATACGGTCCTCGCCCGCGTAATCATCGTCTCCCTGTTCGTCGCCGACATCGGTCATCGTCACGCCCCCAGCCACATGCCGAGGGCCTCGTGGACGTTGGCGGCCACTGGCCGGGGCCGGTCCTCCAGGTCGGCGATGGTCCACGCGACCCGGATGATCTTGTCGGCGCCCCGCGCGCTGACCTGGCCGATCTTCATGGCGTGATCGAGGACGGCGAGCGCCTTCGGCTCCAGGAAGAAGGACTTGCGCAGCTCCGCGCCGGGGATCTCGGCGTTCACCCGCCACGGGGTGCCGCGCAGCCGCCCGGCGGCCCGCTCCCGGGCCAGCGCCACCCGCCGGGCGACCACCTCGCTGGTCTCGGCGGTGCCGTGCCCGTGCAGCATCTCGGTGCGGCTGACCGGGCTCAGCCGGACCTTCACGTCCACCCGGTCCAGCAGCGGGCCCGACAGCCGCCCGAGGTACCGGCGCCGGGTCGCGGGGCTGCACTCGCACCCCTCCCTGCCGCTGTCGGCCTTCGCGCACGGGCACGGGTTGGCCGCCAGGACCAGGGCGAACCGGGCCGGGAAGCGGGTGATCATCGCCTGCCGGGCGATAAGCACCTCCCCGGCCTCCAGGGGCTGGCGCAGCGCGTCGAGAACGTCTCGGTGGAACTCCGGCGCCTCGTCCAGGAACAACACTCCCTTGTGCGCGATCGAGGCGGCCCCCGGGCGGATCGTGCCATGACTGCCGCCGCCGACGATGGCGGGCATGCTCGCGGTATGGTGCGGCGCGCAGAACGGCGGCTCGGTGATCAGCCCGCTGCCGGGCGGCAGCACCCCGGCGACCGAGTGGATCGAGGTGACCTCCAGGGCGGCCGCCGGCTCCAGCCGGGGCATGATGGTCGGCATCCGCTCGGCCAGCATCGTCTTGCCCGCGCCGGGTGGCCCTAGCAGCGACAGGTTGTGGCCGCCGGCCGCGCAGACCTCCACCGCCCGCCGCGCCTCGTACTGCCCCAGCACCTCCGACAGGTCCCGCCGGCGGCGCGGGGCCGCCAGCACCCCGGCGGTCGCGCCGCTGGCGCGCGGGACCGGGGCCGCCTGCGGCTCCGGGCCGCCGCGGAGCCACAGCGTGACATCCAGCAGGCGGTCAGCCGACACTACCCGCACGCCCGGTACGAGGGCCGCCTCCTCCTGGTTACCGGGAGCCACGACAACGAGGTCCTTGCCCGCCCCGGCGGCGGTGACCACCGCCGGGAGCACCCCCGGGACCGCCCGCAGCCGCCCGTCGAGGCCGAGCTCGGCGATGAACGCGGCCTCGTGCGGCACCTTCATCGGCGGCGCCTTCGATCCCGGCTCGCCTGGATCGGGCGCCTCGCCCCAGGCGGCGAGAATGGCGATCGCGATAGCCAGATCAAAGCCTGATCCGGATTTCGGCAGGCTGGCCGGCGACAGGCCGACGGTGATCTTCCGGCCCGGCCAGTCCAGCTTGCTGTTCACCATCGCCGCTCGCACCCGGTCGCGGGCCTCCCGCACGGCGGCGTCCGGCAGCCCCACCAGGATCGTCGCCGGCAGGCCGCCGCCCAGGTGCGCCTCCACCTCGACGAGGTGCCCGATGACGCCCATCAGCGCGACCGCGAATGTCCGGGCCAGCCCCATGTCAGCCCACTCCCCGGACGTGCTCGATGGTGAAGCCGCCCGCCCCGTCCTGGACCAGGCCCAGGACGTCGACCCGGATCTCCCGGAACAAGATGCCGTGGGCGTTCAGCCACGCGACCGCGAGCCTGCGCAGCCGCTGCCGCTTCAGCCGCCCGACGGCCTCCAGCGGCGTCCCGAACCCCGTCCCGGACCGGGTCTTGACCTCGCACACGACGAACACGTGGCGCTCGACCGCCACGATGTCGAGCTCCCCCCCGGCGCACCGCCAGTTCCGGTCGAGTACCCGGAACCCCTGGTCACGCAGGTAGCCGACGGCCGCCTGCTCACCTTCGCGGCCGAGCACGTCCTTGGCCCTCATGCCATCACCTCCGGGATCGACAATGGCTCCGCGAGGCGATGGGGCGCCAGCGGCGTCTCCCGCCTGTGGATAATCATTAAAGGGATGGCAAACCTGTGGACGCCGCAGCCCGAATGTCACACCCTCCTGGTTAAATGCGGCGCCTCAGGCCGGCCCAGGGCCGCGGCTACCATCATCTGGAATATTCGGCCGAGCGTTGGTGCCGGCCCGGGTGCCTGGGGCACACTGGGCGCATGGCTAGGCGAAGGGCGCGTTCGGGGGGAACGACCGAGCCGGGACCCGGCAGGCCGCGCCGCACGGCGGACCCGGGCGCCGGCCCGCCGCGGGGCACCCGCTGGCAAACGGCCGCCCGGACCGCGGCCCCAGCCGGGGCGCCCGCCCCGCCGGAGGAAGTGCTGCCCGCCCGCCTGGCGGCGGCGCTGGCCGAGTTCCGGCAGCACATCGAGGCCGAGCGGGCGCTGTCGGGCCACACGGTGCGCGCTTACCTGGGCGACATTCAGTACCTGCTTGAGCATGCCGCCCGCAGCGGAATCGGTGACCCGGCCGGGATCGACGCGGACCTGCTGCGGGGGTGGCTGGCCGCCCAGCACGAGTCAGGGGCGGCCCGCGCGACCCTCGCCCGGCGGGGGGCCGCCGCCCGGACGTTCACCGCCTTCGCCTGCCGGCAGGGCTGGCTCGACAGCGACCCGGGCCCGCAGCTGGGCACCCCGAAGGCCCGGCGGACCCTGCCCCGGGTGCTGGCCCGCGAGGAGATGACCTCGGTCCTGGCGTCCTGCGAGGAGCGGGCGGCGATGGAGCTGGCCTCGGGGCGGCGCGAGGCCGGGGCGATCGCCCTGCGCGACGTGGCCGTCATCGAATTGCTGTACGCGTCGGCGATCCGGGTCAGTGAGCTGTGCGGCCTGGACGAGGGCGCGCTGGACGCCGAGCGGCGGACCATCCGGGTGCTCGGCAAGGGCAGCAAGGAGCGCGTCGTCCCGGTCGGCCTGCCCGCCGCCCGGGCGCTGGCCCGCTGGGAGCAAGCGGGCCGCCCGGTGCTCGCGGGCGAGCGCAGCGGGACGGCGTTGTTCCTCGGCGCCCGCGGCGCCCGGATCGATCCCCGGACCGCCCGCCGGATCGTCCACGAGCGCCTGCTGGAAGCCGGGCGGGCCGCCCCCGGCGCCGACCCGGACCAGGCTGGGCCGGACGCGGGCCCGCACGCGATCCGCCACACGGCCGCCACGCACCTGCTCGAAGGGGGCGCGGACCTGCGCAGCGTCCAGGAGATCCTCGGCCACGCCTCGCCCGCGACCACCCAGATCTACACGCACGTGTCGGCCGAGCGCCTCAAGGCGAGCTACCGGCAGGCCCATCCCCGGGCCTGATCGCGCGGCCACCGGCGTTTTCAAGTACCCTTGATACGGATCACCTCATAATCGCGTCCCCTGCGGCGTGGGCGGTGGTCTCAATTCGCGTGTCCGTAGGACGCCAGGATCGCCGCGGCGAGCAGCCAAGGCGAGGCGGGGCGCACCACTCGGTCCGGCAGCCAGCTCGGCTGGCCGGCATGGTGCGTGATTCACGGGCACCAGGACAAACCGAGCCGCGCGCTGGCCGGGCCCCGAGCCCGCGGCGCGCACGAAGGAAGGACCGCAGACGTGGCCCCGGTCGTAACGATGAAGCAGCTCCTGGAGAGCGGCGTCCACTTCGGGCACCAGACCCGGCGGTGGAACCCCAAGATGAAGCGTTACATCTTCACCGAGCGTAACGGCATCTACATCATCGACCTGCAGCAGTCGCTGGACTACATCGACCGCGCGTATGAGTTCATCCGGGAGACGGTCGCCCACGGCGGCACGATCCTCTACGTCGGCACGAAGAAGCAGGCCCAGGAGGCGATCGCCGAGCAGGCGCGCCGGGTGGGCATGCCGTTCGTGAACCAGCGCTGGCTGGGTGGCATGCTGACGAACTTCTCGACCGTCTTCAAGCGCCTGCAGCGGCTCAAGGAGCTCGAGGAGATGGACTTCAACGACGTCGCCGGCTCCGGCATGACGAAGAAGGAGCTCCTCCAGCTCAAGCGGGAGAAGGATAAGCTCGACAAGACCCTCGGCGGCATCCGTGACATGGCCCGGGTGCCGAGCGCGATCTGGGTGGTCGACACCAAGAAGGAGCACATCGCGGTCAGCGAGGCGCGCAAGCTGGGCATCCCGGTCGTCGCCATCCTCGACACCAACTGCGATCCCGACGAGGTCACCTACCCGATCCCGGGCAACGACGACGCGATCCGCAGCGTGGCCCTGCTGACCCGGGTGGTCGCGGACGCCGTCGCCGACGGCCTGATCTCCCGCGCGGGCGCCTCCGAGACCGACACCAAGCCCGGTGACGACCAGTTCACCAGCGTCGAGGAGCCGCTGGCGGAGTGGGAGCGCGAACTGCTCGAGGGCGCCGGCACCACCGCCGTGACCACGCCGGCCGATGCGGCTGACACCCTCGCCGAGGCTCCCGTCGAGCCGGTGGAGCCGGCCGTGGCCGAGGCCATCGCCGAGTCGGCTGAGGCTCCGGCCGAGTCGGCCGAGGCTCCGGCCGAGTCGGCTGAGGCGCCCGCCGCCGAGGCGGCGCCGGAGCAGGCCCCGGTGGCCGAGGCCACCGAGGAGGCTCCGGCTGAGGACGCTCCGGCTGAGGACGCTCCGGCCGAGGACGCCGCCGCCGACACGGCCGAGACCGCTGGCAGCGACGAAGCCTGACGAGCCAGAACAAGATCTAGGGGACGACAGAAATGGCGAATGTAAGCGCTGCTGACGTGAAGCGGCTGCGCGACCTGTCCGGCGCCGGAATGCTCGACTGCAAGAACGCCCTCACTGAGTCCGGCGGCGACTTCGACGCCGCCGTCGAGATCCTGCGCCTCAAGGGCGTCAAGGACGTGGGCAAGCGGGCCACCCGCACCGCGGCCAACGGCCTGGTGGCGGCCGAGCTCGACGGCACCGCGGTCGGCGTGCTGGTCGAGGTGAACTGCGAGACCGACTTCGTCGCGAAGAACGAGAACTTCCAGGCCCTGGCGGCCAAGATCACGAAGGTCGCCCTGGCCAGCAAGGTCGGCGACCGGCTGGCGCTGCTGGCGGCCGCGGGCGAGGACGGCAAGAGCGTCGAGCAGCTCATCGAGGAGGCCAGCGCCTCCATCAAGGAGAAGCTGGAGCTCGGCCGGTTCGCCCGCCTTGAGGGCGGCTACGTGCTCAGCTACCTGCACAAGTCCGACCGCGACCTGCCCCCCACCCTCGGCGTCCTCGTCCAGCTGGACAAGGAGAGCGAGGACATCGCCAAGGACCTGTCCCAGCAGATCGCGGCCATGCGCCCGCAGTACACCAAGCGGGATGACGTTCCGGCCGAGGTCGTGGAGAAGGAGCGGCGGATCTTCGAGCAGATCACCCGCGACGAGGGCAAGCCCGAGCAGGCGGTGCCGAAGATCGTCGAGGGCCGGGTCGGCGGGTTCTACAAGGAAGTCGTGCTCACCGAGCAGGCCTTCGTGAAGGACAGCAAGCAGACCATCGCCGCGATCTTGAAGGCCGGCGGCGTCGATGTCCTCGGCTTCGCCCGCCTCCAGGTCGGCCAGGCCTGACCCGGTAGGTCATGCGGTGCTGTCCCGTCCGGGGCAGCACCGCTACTGTTCTAAAGAACCTCCGATATTGTGAGGTTGGCCGTCCGGGGCGAGTCACTCCGGCCTCCGCGTGCGCACAGGAGTCCACATGATCGATGACACCCTCCTCGATGCCGAGGAAAAGATGGAGAAGGCGGTCTCGGTCGCCAAGGAGGACTTCAGCAATATCCGGACGGGCCGGATCACCCCGAGCATGTTCAACAAGGTCGTGGTCGAGTACTACGGCGCGATGACCCCGGTCAACCAGCTCGCGTCCTTCCACGTGCCCGAGCCGCGCATGGTCATCGTGCAGCCCTTCGATAAGGGCTCCCTCAGCGCGATCGAGAAGGCCATCCGCAACAGCGACCTTGGCGTGAACCCGTCCAACGACGGCGCGATCATCCGGGTGATCTTTCCCGAGCTGACCGAGGAGCGCCGCCGCGAGTACATCAAGACCGCCCGCGCCAAGGCCGAGGACAGCCGGATCTCCATCCGCAACGTCCGCCGCCACGCCAAGGACGCGCTCGACAAGCTGGGGAAGAACAGCGAGGCGGGCGAGGACGAGGTGCGCCGGGCCGAGACCGAGCTGCAGAACCTGACCAACAGCTACGTTGGCCAGGTCGATGAGCTGCTGAAGAACAAGGAAGCCGAGCTGCTCGAGGTGTGAGCGGTGTGAGAACCACGAGCACCGAGCCCGGGCAGCCTGAGCAGCCTGAGCAATCCCCAGCCGGCCAGCCCGCGGGCATCCGGGCCGGCCGGAACCTGCCCGCCGCGATCGCCGTCGGCGTGATCATGGGCGGCGGCGCGCTCGTCCCGCTGCTGACGGTCAAGGCCACCTTCCTCATCTACATGGGCATTGCCCTGGCGATCGGCCTGCACGAGCTGACCGGGGCGCTGCGCTCGCGCGAGATCCGCATTCCGGCGATCCCCGTCCTGGCGGGCGGGGCGGCCATGGTGACGAGCGCCTACTGGGCGGCCGGCGGGGCGGTCGCCGCCGCGTTCGCGCTCACGCTCATCGCCATCCTCGCCTGGCGGCTGCCGGGCGGCGCCGACGGCTACGTGAAGGACGTCACCGGCGCCATCTTCGCCGCCTCCTACCTGGCCCTGCCCGGCGCGACGGTCGCGGCCATGCTCGCCCCGGCCGACGGCGGCAGGCGGGTCCTCACGTTCGTCATCCTCACGGTGTGCAGCGACATCGGCGGCTACTTCGCGGGCATCACCCTCGGCCGGGGCGGCGCGCACAAGATGGCCCCCACCATCAGCCCCAAGAAGACCTGGGAAGGCCTCGCGGGCTCGGCCCTGGCGGTGGTCGCGGCCGGCGTCATCTGCTTCATGGCCCTGCTGCACGGGCACTGGTGGCAGGGTGCCATCACCGGCATCGCCGCCGTGGCCGCCGCCGTCCTTGGCGACCTGGCCGAGTCCATGATCAAGCGCGACCTCGGCATCAAGGACATGGGATCCCTGCTCCCCGGCCACGGGGGCATCCTGGACCGCCTTGACTCGCTGCTGATCTGCGCCCCGGTGGTCTGGCTCCTACTGGAGGCGTTCTTGCGCTAACGCGGCGTAGGCCAGCGCCGGCCGGTCTCACGCAAGTGCGCTCGGGGTTGTTTAAAAAGGCGATTACGAGGCAGTTTGTCCCATCAGGCAATGGTCCTGGAGGGAAGATATGTCAAGGTATTGGCTACGCCGCCTCGTCATTTTGATATACGTCATCATTGGCATCGTGATCGCCTGGGATCGCCACTACATCGGCCTTAGCTGGCTGCGCGCCGTGGCGAGCGCGCTGTTGGCCGTGTTCCTCTGGTGGCTCGTCCTGCTCGGGGTGAACCTGCACATCACGGCCTGAGCCGGGCGCCTGGCTGGGTCACTGGGCACCGGGTCGATGCGCGGGGCCAGTGACCCAGCTGCGGCCGTCCACCGCCAGCCTTCGCACCAGGCTGGAGGAGCCGCGCTCGCGCGCTAGCTGCCGGTCCCGTTCGGTAATTGGGATAATCCAAAGCCAGCGCACCGGATCGTCATCGACCGTAAACCCGGAAAGGTCAGGCGCCTGCGGCCCGGGAAGGCCGGAAGGATCGTCAAGGAGAAGCACGCCCTCGTACCCGCCGCCCAGCGGGAATGACGCTGGCTGGTCGAACCAGCGGACGTTGTGGCCCGGGCCGAACCAGGTGACCGCCCGCCACGGGTACACCGCCAGCCACAGGAACGCCAGGGCCGCGCTGCCCGCGGGCAGGGTCGTGGCCAGCGCCAGCTCCACCCGGCAGTAGCCGGTGGGGTCATCGATGACCTGCTCGACGACGGGCATCCGCTGGGCGGACATCCCCACCGTGGACAAGACCGTGTACGGGCGCCCCGGGCCGGCCGGCCGCTCGGACAGGCCGACCGAGGGCTGCTTGCCCTGCGCGACGTCCCAGTAGTGCGCGCCCGGCCCTAGCCGCCGGGTCAGGTGGCTGAGCGCGGCGGCCTGGAACTGGCCCCAGCTGGCCGGTGACTGGCGCCACTGCCAGTAGTCCTTCGCCCGCTCGACGCGCGGGGCGAGCCCGTCCAGGGCGTCGTCCAGCGCCCACCCGAACGGCGTCTGGCCGATGATGTCGCGGCAGTAGCCGGGCATGCCGCGGCTCATGTCCGACCAGCCGGGGATGACGGCCAGCAGCGTCCCGCGCTCCAGGATCGCCACCCCGTCACCTTCCTCGAACCACAGCGCCTGCAGCGCGGCGGCATCCAGCGGGGGGCGCCCGCGCGGGTGCTTGGTCCGGGCGGCGGGCATCAGCGGCGCCTGCCCGGAGGCCAGCGTCCGGGTGTCCGTCGTCCGGGGCGCCCGCACGTGGTTGGCGAGCCAGGTGGCGGCTACGACCGATGCCTCGTCGCGCAGGTAGGCGGCCGTCGTGAGGCCGTCGAACTCCACCGTTAGCCGGCGGCTCCCGTACGGGCTGACGCTGTCGAGCAGCGTGGCCGGCGGCTGGGAGGTCTCCGGCCCGGACCGCAAAGTTGCCATATCCTTAATATCGGCTGTACTGCCACCTCCGATCAAGCCTTCACGCGCGGGTAATATCGGTTAGTCACCCAGAGATCACTGAACGGATTCACTCGTGCCTCGTCCACCACGCCACCTCGCTGACCTCGGGCTGGCGGAACGCCGGCAGGCTGTCGCCGAACTCGGCGAGCGGCCCTTCCGGGCCGACCAGCTATCCCGCCACTACTTCGGCCGCTACACCGACCAGGCCGCGGACATGACCGACCTCCCGGCCGCGCTGCGCGAGGAACTGGCGGCCGAGCTCCTGCCGCGGCTGCTGGCCGAGGAGCGGACGCTGAGCGCGGACCGGGGCGCCACCCGCAAGACGGTGTGGCGCGCCCTGGACGGGGCGATGATCGAGTCGGTGCTGATGAAGTACCCCGACCGGGTCACGGTCTGCGTGTCCTCCCAGGCCGGGTGCGGGATGGCCTGCCCGTTCTGCGCGACCGGCCAGGCCGGGCTGACCCGCAACCTGTCGGCCGCCGAGATCGTCTCCCAGGTCGTGGCGGGGGAGCGGCTGCTGGCCCCCGAGGGCGGCCGGGTGTCCAACGTCGTGTTCATGGGCATGGGGGAGCCGCTCGCGAACTACAAGAACGTCATCGCCGCGGTCCGGCGGCTGACCGACCCGGTCCCCGGGGGCCTGGGCATCTCCCAGCGGTCGGTGACCGTGTCGACTGTCGGCCTCGTCCCCGCGATCGGCAAGCTGGCGGCCGAGGGCCTGGCGGTGACCCTCGCCGTCTCGCTGCACGCGCCCGACGACGACGCCCGCGACGAGCTCGTGCCGGTGAACCGCCGGTGGAAGGTCGCCGAGGTCCTCGACGCCGCCTGGGCGTACGCGGCGGTCACCGGCCGGCGCATATCGATCGAGTACGCGCTGATCAAGGACGTGAACGACCAGGCCTGGCGGGCCGACCTGCTCGGCTCCCTGCTCGCCGGGCACCTGGTCCACGTCAACCTCATCCCGCTCAACCCGACGCCGGGGTCGCGCTGGACGGCGTCGCTGCCGGGCGTGCAGGAGGAGTTCGTCGCCCGCATCGCCGACCACGGCGTCCCGGTGACGGTCCGCGACACCCGCGGCCGCGAGATCGACGGCGCCTGCGGCCAGCTCGCCGCGAGCGTCGCCCCCTCCGATGGTCCCGGCCGCCGCGTCGGCGCGGCCCGCCGCGCACTGCCTCTCGTGTGACGCTGCCTCTCGTGTGACGCTGTCCCTCGACTGGCACTGCCTCTCGTGTGACGCTGCCTCTCGACTAGCGCTGCCTCTCGACTGGCACTGCCTCTCGTGAAGCACTGACCCACGTGTAGCACTGCCCCTCTCGTAGCACTGACCCCATGTGACACTGGCCCTTGGTGCAATATCGCCCCGCGCATACCGGGGCGAGCGCGGCACAATGCCGTGGTGACGTTCAAGCAGGTGCGAAGGCGGATGGCGGCGGCCCGGCGCGCGCTCGTATGGCGGGCGGCGCACTGGGGGTGGCGCGAGTTCCAGCGGGCCGGGAGGATGACCGAGGGCACGCCCGGCGCCCGGGCGTTCCGGTCCTTCGGCCCGGGGTCGGTCATGGCGTTCCCGGCTGGGTCGGTCTTCGGCGAGGGGTCGATCACCGTCGGGGACGGCACGCTGATCGGGGCTTTCGTCAGCATGTCGGCCGGCCTCGTGCCGGGGCAGGACCTCGGCCCGGACCCGGTCCTGCGCATTGGCGACCGCTGCGTGATCGGCCGCGGCAGCCACATCGTCGCCCACGCGGACGTGCGGATCGGCGATGACGTCTGGACCGGGCCGTACGTCTACGTCACCGACCAGAACCATGGCTACCTGGATCCCGACACCCCCATCGGCCGCCAGCTGCCAGTCAACAACCCGGTCGAGATCGGCGCGGGCACCTGGCTCGGCGCCGGGGCGATCGTGCTGCCTGGCGCCCGGATCGGCCGCCATGTCGTGGTCGCGGCCGGCTCGGTGGTGCGCGGTGCGGTGCCGGACTACACCATGGTCGCGGGGGTGCCCGCGCGGATCGTCCGGTCACGGACCGGCACGGGATGGGCACGCCCGGGCGATCTGGACAAGGCACCTGTATAGACCGGTTTCGCTATCCGGGTAGCACGGGCGGCCGGTGATGTGGTAGCTATTAGTAGCCAGGTGGCGCTCGCTGGTGATGACAATGGGGAGGCGAAGTGGCTACGTTGCCCCGCGGCGGTGCCAGCTCACGGCGACGCTGGCTACGGCTCGCCGCGTTCGTCGCCCTCGCCGGCGTCACCATCGCCACCACCTCGCTGGCCCTGGGCCTGCACCGGCAGCACGCCCGCGCGGCCAGCGCCAGCGGCGTCGTGTCCGGGATCACCGCTGCCGTCAGCTCCCGCGCCGTCGTCGCCGCGCTCAGCGGCGCCCCCGCGGCCGGGCTGGCCGGCGCCTCGACCGACGCGAGCAGCAGCTCTCCCCAGGCCGGAGCAGGCACCCACGTGACCGCCACCGCCAGCCAGCCGCTGGCGCTCACCGCCCGCGACCGCACGGCGTGCCCGGCGTCGGCGACCGCCTGCGTGGACCTGGCCGAGAAGATCACCTGGCTGCAGTCCAGGGGCCAGGTCCGCTACGGGCCGGTCCGCATGGAGCCGGGGACGCCCGGAACCTCGGACGCCACCCCCGCCGGCACGTTCAGCGTCGCCTGGAAGGCCGGCCCGGCGTACATCAGCACCAGCTACCACGAGCCGATCCCGTGGGCGGTGTTCTTCGCCCCGGGCGGGGTTGCCTTCCACGCCGGCAGCCTCGCCAGCTCCTCGCACGGCTGCGTGCACCTCACGCTGACGGACGCGCGCTACTACAACGCGCACCTGCCCGTCGGCGCCAGGGTCGTCGTCTTCTAGCCCCGCCGCCCGCCGCCCGCCGCCCGCCGGCATGCGCCCGGGGGCTAGTTCCCCAGGTTCACGTGGACGTTATGGCGCAGGGACGGCACCTCGTGCAGCACCGCCGGCGGCACCAGCAGCCACACGCCAAGCGCCAGCGCCCCCACCGTCACCAGTGCGAACAGCGCCACCCAGGCGCCGCCCGGCATCCGCGTCAGCCGCGCCAGCTGGTCGGCGTCGGAGCTGAGCGGCTGCCGCCGGGCGATCGCCCGGCGCCGCTCCTGCTGCAGCTCGATGACCGGCCGGACCCCGCCGATGAGCAGGAACCAGACGGTCGCGTAGCTGAACGCCGCCTGCCACACCGAGGACGCGAAGTGGCTGACGGCGAAGATGACGCCCGCGGTGACCAGCAGCGCCACCACCCCGTAGGCGTTCCTGATGGCCAGGAACGTCGCTACCAGCAGCGCCAGCAGCAGCCAGAGCATCGCGGTGACGTGATGGGTGGCCAGCAGCCAGGCCGACGCCAGGCCCAGCAGCGACGGCGCCACGTAGCCGGCCGCCGCCGTGGCCACCATGCCCGGCCCGTTCTGGCGGCCCCGGGAGTAGGTCACCCCCGACGTGTCGGAATGCAGCCGGATCCCCTCCAGCTTGCGCCCCGTCAGCAGGGACACCACCGCGTGGCCGCCCTCGTGCGCGATCGTGATCGCGTTGCGCGTGAGGTGCCACGCGGGCCGGTTCGCGATGACCAGCAGTGCCGCCCCCGCGCAGGCCCCGACTTCCCACGCGGGCGGGATGGGCTGAGTCCCCACAACCCGATCCCAAATATCCGCGACCACGCCCAAAGCACCCGCCATGCCGACACCCTAGCTCAGGGCGCGTCCTCGCGGGTGCTGGCGTAGAAGTCGCGCAGGTCAGCGGACATCTGGGCGATGGCCTCCCCGTCCACGAACGTCATGTGCCCCGAGTGATACCAGCTGAACTGCACGTTAGGCCGCAAGACCGGGCCCAGGTGCAGGTGCGAGATATCGAACTCGGCCCCCGCGAACGGGGTCGCCAGGTCGAACACGCCCCCCATGACCAGCACGCTTAGCGCCGGGTTGCGGCGCATGGCGGCCGCCAGGTCGAGGGAGACGTTCGGGACGGCCAGCGGCTCGCCGATGCCCGGCGCCTTGTGCCGCCAGTCCCAGGCGCCCTCGATCGCCACGTTGTACAGCGGCCGGTAGTCCAGCGCCGCCCGGTAGCCGAGGTCGCGGGCCAGGTGATGGTGGAAGCCGGCCAGGTGGGCGGCGCCGACCCCGGCGGTGGCCGCGTCATCGGTGGCCGGGTCGGCGGCGGCCCCTCCGGAAGAGCCGGGGCCGGCCGAGTACGCCTCAGCGGTGAAGCGGGCGTCGAACCGGCCGATGACCTTGCCCTCGTCGGCCAGCAGCTCACGGCGGAAGTCCTCCATCTCCACGCGCAGCCGCCGGCGGCGCAGCAGGCCCGCGTCGAGGCCGGTGTAGCCCGCCAGCAGCTTGGCGACCTCCTTCTCGTCCTCCTCGGCGATCATGTCGCCCTGCTGCAGGGCCTGCGCGTACTGGGTGGCGGCGAACCGCCGGGCGTCGTGCAGGAACGCGTCCAGGCCCTGCCCGTCGCCGCGCGCCCGCCCGTGGTAGTAGGCGGCGGCCGCGTAGGACGGCAGCAGGTTCACGTACCCCTGGTCCAGGCCGGGCTGGGTGGTCGCCCAGTTGAGGATCGACGACAGCAGGATGACGCCGTTGAAGTCCACCCCCTGGTTCTGCAGCTTGTGGACGAGGGCAGCCGCCCGCGCGGTCCCGTAGGACTCGCCGAACAGGTAGCGCGGGGCCTGCCACGAGCCGGTGAGCGTGAGGTAGCGCGTGATGGCCCGGGCGAAGATGTCGACGTCGGCGTCAACGCCCCAGGCCTCGTCGGTCCGGGCGTCCTCGCGCAGCCGCGAGAAGCCGGTGCCGGGCGCGTCGAGGAACACCAGGTCGGTCGATGGCAGCAGGGTGTAGGGGTTGTCGCCGAACTCGTAAGGGGCCGGCGGCGTGAGCTCGGGCGTCCGGGTGGGGGCGCGCCGGGGGCCGAAGCCGCCGACGTTGAGCCACAGGCTGGCCGAGCCGGGGCCGCCGTTGAACGCGAACGTGACCGGGCGCGGCCCGCGGCTGCCGCCGTCGGCCGCCACCTCCCCCCAGGCGTTGACCGCTTCCTCGGCCCGGTAGGCGAGGTAGAACACGTCCGCCAGGACGCTGCCGTCGTCGCGGCGGACCGGCAGCGAGCCGGCGTCGGCCCGGTAGGGCAGGGGTCCGTTGGGCAGGTCGATGACATGCCGGGAGCTGACAGCGCCTTCCGCGCTGGGGCCCGGGGTGGTTACGTCGTTGTCCACGTAATGCATCTTCCCGAACGCCCCCTTGCCTCGCCTCCCACATGCCTCTTCCTCCGCACATGTGCGTTTATCGTGGTCGCGCGGTGACTGTGCCGAAGAGAAGCTAATTGGCAGGATGATTGGCGACTTCGCCCGGGTTGCGATCCGGCGCGGCCCGGCTCCAGCGGCGCACCAGGTCTCGCGTAACGCGTGAGGTACCGTGAAGTACGTGCAGCCGAATCCCCCCCGCTTGCTCGCCATCAGCGACCTGCACGTCGGGTACCCCAAGAACCGGTCGATCGTGGCGGAGATGCCACGCGGCAACCCGGGCGACTGGCTGATCGTCGCCGGGGACGTGGCCGAGAACTTCGCCGACATCGAGTGGGCGCTGGCGGCCCTCGCCGGCCGGTTCGACCGGGTCGCGTGGGTGCCCGGCAACCACGAGCTGTGGGCGCGGCGGGTCGACCCCGTCGCCGCCCGGGGCGCCGAGCGGTACGCGTTGCTGGTGGAGATGTGCCGCGGCCTCGGGGTCGTGACCCCGGAGGACCCGTATCCCACCTGGGAAGGGCCGGACGGGCCGGTGACCATCGCCCCGCTGTTCGTCGGCTACGACTACTCATTCCGGCCCGAGGGCGCGCTGACCAAGGAAGACGGCCTCGCGGTCGCCTACCAGACCGGGGTCGTGTGCAGCGACGAGGCCCTGCTGCCGCATGACCCCTACCCGAGCCGGGAGGACTGGTGCTGGGCGCGGGCGGACCTGACCGAGGCCCGGCTCGCGGCCGAGCTCGACCCGGCGGTCCCGGCCGTGCTCGTGAACCATTACCCGCTGGTGCGCCAGCCGACCGACATCCTGCGCTACCCGCAGTTCGCCCAGTGGTGCGGCACCACCAGGACGGCCGACTGGCACACCCGCTTCAACGTCGCCGCCGTGGTCTACGGCCACCTGCACATCCCGCGCCAGACCTTCTACGACGGGGTCCGCTTCGAGGAGGTCTCGGTCGGGTACCCGCGCGAGTGGGAGCGCCGGGCGCAGATGTTCGGCGTGACCCGCGACCCCGGCCTGCCGACCCAGGTACTGCCCGCCCCCGCCCTGGTGCCGTCGCTGCCCGGGGTGCCGGCCGGCATGCGCATGTAGCCCCGCGCCGCCCGGCCGGCCCCGGGCCGGGACCGCGGCCGTGATGAGGAATTTCGCTCTTAGGGGGTCACGCCGAACGTGATCCGGTAGTCGCACGTGCCCGAGCAGGTGAAGACGCTGGTCGCGTCGTCATCGACGTAGGAGTAGGCGTAGGGCTCGGCCTTCTTGAAGACGGCGGCGTAGTCGACTGGCCACTTGGCGGGATCGCAGTCGGCCCGCGGCGCCCACTGGCCGCGGCAGCAGTACTGGTCGGTGCCGAACCGCGCGCACGGCGAGATGCAGGCGACCACCGCGCCGCCGCTCTTGACCTGCAGCGCGGCCGGGCAGTTAACCGCCGTGGTGCAGCCCGCCGCCACGCAGCCGTCGGGGCTGATCTTGTCCGGCGTCCCGCCCTGGGCGATGTTGATGTACATCGGCAGGTTGCTGCCGTCGACCATCGACACGTCGTAGAAGTCCATGTTGTCCCAGGCGTCCATGTCGTACTCGGCGAGGGTCGCCGGGATCGAGCCGTAGCCGGTGCACTGGAACTTGCCGCCGCAGTCCCCGGTCTGGCAGCTACCGGTGCCGCTGGCGTTGAACACGCAGCCGGTCCGGCCCCAGATCCGCGCGTCCCAGTGGTCGGGCACCGTGAACGTGAGCGACTGCCCGGCGGGCAGCACCCAGCCGGACGCGGCGATCGGGTGCTTGGGGTCGGGGGCGATGGCGGGCCAGATCGTCTGGCTCGTCTTGTTGACCAGGGTCACCGTCCGCTCCCCGCCGGTCGTGACCGGGGCCGACGACGAGGAGCCGCCGGCCGGGGCCGATGACGATCCCCCCGCCAGCCCGGTCGCGCTGCCCGCCGGCCGGGCCGGGTGCGCGGTCGCCGGGGCGGGCGTGCGCGACGGGGTCGCCGTGGCCGAGGGCTTAGCGCTCGCGGAGGCCGCCGGGACGGTGGCGGTCACCGGCGAGGCGACCGCGATGACGCCGCCCGGGGTCGTGCTGCCCGCGCCGGCCGCGCCCGGGGCCGGGCCGCCGGCCGGGGGCAGGGTCGCGCAGGCGGCCGTGATCACGGTGGTGGCCACGGCGGCCAGGGCCAGCGCGAGCCCGCGCCGTGCCTGCCTGGCCCGTGCCGGCCTGGTCCGCGCCTGCCTGGCCCGCGGGTGCTTGCCGAACGCCATCGATACCTCTTCCTCACTGCCGCGCGCGTGCCGCCGCGCTCGCCGATGCGGGCTGCTGCCCGCCCTGGTGACGCTCCCGTTTGGGAGACGGCCGGCGGGCCGCCCAAATAACGGGAAGATGTCGGGAACTTTCCGTTATCCGCCCGCGCCGGCCGCCGTCTCCTAGTAGGAGTGGGCTTGGGGACGGTAGGAGGAAGCCATGGGAACGCCCCTGGAGGACGAGCCGTCGGCGGAAGTCGTGCTGGCCGCTCAGCGGGGAGACGGCGGTGCGCTCGACCACCTGGTCTCGGCGTACCTGCCGCTGGTGTACAACATCGTGGGCCGCGCCATGAACGGCCACCACGACGTGGATGACGTGGTCCAGGAGACGATGATCCGCGCGATGCGGAGCATCGGCGACCTGCGTGATCCCCGCGCGTTCCGCTCCTGGCTGGTCGCGATCACGATGCGGCAGGTCCGGGACGCCTACCGGTCCCAGGTGGCCCAGCCGCCGCCGGTGGACATGGCCCGGGAGGCGGCCGGCCCGGACTTCGAGGAGATCACGATCGAGCGCCTCGGCCTGTCCGGCCAGCGCCGCGAGACCGCCGAGGCCAGCCGCTGGCTGGACGAGGAGGACCGGTCCCTGCTGGCGCTGTGGTGGCAGGAGGCGGCCGGGACCCTCGACCGCAGCGACCTCGCGGCCGCCCTCGGGCAGCCGTCCACCCACGTCGCCGTCGCCGTCGCCCGGATGAAGGAGCGCCTCGACGCCTCGCGCCAGGTCGTCCACGCGCTGCGCCAGTCGCCGCCCTGCCCGCAGCTGATGGGAATGACCACCGGGTGGGACGGCGAGCCGAGCCCGCTGTGGCGCAAGCGGCTGAACCGCCACGTCCGCGAGTGCGCCTTCTGCCTGCCCGGCCCGAACGAGATGATCCCGGCCGAGCGCCTGCTCATCGGCCTGGGACTCGTCCCGCTCCCGTTCGTGCTGTTCCGGACGGTCGTGTCGTCGCTCGCGCGGGTGGCGGCGACCCACGCCACGGCTGCCCACGCGGCCGCCGCGCAGTCCGCGACGGCGCACGCGGCCGCCGTCCATGCCGCCGTCACGGCAGCGGGCCAGGCCGCACGGCACGGACGGCGCGCCGTGCGGCCTGCCTCGGCGGCCCATCACGCCCGGCTGGTGCCCAAGATGCTGGCCACCCTCCAGGCGAAGGTCGTCATCGTCTCGGTCGCCGTCGTGACCTGCGCGGCCGGCGGCACCGCGGCCGCCGCGGCCATCACCCGCCAGGCGCCGCGCCCGCTCCCGGTCGCCGCCGCGACCCTCGTCCCGCGCCCCGCGCGGCTCACGCCCCCCATCCATGTCGCGACGGCGAAGCCGGCCCCCAAGCCCGCCCCGACCCGCGCGCCCACCCCGTCGCGCACGCCCACCAGCAAGCCGACGCCCACGGCCCCCCCGACCCGCACTCCGCCGCCCGCCGCCTCGGTGGTCACCACGTCGCAGAAGGGCGTCAGCGCCTGGTCGTTCACCGGCGCGACCGACGCGCTGGCCAAGTCGGGCGCGTCCTGGTACTACAACTGGGCGGCCACCCCGTCCGGCATCACCGCCCCGGCCGGGGTGAGCTTCGTGCCGATGATCTGGGGACCGGGCAGCGTCACGAGCTCGACCCTGAGCGAGGTCAAGCAGGAGGGCAACATCCTGCTCACCTTCAACGAGCCCGACAACGGCGGCCAGTCCAACATGACCCCCCAGCAGGCCCTGGACCTCTGGCCCCAGCTAGCGGCGACCGGCATGCAGCTCGGCAGCCCCGCCGTCGCCGCCGGCGGCGACACCCCCGGCGGCTGGCTCGACCAGTTCATGCAGGGCGCGCAGGCACGCGGCTACCGGGTCAGCTTCATCACCCTGCACTGGTACGGGGGCAACTTCGACACCCCCTCGGCCGTCAGTGAGCTCCGCGACTACATCCAGGCGGTCTACAACCGCTACCACCTGCCCATCTGGCTGACCGAGTTCGCCCTGACCAACTTCGGCACCAGCCCGGCCTCGTTCCCCACGAACGCCCAGCAGGCCGCGTTCGCCACCAGCGCCCTCAACATGCTCGCGGGCCTGTCGTACGTGCAGCGCTACGCCTGGTTCGCCCTGCCCACCTCCACCGGCAGCGGCAACACCGGCCTGTTCGGCCCGGGCGCGGTCGCGACCCAGGTCGGCCAGGCCTTCGAGGCGGCCGGCCAGCCCGGCTAGCCCCCCAGACGGTGGCCCGCCCGGCGTCCCCACCCCCCATTGCGCCGGGCCGCGCCACCCCCGCCCGCGGTACCCACCTCCCGCCCGGGACCGCGCGGCGGCGGCCGGGACGGGCGTCCTCCCCCCGACGCCCGTCCCGGCCGGCCAACCCTCAAGCCCGCCGGGCCTCTTCTTCACGGGCCCGCCCCCGGCCCCAACGCGGCCGCGCGGCCGTGCCGCCCGCCTCAACGCCGGTCCTGGCCCTCGCGGCCGAGGGACTCGCCAAGAGGCCGAGCACCTGCCCGCAACCTCAGCGCCTTGTCTGCCAGCGACGCGACGGCCCGGCGGTCGCGGACCAGCCAGCCGCCCGACTGGTGCCCGGTACTGCCGGTCCCGTAGTCGTGCACCAGGGCGACGGCCGCATCGAAGACCAGGAAGTCGAAGTAATCGGCGCTCGGCAGCGCGGCCGTAGCGGGAAGCTCGACTACCTCGATCGTCTCGCCCATGGCCGCCCGGATGCGGTACGCCATCATCTCGTACCGGAGGTATGGCGTGAGGGGCGGCTTGACGAGCCTGATCCGGGCGAACTCGATGCCGCTGCGGCTGATGTCCGCGTAGAGCGGCCGGTCGGCTTCCGCCTCGGCGCGCAGCAGTTCCTGCGCCAGGGCGATGTCGCCCCGCCGGTAGGCCTCCTGCGAGGGGGCTGCCTCGATCTCCCGGTACTCCTGCCAGCACTCCACCTTGAGGAACCTGGTGGTCATCGCGGCCCAGGCGGCGGCGAACTCGTGCGAGAACTCGGCCACGCTCAGCCGGGTGCTAGTCCGTAGGATTGACCCTGGCGGCAACATCTGCTCCCCCGAACGTTTCGCATCGTTGTGGTCCTAGAGAGTGTCCGGGCGATCTTCAGCTCGACCTGGGCCAAGGGGGGCCGGGGCTGGCCGCGAGCCGGCGGTAGCCGCCAGCATCGGCTGTCCCGGCACGCCCACCCCTCTAGTCACAGGCACCAGCCTTTTTTCGGTAAGAAATTCCGGTCTGGAAGGATTTTCCACGCCAGGGTGTGGAAAATCCTTCACAGTAATCTGGGCCGCTGGTGCCTGGCCGCATCGTCGGCCGGCGCGTCGTCGCGGAGCTCCGCGAGGAGGCAGCGGGCCTACCCATGGGATGTGGTCCGGCTGATCCACTCCAGGTAAGGCGATGCCCCCTCGCTGATCCGCAGCGCCGCCACCTCCGGGTTCTCCCAGGGGTACTGCTCGATGAGGTGCTCTTGGAGTTCCGCGTACCGGTCAGTGGTCGTCTTCAGCAGGACGACCCACTCTTCGCCCTCACCGAACTCCTCCAGGTGCCAGAACGCCGTCGCGACCGGCCCGATCACCTGGCCGCTCGCCGCCAGGCGCCCCTAGACTGCCGGCCGCAGCAACGCCACGGCACCCTCGCGGTCACCAGTCGCTGTCGATACCAGAAGAAACTCAGCCATGCGCCGAGCCTACGGGACCGAACCGCTGACCTCAGGAAGAGGCACTATGCGGCTGATCTACGGAAAGGTGCGAGGAGACTCGGTCGGCTAACGGTCCTCAGGCAGGCCAGGCTCGGCGGGAGCCTCAGGAGGAGCCTTGAGGAGAGACCTGATCTCGTCAACGGCGCTCACGACGTACCTGACTTGTGCCGCCAAGTCCTGCTGCTCTCTCGCGAAGCTTTCCTGCGCGGCCCTCAAGTGGGCAAAGTCAGCCAGCAATACCGCTTCGGGATCATGCTGCTGTGTCATTTTATCAACCGGCCCGGAGGGCAATGAACTTGCCATGGGCTGGCTTACCGCCGGAGTGGCCGACTCTTCCGCGCCCTCAGTTAGCATGCTCGCGGGTCGCCTATCCTTGCCACGCTGAGGCAGCCAGTTATAGAGGTAATCCGGATCGCCTTCAACTAGCGCCAGCGAGAGCGCCTGGAGTATTTTCCGGCCGATTTTACGGCCGCCGCCGTACCCTCGCTCGATGTGGCGAATTGTCGCAGCGGAAACTTGGGAAATCTCCGCGAGCTCCTGTTGCTCTAGGCCTCGCGCTTCCCTGAGGCCTCTGACGAACCGGCCGAACTCTTTATAGTCAACCGCGTTCCAATCGACCGCCACCCAGGCCCTCCACCATCCGCCATGGCGTACAGGACGGCGAATTGCCGCTGCCCGTGGCCATGGTAGGTCGGCCCGAGGTGCCCGGGCAGCCATGGATCGGCGAAAGAGCGCTTACATCAGCGCTTATCTTTTCTGAGCGGCAATATGAGCGGTGATGAATGGCTGAACGAGGCACACGGAGGAGATCGGTCGACTACCGTCGTGGCTTATATGGGGGCGGCCCAGCAGAGTGGATGCCGTGGCCGCCAGACATCCCCACATGCCGAGACGAAGGCGAGCGTGAAAATGCACGGATCAAGGAGTGCAGGTCAGAGCCGCAATCCCTTGCCGCTGAAGGACAGGGGCGTGGCGCGGTGAATGTTGACCCCAGCTTCATCGTGTGGACGGTCTCCGTGGCCGGGCGGGCAGCCCGGGGCGTGCTCGGGGCCGTCGTCGTGCGCTGGCGTGATAGTGAGCTTGGGGACTGGGCGGTTGGCTGGCCGGGCGGCGGGTGCCTGAACGCGGGTCCGCATGGGCCGGACTGCCGGCGAGCGGTGCTGGGGCAGTGGCGTCCCGGGTACCCGCACGTCGTGATCGTCTTGCACTACCGGTGCCGGACGGCTCAGCGGGAGCTCTACGCCTCAGCGGCGGCCAGCCGCGAGCACCGCAGCGGGCCAGACCGGCCGCGCGGCGGTCGGCACCGGCGTCGCTGAGCGGCCAGCGCCCGGGGCTGAGCCCCGCGACCCGGGTGCGCGGGCGGTCGCGGCCGGGTCGCGGGGCAGTTCAGGGGAGGCAGAGCCCGGGGCCGGACGGGTCAGGGCCTGGCGAAGCGCCTGCCAGTCGGCGGCGCTGACGGTGATGAAGTGCGGTCGGCGGGCGTGGTCAGGCATCGGCGGCACCGAGCCGGAAGAAGGCCAGGTCATGGCGCTGGCCGTCGAGGCCGAGACCGCTTTCGGGGGCCAGCGCCTGGCGGATGTGGATGTCCAGGTGCAGGGGGCCGCCCGCGTCGTGGCCGCAGGTGCAGCGGAAGGCCAGCGGAGGCTCGCTGCTCTCGCGGGCCGCCTCGGCGTGGACGACGCCCGCCGGGTCCCGGTCGTCGGCCGGGATGAACGCCTCCGACAGGTGAACGTAGGCCTCGTCGGCGGTCGCGGCGACGTAGCCGCAGGAGCAAGTCTGCACGGGGGTTCCTTCCGGACTGCCGTCGACTGGACGCATGTGTGATTCCAGTCGACGGCAATCCTGCGGCGGGACGGTGATGGCTGTTGCTGACGGGGCAGGCGGTACGGAGTCGGCGTCGGTAGCTCCCTCCAGGAGCGCCCAGACGACCTTGCCGCCATAGGGGCCGGGCGGGTTGTACCAGTGCCAGCAGGTCGCGAGCGCGCCCACGATCAGCAGGCCGCGCCCGTTTTCCTCCTCGTCCTCCGGTAGCCCGGGAGCGAGGACGGGCGGCGACAGCACCCCGTCCCACACCAGGACCAGCAGCCGGGAGGCGTCGGCCAGCAGC